>JACMLW010000103.1 GCA_014379385.1 Phycisphaerales bacterium
GCGGGCGCTCCGGCGCGGTTCTCGAGCCGCGCGGCTGCTCGCCCGGCGGCATTGGCGCGGCCTCGCCGCCACCGGGGTTGATGCTCTCCATGATGCGGCGGAGGCCGGCGGCGCTCGTCGCGACCCGCTCTGTGACATCCTTATTCCTGAACACGGTGACGCCGAACGGGTCGTACAACCGCGTGAGGACCGCCAGCTCCTCGCCGCGCCGTCCCCCTCCAGTGGAGAACTGCTCGTAGTCATACACGCGCACGGTGGCGAGGCGGTAGCGGCTCATGGAGACGTTGGCCTCGGCCTGCTGGGTGCGCTCGTCCTGCTTCACCTTCATGCGCACCGGTTCTTCGGTGAACTCCCAGGCAAAGCGGTGACGCTCGCCGTAGGCGAGTGGAAGGCGTGCGTCGGGCATCTGCTCCGGATCGTCAAGGTTCTGCAGAAGCAGCCTGTTGCCCACCTCGTACGCCGCGAGCGTCTGTTCGTTGACGGCCCCGAGCCTCGCGATGAACGCGATGGTGCTGATGATGGCGAGGGCGACCGTGGTCATCAGGAGCACCGCGAAGACTACTTCCAGCAGCGTGACAGCGCGGGCCATCGGCGCGGGTCGACCGCGGGGCGATCTTCGGCGCGCCGCCGTCGCGTGCTTCCCTGTCAGCACAAGATGTGCACGGCTTCTCCGCATTACTGGGGCTGGTCCATGGTCCACACGTTGATGTCGTCGGCCGTGCCGCCCTGCTTGTCCTGGCCGAGGCTATAAAGGTTGAACGCCTTGCCTTGGATATCCGAGGGCTGGATATAGACCAGCGGATTGCTCCACGCGTCGTTGGGCACCTTCTCGAGCAGCGCCGGGCTGCCCGTGGCCAGCACGTCGAGCGTGACCGGGTACGAGCCGTACTTTGTGTAGTACGTGGTGATCGCCCCCTTAACCTGCGAGATCGTCGTGACGGTGGCGCCGCGCCGGGCCTCGTCGGCCCCGCCCGCGAGATTCACCACCACCACTGTGGCGAGAATGCCGATGATCACGACCACCAGCATCATCTCCATCAGCGAGAACGCCCTGGCGCCGGCGCGGGCGACTGATGCAGCCTTATTCATCTCTTGATTCTCCTAACGCCACCATCGTGGCGGTATGGCCTGGGTACGTTTCATCGGCGGCCGACGCGGCCGCTGAGCGTGAGCATGGGGAGCAGGATCGAGATCAGCAGCGAGCCGATCACAAGGAACATGACGACGATGAGCAGGGGCTCGAGCATGGCGAGCAGGCGAGCCGATCGCTTGTCGACCTCATCGGCCATGTCGGCCGCAAGGGTGTTGAACGCCGCGTCAAGATCCCCGCTGCGCTCGCTGGCGATCAGCAGCCGGCGCGTGGCCAACGGCAGAGCCTTGACCTCCTCGATAAGGGTCGCGAGCAGACCCCCCGAGATGAGCCTTGTCCGCAGCTTCTCGAGCTGGGTTCGCATCGCCGGGTGCGTGACCGCCTGATTGGCCACACCCAGGGCATCGGCGATCGTGATGCCCGACCGCACCATCGCCGCCATCACCGCGAAGAATCTCGCTGACTCCTGCGCCAGCACCACGTCCTTCAACAGCGGCGTCTTGCGCGAAAGACTCGCGATCAGGTCAAGGATCGCTCGCCGGACGACGATCAAGGCCACCAGCGCGCCGCCCGCGCAGAGCGCCAGCAGCGTCGCGTGCTGCCGCATCCACGATCCGAGGCCCATCACGATCTGCGAGTAGCGCGGCAGCGAGATGTTGGCCTTCGCCAAAGCGCTCCCGAGCTGCGGGACCACGAACATCAGCATGCCCACCGCCACGATGAGGCTGATGCTCAGCACGATCGCCGGGTACACCATCAGCGTCGCGGCCTTGCCCGCCACCGCGAGTTGCCGGCGCGCCGTCTCGCTCAGCCGTTTCGCCGCGCCCGCGAGGTCGCCCGTGCGCTCCGCCCCGCGGTACACCGCGATCGTTACCGCGTCGAACCCACCCACCGCAACGCACGCGTCCGCGAAGCTCGACCCCGCCGCCACCCGCTCTCGCATCCGCATGATCCGCGGCTTCGTGACGTTGCGCACCGTGCTAGCGGTCACCTCCAGCGCCTCGACCAACGGCACGCCGCGGCTGAGCAACTGCGCGAGCTGTTCGTTAAGCGACTGCTGGTCCTTCAGCGTCAGCTTGGGCTCCGGCGCGATCCACACCGGCAGCTTCCACCACCGCATCAGCAGCAGGCTCTCGCGGCGAAGCGACTCGGAGAGCGCCCCCGCCGTCGTCGCCTGACGCACGCCAACGCGACGGCCACCACGGGCGCGCATGGCGACGTAAAAAAAGGATGTCGGACCGGCCACGCGGGTCATTGCTTAAAGCCTATCCCACCCTGCGTCCCCGTTTGCGGGCCCGCACGCCCCGGAGTTCGCCCGGATCGCACATCCCGCACGAAAGGATGAACCGGTCGGACCGGGTGGGGTTGCGGAGGCTGTTCCTTGTGATGCCTCGCGGCGCGGCGTTCTCGGACTCGCGTGCGGGCGGTCTCGAGCGGCGCCGCAGGGTCCGCGGCGGCGGACCCCGACTACCATCGCCGCGTGACGACACTCTCACCTTCCAAGGCGAACGCCGTGACCCCGAAGACCACCTCCGCCGTCCCCGCCACCATGCGGGCGCTCTTCAAGCACCACGCCGGGCAGGAACTCAAGCTCGATTCCTCCCGAGCCGTCCCCGCCGTGGGCCCGCGCGACGTGCTCATCAAGGTCAAGAAGGCTGGGATCTGCGGCACCGACCGCCACATCTGGGAATGGGATGCCTGGGCCGCGAGCCGGATCCCCGTCGGGATCGTCACCGGCCACGAGTTCGTTGGACACGTGATCGCCGTCGGGAGCGCCGTTACCCGCGCCCAGGTCGGGCAGCGCGTGAGCGCCGAGGGCCACATCACCTCGTGGACCGACTACAACTCGCGCACCGGCCACGCCCACATCGCGCGCGACACCAAGATCCTCGGCGTCGATCGCGACGGCTGCTTCGCCGAGTACGTCTCGGTCCCGGAAGAGAATGTCTGGCCCGTCCACCCCGGCATCCCCGACCACGTTGCCGCCGTCCTTGACCCGCTCGGCAACGCCGTCCACACCGTCATGTCCGCCAACGTGAGCGCCAAGACCGTGCTGATCACCGGCGTCGGCATCATCGGACTCATGTCCGTGACCGTGGCCAAGGCGGCGGGCGCGAGCCGGATTTTCGTGACCGACGTCGATCAGCGCCGGCTCGATCTCGCCAAGAAACTCGGCGCCGTCAAGGCCTACAACGCCGCCGATAAGGGGTGGATCGACGACATCCGCTCCCAGACCCGCGGCGACGGCCCCGATGTGCTCGTCGAGATGTCGGGCCACTCCGGCGCGATCGACGACGGATTCAAGGCGCTCCGCATGGGCGGGACGGCTTCGCTGCTGGGCATCCCGAGCAAGCCCATCACGTTCGACCTCACCAACCACGTCATCTTCAAGGGCGCCACGGTGCTCGGCATCAACGGCCGCAAGATGTTCGAGACGTGGTACCAGATGGAGAGCCTGCTGCTCTCGGGGCGACTTCAGCTCGAGGACATCATCACGCACCAGTTGCCGATGGCCGACTTCGCCCAGGGGTTCAGGCTGATGCAGAGCGGCGAGGGGATCAAGATCGTGCTGGATATCGAGTAGATCGATGGTGGAGGAGGCTCAGCGCGGAGCAGGACCGGGCGCAGGCGGCACTGGTGGCGGTGGGCGATAGATGCAAACTATCTGTTCGTCGCTCTCGACCTTTCTCGGGTCGTTCTTCCTCATGACTGTTACGCGGATGTGGATGTCCACACCTTCTGCCTTCGTGTCGACAACGACCGGAAGCACACCGTTCGCGTCGGATACTCCCTCGTCCTTGGTATCTGGCCCGAGGTACTCCCGTGCCCGCGTGCGGTCGAGTTCATTGCCTTCAGCGTCAACCCCGCGATAGATAATCAGGTACGCGGTCTCCCGCTGGAGCCCCTCAAACCTAATCGTCTGGCTTTTATCGCCAGGTGCGGTTCGAAATATCGGGGCGCCGGTCGCGATCGTTTCTGATTCCGCCGCAGACTCGGGTTGTCTCGCTGGAGAATCACGTGTGGAGCCGGCGCGCTGCACGCCGCATCCGGCAGAGCACGCCACGAGGATCGTCCAACCGCAGAGGCGTAGCGTGTGCGCTCTCGAAAACATGCAACAACTCCGACACACCGCGCGAAAGAGTCGGCCGCTACGGGTTGATTCGAACCTTGTAAGCCGTGTTGCCGATATCTGAAGCGTTGCCCACCCAGAACTTCACTGTATGCACCGACGTTAGTGTGTTTTTCGCGTGAAGTGTAACCTGAAACGTTGAGTGTCCCTGCGCGACATGCGCCTGGTACTGCACGTTCTGCAGCGACATCTCCGCCGCGCCATCGGACGTTCCGTCGTTAGCGAGATAGGCAATCAAGTATGTTGCCCCACCAACTCCCGCCGGCGTTGGCATGGTGAAGTCAAAATCGGCACTCCCGCCAACAGGTATGGATCGAAAGATCGGCGCTCCGGTTGCCTCATCGCTCAGCGTCGGGCCCGGCTCGTCGTCCGCGTGTGCGGGGCAGTCTTTGAGTTGCTCAAGCCTCAGCCACAAAGCCCTGTTCTGTTCTTCGAGGCCGGAGCAGCATCCGCCGGCAAACAGGGGCGCCGCCAACAAGAGAGCGCACGCGAAACGCGCAACCACGCGGAACCTCACGCTACCAGATGAAAGTACGTTTGCCCCGTGATGCATCGCGTGTTCCCTCCGACATAGCACACACCCGACGCCCCCATCTGGGCAACAACTCCGCTCGGCTCAGCCGCCACCAACAGCGCGAGCTCTTGGCGCTCCATCCCCGCCCCACGCGCCCACGCCGAGTCGAACTTCTCTGTACCAAGCGATCGGCGACACTCCTCGAGTTCGCGCTTGTGCTCAACCTGCACATCTGGCGGAACCTGCGATCCAATCCGCTTCCGTTGGCTCTCAGACCATCCCAGAAGAGCCGCGCTAGCCCCAGCATCGCCGAGGCGGTGTGCCAGCATACCAAGCCACATGGCGGTTTGGGCAAGGCCCTCGTGGTTTTCCAAGGAAGATCGGATTGTGAAGCTCCGGACAAAGGCGGCTCTTGATTCCGCGAGCTTGGCCTGTCGATATCGAGCTTCCCCAATGTTCTCGAGCGTAATGGCTTGGCGCAGCGCATCTTGCGCTCTTTCAAACACCGACAGTGCAACGCCGAAGTGCCTAAGCGAGTCTTCGAGCCGCCCCGTGCGAAGCTCAAGGACGCCGAGATTGAGCGCCGCCCGAGCCGTCCCCGTCGAATCGTCGATCGCTTCGTACAGCGCAAGCGATGCGCCGTTGAGCCGAACACTTTCCTCTACATCAGTCTCGGCCGCAATGAGCGCCAAGTTGCTCAGCAGCGCCGCTTCCTTATCCCGTCTCCCGAGCCCGCGCCACATCCCCAGGCTCTTCTCATACCACCGCTTCGCCGTCTCCAAGTCGCGGCACATCCACGCCAACACACCCGCCGCGTTCGTCGCCCGCGCGTGCAGATTCCCGCCCTCGCCCGCGCACCTTCCCAGTGCATCCTCCAACCGCATCCTGCCCTCGCGCGCCGCCCCGCGGATGTACCAGAACTGGCTCATCGACGTCGCCAGCCGCACCCCGTGCCGCGCATCGATCCCCGGCATCGCGGCCGCATCGAGCGCCGCCCGCACGTTGTCATGCTCCGATCCCAATCTCGCCAGGCACGCCCCCTGGTCGGGACCGGACAGCCGTCGCTCGCACCCGCGCGCGAACCGCAAGTAGTACAGAAGGTGTCGCCTCCGCAGCGCCCCCTCGCTCGCCGGCTCCTCCTCCCGCATCCGTTCCAGCGCGAACTGCCGCACGATCTCCAGCATCCGGTATCGCCCCGCGGTCCCCGCATCCTCGAACACCACCAACGACTTCTGCACCAGGCTTGTAAGCAGCTCAAGCACCGCTGATCGCTCCACCCCACTCTCGCCATTACACACGGCCTCCGCAGCCTCGATCGACCACCCCCCACCACCCCCTCCACCCGCGAATACCCACAGCCGCCTCAGCAGGAGCCGCTCCTCACCGGAAAGGAGTTGGTAGCTCCACCCCACCATCGCCTCCAGCGTCCGGTGATGCGGAGTTCCCCCCACGACCCCACCCCTGCCGCCCCGCCCCGCGTTTCCCAGTAGACCGAACGCGTCGCTCAACCGGCTCGAAAGCAGCCCGATCGGCATCGCACGCATCTTCGCCGCCGCCAGTTCCAGCGCCAACGGAATTCCGTCCAACCGCCGGCACACACTCGAGAGGTCGGCCGCGTTCTGCTCCGTCACCGCGAACTCAGGTCGCGATAACCTCGCCCGCTCGACGAACAACCGCACCGCCGGGGAAGCATTCGCCGCCGCCACGCCGCCGTTGGTCGGGAGCGCCAAGGTGGGCACCTGGTACACCTGCTCCCCCCCCACACCCAGCGGTTCGCGGCTCGTCGCAATCAGCCGTACGCCCTGGCACTTCCTGAGCACCTGCTCCGCCAGTTCGGCGCACCCATCGATCAAGTGCTCGCAGTTGTCGAGCACGACGACCAGGCGCTTCGCTTGCATCCCTGAGACAACACCCTGCAAGGGCTTCTCACCACCGCACTCCTGGATGCCGATCGCACCCGCCACCGCGTGCGCTACCAGCCGCGCCTCCGCCAGGCTGGCCAGTTCCACAAGCCACACCCCGTCTACAAAGCCCTCCACCATTTCGGCCGCGAGTTGGAGGCCAAGTCTTGTCTTCCCGCACCCCCCGCTCCCCGTAAGCGTCAACAGCCGCGAGCGATCAAACAACTCCCGTAGTTCGCCCAGTTCGCGCTCGCGCCCGACCAGGCTCGTCAGTTGTATAGGAAGATTGTGGGGGTGTGCCTCCAGTGTCCGCAGCGCCGGAAACTCGGCCTCCAGGTCCGCATGCACAAGCTGCAGTACCCGTTCCGGACGCTCGAGATCTCGCAGCCGATGCGTCCCCATATCTCGCAGCGCGGCGCCCGCCGGCAGCGATTCGGCCGCCAGGTCGGCTGTCGTCTGCGAGAGCAGCACCTGCCCCCCGTGGCCCGCGGCGAGCAGCCGTGCCACCCGGTTGAGCGCCCGGCCGAAATAGTCGCTACCGTGCGATTCCAGCACACCGGTATGCATCGCCATCCGCGCCCGCAGCGGAACCGCCGTCCCCCACGGCTCTGTTCTGAGTCTCCGCTGACACTCCAGGGCCGCGGCTACCGCCCGCGACGCGTCATTAAACACACTGCAAACCCCGTCGCCGGTTGTCTTGAAGACTCTCCCCCCGTGCGCCTCGATCACCTCGCGCAGCGCCACCTCGTGCGTGTGCTGGGCGGCCCGCATGGCCACGGGATCGCGTTCCCAGAGCGCCGTGCTTCGTTCCAGATCGGTGAATAAAGCCGTCAGCGTGCCGCCAGAGGCATCCATATGGTCCCCGATCGGCCCAGCCTACCCGATGATCGCCCCTTTCCAAGCGCCAAACCGCTCAATGTGCGAACCGTTGCGCACTCGCGCCACCGCTGGTAACCGCTTCCGCCGCGCTGAAACGCCGCAATAAGCGAAACCTTTGCAAATCTCCGCGTCAAGACTTGACAACCCGCTTGGTTTGTGGTCCCATGAAGGCAGCAGACTGTTCTGGTCTGTCTGGATCGAGTTGGAGGTCAATCAGCCTGATCGAGTCCGGTCGCTTGCGGGCCGGCTTTTTGGCACAACCGACAGTTCGCGGCGTGTAGCCGCGCGCATTGGCTCGTAGTTCCGGCCCCATTTAGCACTATTTCCTGCGAGATTTTCCACCGTCGTCATGGTAGTTTATCTGATTCGCTTCTGAATATGAGCGAAGCGCTATTTGATGTCAGCCCTGCCGATCGTTGTTGCCCGCCGATTCTTTCAATTGTTCTCTAGCTTACGAACATGTCATAAAAATGGTTGCATGTTGCTTTACACGCAATCTGAAAATAGCTCGTTGTGGCGTCCGCTCGCGTTCATTCGGCTGGCGCGAGCGGCCGTCTTTCAAGTTGTCCGGGGTTGCGACGCCGGCACTCCGCCGCTCGGATGGCGGATGACGGCCCATGATGGCGCGTAGTGCGCCGCAGCCCCGGGAAAGGAGACCCTGATCCGTCTTCACCCCCGCGTCCGTTCGCTATTTTGGACTTGCCCGCTCGATGAGAGCTGAACAAAACGCTCTGCGATTGCCACCGTAGTCCCGGCTGCTTCGAGATCGCACGCTGACCCCGCGAAGGAACCCACGTGCTCAATCGTCGTGACCGGCTCATCAACGACCACCTCATGGGTTCTTGATCGCACAGGAGATTCGCAAATGAAGAGTAAGAAAGTTCTGATCCAGGGCCTGCTCGCCGCCGCGGCGATGGGCACGTCTGCCTACGCCCAGCCGGACACGGTCTGGACGACCGGCCAGCACCACTATGTGCTGTTCAACGGCGCCAATACCAACCTCGGCCTGTCGTCGGGCAACATTGCCGCGACGCTCCCGCAGCGCTGGTACGCGATGCCGATGCGCGTCGCTGATGGCAACCCCACCACCACCGTCACCGTCACCGACCACGAACTGTTCTATCCGGCCGCCGACCGCCCCGCAACCCTTGAGTACATCCTCTGGGCCCGCGCAGGCGACCCCGCGACCAACCCCCCCACGACCATCGTGCTGCAAGGAAGCCTGGGCGCCGCGTCCGATCCCCTGGCAGATGTTGTCCGCAACGAAGGTCTGAGCATCGGACCGATCGCCAACGGCGATTACTACTGGACGATGTACGGCGCCGGACTTGGCATTGGCAACTCCACCGGGTTCTCGAACGCCGCGTGGTTCTGCGGCGCCGACGGCCAGGCCGAGGATCTCGAGCGCGACGCGGGCTGGCGTTCGGCCACGTTCCCGACCCCCGGTTTCCTGACGTACGCCCCCGCCAACCTCGCCTGCCCGACCGACGGCAGCATGCCCGACTGCGAAGACCGCTGGAACACCAGCTTCACACTCTGGCGTCAGCTTCCCCCGCCCCCGCCGCCCCCTACCAACGACACCTGCGCCGCCGCGATCCTGATCGATCCGTTCGCGGGCAGCACTGTCGTTGACGGCACCTCCATCGGCGCCACCTTCGAGTCCGAGACTCTCAACTCCTGCGAGCCGCTCCACACCACCGGTCGCGGCGTGTGGTACCAGTTCGTCGGAACCGGATCCTCGTACGAGATCACGATGTGCGGCCTGGCCGAGTTCAACGCCCGCATCAGCGTCTACACAGGTGACTGCGACGGGGTTGTCGAACAGGTCTGCGCCGCCGGCAACGACGACGGCTGCGAGGTTGCCCCCACCACCGGCGACCCGATTGTGCAGTTCTGCTCCGCTGCCGATACCACCTACTACATCCTGATCGACGGCGTCGGCACTGTCAGCCAGGGCACCGGCCCGTTCCAGTTTGTTATGCAGGATCTCGGCGCCTGCACTCCGCCCGCCGCGCCCGCCAATGACCTCTGCGCCAATGCCGAGGCCATCACAGGACCTCTCCCCCAGACCGTCAGCGGCACGGTGGCCGGATCGACCACCGACGTCGGCGCTCCCAACTGCCTAGGCACCGTTGCCTCCGAAGTTGAAGCGGGCGGCGTCTGGTACACGGTGATCGGCACCGGCAATACCATGACGGCCAGCATGTGCGCCCCCGTCCCCACCGATCCGCACTTCGACTCCAAGATCTCCGTCTACACCGGCTCCTGCGGCGACCTCTCGAGCCTCAACTGCGTTGCGGCTAATGACGATTTCTGCGCCGCCGGAAACTACTCAGAGGCCACGTTCTGCTCCACCGCCGGCGTCACCTACCGCATCCTCGTTCACCAGTTCTTCGGCACCACCGAGCAGCCCGGCAACGTCCCCACGTTCAACCTGACCATCTCGGATGTCCCCGCTCCCACGCTGCCTGGTGACGATATCTCGAATGCCATCTCCCTCCCGTGCAACGGCAGCGCCACCGTTGACAACACCACAGCGACCAACTCGGTCTGCGACCCGGTGCCCTCGTGCCACCTCGGCCTCCCCGGCATCACCGGCACGGCGAGCATGTGGTTCACCTTCGTTCCCTCTGACTCGGTCGCCACGATCACGACTGACCCGCTCACCGGCGCCACCGATTCGGTGCTCGCCGTCTACTCCGGTTCGCCCGGCAACCTCACTGAGATCGGCTGCAGCGATGACATCAGCGGGTCGAACTTCGCCTCGACCGTCAGCCTCACCGGCCTGACGCCCAACACCACCTACTACGTCCAACTCCGCGCCTGGGCCGCCGGCGCCGAGGGCTCCTACACCCTTACGACCACCTGCGGCTCTCCGCAGAATGACTGCAACGGCAACAGCCTCGGCGACTCGGATGAAATCACGAACAATCCGGCCCTCGATTGCTTCGATCAGGCCGCGGCGCCGGTTGGCGGCTTCGATACCAAGGGCGGGCCCAACGGCGTGCTTGACGCCTGCGAGTGCGCCGGCGATTGGAACCGCAACGGTGTGGTCGGTTCGTCTGACATCACGGGCTTCCTGGGCTCCTGGTTCAACGACCTCTCCACCGCGCAGCTCAAGGCCGACTTTGACTGCAGCGGCGTGACCGGCTCGGCTGATATCACGTCCTTCCTGAACCGCTGGTTCCAGAACCTCGCCGGCAACCCGCCCTTCAGCGGTTGCGGCCTGTAAAGGCGAGTCCTCCGCGAGTGGAGGTACAGCGCACAAGCAGCACAGGCTTCCCGCCTGTGAAATAACTGACTGCTCCTCACCGACCCCGGGCGTCACCGCCCGGGGTCGTTTCTTTTTACAACTGGCCCCGATGGAACAGACACCTAAAGCCCGGCAGGACGGCCAGCTCGCCATCGGAGCGCCGGCTCCGCGGTGAGTTGCGTTGCTGGTTCGCTCGGTGCCATGGCAAACTCGCTCGGGTTCCGCGGACGGTACGCCGGCGCGATCAGCCTTCCTATGAATACCCCTATGCCCCACCTCGCACTCACCGAGCCTGATCCCGACTCGCCCGTGGCGCTGACCTCGGTGCGCACCGAGGTTGAAGCCGCGGCGATCGCGGCGGCGCTCGGCGCCCGCGGCATCGAGGCACGGGTGGAGGGCGGGCTGCTGACCGGGTTTCGTGCAGAAGTGCCGGCGATGGCTCGTATTGTTGTGCGCCGCGCCGATCTTGAACTGGCCCGCGCCGAGCTCACCGCCATGAAGTCCGAGCCGCTCGAGATCGACTGGTCGCAGGTCGAGCTCAGCTCGCTAGAGGACGCCGACGAGTCACCGTTCGAGACACGCGTGCGCGGCCGGCGCGGCGCCGCGACCGCCGCGTTCCTCGCGATCATGCTCGCCGTCCTGATCGTAATTGTCAGCGGTATTTTGTACCGCGGCGTCCCATACCCAATCAATCTGCTGGCCTCGGTTCTGGGACTGGCGGGGCTCGTGATTTTGGCCGCCAGCACGCTCGCGCCTTCGCCCAGAGGCGCGGCAGAGACCGACCAATCTCGATAGGCTGCCGGCGGTGGACGCCTCACTCATAGCTCTCGGGTTCGCCGCGGCGGCGGGCGCAGCCTGGACACTCATCCTTGCGACGCTTCTGGGCCTCGTAGGGAGGCTGGGTTCCGCTGGCGACCGATTCGCACAGTGGGCGGTGCGGGCGCCGGGGCTGGACGGTGTGGTGGCGGCGCTGACGTGGGCCCCGTGGGTTCTTGCGGGCGTGATATGGGGATGGCGCGGTCTCGTGGGCGTATTGGCGGGTCAGATGGTGGGGCTGGGCATCTGGATCGTCGGACACGAGCTGAAGCACCGGAAGGCTGTGAAAGGGCCAAGGATCGTGAAGTTCCTGAACCGGCTCGTAGGCCGGTGGCGGAACCACGCGGCCCTGTGGGTGACGGTGATTACGTTCCCGGTGTTCTGGGTGATCCGCCTGGCCGAAGTGGCCATGTACCCCTTGCTGACGTGGCTGGTTGGATTCCCCCGGTACAAGCAGGGCGACTGGGTAAATGTGAGCCGCCAGAAGTTCAGCGGTCTCGTTGGGCATGATCTCGTGTGGTGCCTGTACTGCGACTGGATGACAGGCGTCTATTCGCTGGGCGGGGAGATGCTGCGTAATGTCGAATCGTTCTGGTGCCCGATCCGATTTTATGATGGCAAGAAATGCGCGAACTGCAAGGTGGATTTCCCGGATATAGATGGTGCGATTGTGGTTGAGGGGAAGCGGGGGGAGGCGGTGGTGAGGGCCCCCGCCTGGACGCCCGCGGATGGATCGATGGGAGACGTGGTGGACTTGATGGAACGGATGTACGGGCCGACAGGCCCCGACGGAGATGGCTCAACTAGCGCTGGGGGCCGGCGCGGTTGGTTCGGGCATCCCGCTCGGTTGACGATCAACGGCCAGAGCCCCAAGGTGGACCGATGAGCACGTTGGAGTCGTTGGCGGCCCGAGCGGTCGAGGTTCCTTCAACCGAGGAGTTCAACTACGAGGGGCTGGTGGCGGAGGTTTACGACCTCTGGTTCCCCGAGGGAGCGCGGTTCGACGATGAGCCGTTCTTCCGCAGGCGGATCATCGAGGGCAACGGCCCCGCGCTCGACGTGGCGTGCGGCACGGGGCGCCTCTTGGTTCCGTACCTGCGGGATGGGCTGGATGTAGACGGAACGGACCTGTCGCCGGACATGCTGCGTATCTGCCGCGCCAAAGCGGCCCAGCACGGCCTTGAGCCGACGCTGTACGAGCAGGCAATGCAGGAAACGAACCTGCCGCGCAAGTACGCGACGATCTACATTCCGTTCTGCTCGTTCCAGTTGATGTTGGACCGGGCTGATGCGATGGAGGCGCTGCGGCGGTTCCACGCGCACCTGCTCCCCGGCGGGAAGCTGTACATCTCGAACTACATCCCGTGGAAGGAACTGCACGCCAATCGCGAGTGGCGGGCCAAGCGCGTGGCGCCGCGCGCCGACGGCGCCACGGTGATCATGCATGAGGCGACGAGCTGCAACCGGACGGAGCAGGTCCAGACGGACCTGATCAAGTACGAGATGTTCAAGGAAGGGAAGTTGGTCCGCAGCGAGTTCCGCACGATGCGGATGCGATGGTACCACAAGCACGAGTTCGAGATGATGACCCGGCTGGCGGGCTTCTCGGAATATCAATGCTTCGCGGAGTACACCGAGGCGCCCGCGGACGACGAGAGTGAGGCGATCGTGTTCTGCGCAATGCGGTAGCGAGCGGTTCGACCACGGCACTACACGAAGAGCGTCGCCGAGCGCTCTCCGTTTTTTGGTGCAGCTCGGTTCAGTGCGCGAAACCGCGGGGGCCTAGCTTGCCCGCCGTTTTCTCATGGTACCCCTTCCCCTTCTTCTCGAACTTGGTGAAACCAAGACGCTCCAGGTTTTTGTTGGAGAGCGCGGCCTTCCCCTTCATGTCCGACCATTTTCCCGCAATGATCGGCGGCGTGAAGATGCGCCGCACCGGCGCACCCGTCTCCGGGTGCTTGATCAGCGCGGCGTCCTTCATGGACTGCACATGCTCGAAGGTCTTGCCTGTCCCCTCGCCGGCTTTGGTAAGTATTTCGTAGACGTACGTCGGCATGGGCCGATCGTAGGTAACGCCGCGGCCTAATCCGAGATGGGCCTCCTGGGAATGATGCTGATCTGCCCGGTGCGTTCGAGCACGGCGTACTTGATCTGCTCCATCCGCGCCAGGCCCTGCGTCTCGCGGGCGCTTTCGAGGATGTCGGACTCCTCCACGTCCACCTTCCTCATCCGGTCCTTCAGCGGCGTGCCGTCCTCGACGAGCACCAGCGGGCACCCCTCGAGCAGTTTGTCCAGGCGCGGCAACGTTCGCTTGAGCATCGCGAGCCCGTAGTCGGCCACGAAGAGCGTCATGATCACGAGCACGGCGTTGGTGACGGAAAAATCCTCGCCCACCATCGCCTGCTGGGTCGACTCGCTCACGATGAGCAGCAGGACGAAGTCGAACGTGGTGATCTGCGCGAGGGTGCGCTTCCCGGTGACGCGGAAGATCAGCAGCAGGACGATGTAGACGGTGAGCGAGCGGAGGACCGACTCCATGCTGAATCTCCGGGGTTGGAGGAAGGAAGTGGGATCGGGTCGCGGGGGGGGGGGGAGCGCTCAGGGATAGACCCACTGGGTGAAGCGCAGCGTGCCATCGCTCGCGCCGCAAAGACACTCGAGCGCACCGGGGGCGCGGGGCTTGTACCGGAAGCAGACCACCGCTCCCTCTCCGGGCTCGGTGTCAAACAGGTAGACGATCTGATCGCCGCCGGCTCGTTCTTCGCGCGGGCGCGGCGTGATCAACTCGACCGCGACCGCTTCAATGAACGAACGCGAGAGCCACACCGTCTCCTCGCCGGACGAGTCGCGCGCCGGCAAGCGAAGGGTGAGGTTGGTATGGCCGTCGAGTCGCGCGTATCGCCTGTACTCGACGCGTGCCGGGATCGGCGCGCCGGTCATCGAGACCGATCGCCCGCACAGCGGCCCATTGCCGCCGAGGAGGCCCAACAGCCCGAGGATCACGACGAGCCCCAGCGTGGCCCAGGCGAGCTTGTGTACGACCCACTCGCGGCGCTCAAACGGGAGGTCTTGATCGATGTCGAGGTCGCCGACGCGAATGATCGGAGCCATGCGCCCACGATGCCATGGTGCGGGCATCGCGGCACTTGGGGTCTCGCCCCAATGCGCGTTTCCTGAGAGGGTCAAATTGAAAAGGCCCCGCGCCGGGGAGGCAAACCGGCACGGGGCACTTGCAGGGGCAGACACGTCCAGGAATCAGGCTGTCGTGCCGCACTTCCACGCGGATGAACTGTGCAATTCAGGATGGGCAAAGGCGAGTGTTCGCAAGACGGCGCCATGGCGCCGCCGCGGGGTGCGCACGATGGCGAACCTGTGCGGGTTATGCGGCTGAATGAGCGGGCCTGAACGTGGGTTATGTGCCGCGGGTGTGCCCGAACAGTTCGATGTGGAGGCGGTGGCAGTATCGCCAGCCGCGCTGGATGCAGGCGCGGACGGCGAAGTTCGTGAGGTCGCGCCCGGGTGCGCTGGTTCCCTCGGGCATGAGCAGGATGTCTCCGGGCGACCAGCCGCGCAGGCGCTGCAACACGGAGTCGATCTCGTCTAGATCGGCCGGACCGCAAAGAACAAACTTGAGTTGGCGGCAGGGATAAGCGTCGAGAAGCCCCTGGAGGGCCGAGAAGTTGAGGCGCCGCTGCTCGTGGCGCGCCGACCATTCGCCGGCCAGCGCGGCCGTGGGCGTCGAACTGGCGAGCTTGGGGCTGATGCTCATGAGGTCGGCGTGGAACGGCTCGCCCGCGCCCGCCGCTTCAGGGCCGTGAGGCGGGTACGTCCCGGCGGTTTCGATGGTGACATGCAGTCCGGCGTCTCGCAGCGCGTGGGTGAGCGCAACGGCTCCGGGGAACATCATCGGCTCGCCACCTGTGACGACGGCATGGGCTACGCCGCCGGCACGGGCCTCGTCGATCAGGCTCGCGATCGTGCGCGGCGTCTGCTCGGGGGACCAGCTCGCGTGCGGGGTATCGCACCAGGCGCAGCGGAGGTTGCACCCGCTAAGGCGCACGAACCAGCTCGGCGCGCCGGTGAGCTTGCCCTCGCCCTGGAGCGAGACAAATGTCTCGGCGATCGGGAGCGCGTCAGCCATGCGCAGCGCCTTGCGGATGGGCAAGATCGGGAGCGTACACGGTTGTATCCTCGATACCCGCGGCAAGGAATCCAGCGCGCCGGATGGCGCAGCTCTCGCACCGGCCGCACGCGAAGAACTTTCCGTCGGCGGTGATCTGCGGGTCATAGCAACTGCGGGTGAGCCCGAAATCAACGCCGAGTGAGGCGCCAACGCGGATGATCTCGGCCTTGGAGAGGTGAACGAGGGGCGCGACCACGCGGATGGCGGCGGTGCCGTCGGGCCTGATACCGGCACGCGTGCCGATCGCCGCCGTCCGCTCGAAAGCGCGGAGGAACGGCTCGCGGCAGTCGGGATATCCGGAGTAATCGACGGCGTTGGCGCCGATCCAGATCTCTGAGGCGCCAGCGGTCTCGGCATAGGCCGTGGCGAGCGCAAGAAAGATGAGGTTGCGGGCCGGGACGTAGGTGGTGGGGATGGGCGACGCTCCGACACGAGCCGCGGCGGTGGGCACCGCGATGCCGGGATCGGTGAGGGCCGAGCCGCCGATGGCGCCCAGGCCGACGGGAACGACGAGGTGGTGGGCCGCGCCGAGGCCCGGTGAGAGTGCCGCCGCGGCAGCGAGCTCGTGACGATGGCGCTGGCCGTAATCGAACGAGATAGTGCGACAGTCGCGGCCCCGGGCGAGGGCGAGGGCGAGGCAGGTGGCGCTATCGAGCCCGCCAGAAAGCAGGATAACAGCGGAATGAGGGGCGAACTCGATAGGCGGGGGCATGGTGGAACGATGCACGCTCCGGGCGGCCGCGGGTGCGTGCTGTGGGGAAAGTGATCGGGTAGGAATAAAACTCGGGGGCTCGAACAACTATAAACTGACGCTATGACCCAGAATCCGTATGCGACCCCCTCTCAGCCTCATCAGCCTTTCGGCAGCGACCCGTGGCTCGATACGCCGGCGGACCAGCGCGTAAGCGTGCTGGCGGTCGTCTCGCTCGTATGCGGGATTCTGTGTTTCATTCCGGTGGTGGGCACAATCGGCGTGGTGCTGGGTATCGCATCGCTGTTTTTGATCGCGGGCTCGCAGCGCCGGCTGACAGGCAAGGGGCTGGCGATCGCGGGGATCGTGCTGGGAATGCTGGGCACGGTGGCGTGGGGGGGGATCGTCATCGGCTTCAGCCAGATGGCCACGATCGCGGGGCGCGATGTCGTGGTGCCGGCCGCGGGAGCGATGACGCTTATCGAGTCTGGGAAGAGCGATGAACTCAAGAAGTACTTTGCCCCGGACGTCGCCGCGCGCCTGACGCCGGAGCA
>JACMLW010000104.1 GCA_014379385.1 Phycisphaerales bacterium
CGCAGCCGGATTCGTCGCGCGGACATCGGTGTGCATCGGGTAGGCCGGGCCGGGCGGGCGTGAGGTGCTTGGGGCGACACATGGCTCTTGCCGGCAATCTTCCGATCGTGGACCCTCCGTGCCTGGTGGCGCCCGCGCCGCGGTGCAGCAACGCTTGGCGCGTCGAGATCGCTCAGTTGCTCGAGGAGCACCATCTTGTCGCCTGGGCGCACAGCGCCCGTGAGCGCCTGACCTTCGGCGCCGATCTCGCCACCTACCTCACCTCCATGGCCGATACGGAGGTCTGTCGTCTGGACGGCAAGTACATTACCGACCTCGAGTCCTTTGTCCATCAGCTCCAGCGAGTGGTCCACGGCCCTGTCATGCGACTTGAGATCGACGGGCCCCGCGGCGTCGTTGCCCAGTTGCGCCGACGCGACCTTGCCGGCCCGCCCGGCCGAGCACTCAAGCGCCGCTATTACATCTGGCAGGATGCGGACATGCTGCTCCGCAAAGACCACCGCCTCTTCGGTAAGCTCGTTGACGCGCTCCTCGGCGTCGCCGCCGAGGCCGAGTACGCCAGCGAAGATCTTCTGCTCATCCACCGCGCCGTCTTCGTCGGCGCGCCGTCCCTCGACATGTACGCCGAGGACAATCGCGGCCAGTTCGCAAGCTGGGCGACCGAGGCCGGTGAGGAGGCCCTCTGGGAGGTCATCTCCGGTGTGGAACGTCCGCCCGTGCTCCGTTTCAAGATCGACCGGGAACTCTGCGGCTCCCCCGAGTAGCCGGACGCTTCGTTTTCCGTCGTCCCAGTTTCGCCGAACCTTTGTTGCCCCCGCTCAAACAGATTCCCCTTGACTGGCCGCCGCGACCCGCCTTTGCTGCGCCCATGCGGATCATTGCCGGTGAGTTCAGGTCTCGAAAGCTCATCTCGCCCGCCCAGGGCGCCACCACTCGCCCCATCCCCGATCGCGTAAAGGAGTCGGTGTTCTCGCTCCTGCGCGGGCACTTCGAGGACGCCGCCGTGCTGGACCTTTTCGCGGGCACCGGCTCCATCGGCCTCGAGGCCGTCAGCCGAGGCGCCGCCCGTTGTGTCATGATCGAAAAAGACAAACGGGCTGCGGCGACCCTGCACGAAAATGTTGAGCTCCTGGGCGCTGGGGACCGGTGTGAGGTGGTGCAGGGCGACGTGCTGGGCATGGCCGCGCTCGCACGCTGCCCGCGACCGGTGAACCTGATCTTCTGCGATCCCCCGTACACGATGGTTCGTGAGCGAGCCGGCTGGGCCCGCGTGCGTGACCAGTTCGCGCGCTTCATACAGATGCTCGCGGATGATGGCTTTGCCATCATCCGCACACCGTGCCCCTTCACGCATGCCATTCACGAAGAGAGCCGGCCGGTTCTCCCGGATCGCGACGGCAAGCCCGGACGCGTGGAGCACCTGCGCGTGCGAGAGGACAACCGACTCAGCGGCGCAGGCGATGACGAGGAGGAAGTTCGTCTCGAGGACGCCGACGAGGCCGACTTTACTGACGAGCTCACACCCGACGAGATCGACGCGGCCTTCGATGAAACGGGCCACGACACCGACCCTGACAACGACGACCAGAGCGATGCGGACAACGACCCGACCTCGGAGCCGGGCGAGCCCGTGGACCTCTCGATCCAGGGCACCGTCGGTCCCGAGACCCACATCTACGGAAGCACAGCGGTGCATCTTTACATGAAGCGGCGCCCCGCCTAGTCATCCATGCGATACCTGTGCATCGATCTCGGCGATCAGCGCACCGGCCTCGCCGTAGGGGATGATCTCACGGGCCTGGTTTCGCCGCTGCGAACGCTCGAAGTCCCGATCGGCCACGATGACGGGCGACGCCTGCTCGATGCGGTTGGCCGCGCCGTCATCGATCAGCTCGGGCCCGCCTCATCGGTCTCGCTACCGGGCGAGCTGGTCGTTGGCCTTCCCATGAACATGGACGGCACCGAAGGGCCGCGCGCCAGGAAAGCCCGCGACTTCGTGGCGAAGCTGGTCGAGCGTATCGGCGGGCGCCCCATTCACTTTCAGGACGAGCGCCTCAGCACCGTCGCCGCCGATTGGGAAATGGCCCGCTCCGGCCTCACCCGCGGCCAAAAAAAAGAACGCCGCGACGGTCTCGCGGCGGCCTCGGTGCTTCGTGATTTTCTCGCCGGCCGTGCCAATCCCGGCCCCCCGGATCAAGAGCCCGCTGCATAGCACGGTGCCCAGCGCCCAGTGCCAGGGCCTCTTTCTTACTTTGTCTTCGCCACGCCCGCCGTTGCGCTCGGCTCCTGCGTGGAGTGATACAGGGCGGTGTCGATCGAGAGCTCCTCAGCGACCTTCCTTCCGACCACCTCGTTCTTCACGCCGAACTCCGACAGCTTGACATGGAACTTGGCGCGGATGGCCATCAGGTCGCCGGGCGCGATCTTCGCCGTGTCGTCATTCCCCTTTACAAACATGATCGTCGCCTCGGGAACCTCGATCGATTTGGTCACACCATGAACGGTGAGATCGCCCACCAGCGTCCCCACGTACGCCTTGGTCGAGTCCTTCAGTGTGTCGGCGCCGACTGTTTTGTTCCCCACGGGTTGCACACTCTGCACCTCGCGCAGCACGAAGATGATATTGGGGTTCTTCTCAGCGCCCAGCCAGTTGTCCGCCCGCATGTGCTCATCGCGCTTGCGGATGCCCGTCGTCATGCTCGCAACCGGCAGGTGCCACTCGCCCGCTTGAAGCGCCGCCGGGTTCTCCTTCGGCCCCGCGATTGTGTATCCGATCACCGCGTTGGACTGACCCTCGATTTTCTCGAACGGCGCATCGGACTGGAAGAACACCTGCCGGTCCTTCCCGGGGATGCAGTGATACACGCTCCCCTTCTTCGCCAGCTCGGCGGGCACCGGGAGGCCAACCTTGGACCCCTCCGGAAGCGGCGCTGTTGCCGGAAGTTTCGCGGCGGGCTCGACCTCTGACGGGGGGGCGGTGGACTTCTTGTCCTGGGCCAATGCGCCTGTGCCGGCCACACAGACCGTCGTGACGGCGAGCGTGCGTGCGATCCAGTTCGTGCGAGTCTGCAAAGTCTTCTCCTTTGGAATCATCGTGTACCTATTAGTTCAATGACCGTCGCCGGCATGGCCAGGCCGCGAGCAGCGAGACCAGCACCGCCGGACCCGCAACCGAAACAACCGAAAGATTCTCCAACCCGCCACCCGCCGGGAGCCAGCCGAACGTGAACTCACCCTGAACCGTCGGCAGATCCTGGACCACCGCGCCGCCGGCGCCATCGAACAGGCTCTCGAGCCCGTGCTCACGGTTCATCGCCGCAAGCTCCTTCGATGCAAACCGCGTGAACGATCGCCCGCCCGTCGCGAGGCACAGCACCACAGCCTGTGCCGTCACCGCGAGCGAGCAAACAATTACCAGAACGCGTCGGACGGCGCCCATAGCCCAATCGTACCGACCCCGGCGCCGGATTGTTCGTATAACTGTCTTAGGCCACCGCCATCTGGAACCACGCCATTCGTGGCGGGCGGCACGACTCGGTGGGAAATGCCACCAAGCACCTCTGGGCAACCAACCATGACACGCTCTCGGCACCGCTCGTTCCAAACCTTCATCACGCTGGCCGTCTCGGTCGCAGGCTCGCTTGCCGCGCCCGCAGTTGCTCAGCCGGGCGCGACACCCGCCGTGGCGGCCCAGCCACCCGAACCCGCTCGCCCATTCACCACGGCCGACGAGCTTCTCGACGCCTTGGCCACGGCCGACAAGGGTCTCGCATCCCTCACAGCCCGTGTGAGGTACGTCCGCAACTTCGGCGCAATCGAGGGTGGCGAAGTGCAGATCCGCAGCGGCACGCTCTGGTTCCTTGCCGAGCCGCAGTCATCCGTCGTGGTCACCGATCCCGACAAGCCCGCACCAGCCGCTCCCCCTTCTCGCAAGCGATTCGCGATCGACTTCACCACGCTGCAAATCGGCAGCGAGAACCGAAAGGAAGAGAAGAGCTACATCTTCGATGGTGAATGGTTCATCGAGAAGGACGCCGCGCAGCGCCAGATCATCAAGCGCCGTGTTGTGCCCGCCGGCGAGATCGCCGACCCGCTTAGGATTGGACAGGGTCCATTCCCCATTCCCATCGGCCAGCGCAAGCAGGAGATCCTCGCCCGGTTCGACGTCACGCTCGTTGATCCGCTCGAGGGTATCCCCGATGCGCCCTCGCTTCGCATCCTCCTCGCTACGACGTACCAACTGAAGCTCGTGCCGAAGCCCAATACTGACGAGGCGAATGATTTCCGCGAGGTGCGCATCTGGTATCGCACCACCGACCTCCTGCCCCGTATGGCCCGCACCATCGAGACCGACGGCTCTGCCGCCGAGGTGCTCCTGATAGAGATGAAGAGAAACCCGCTCGACCACCAGGGCAAGTCCTTCGTCACACTCGCTCGCTTCGACGGCCAAACACCCGAGGGCTGGGCGGAACAGGTCGATGACCTTCCCAAACCGTCCGATACTGACAAGTGATCGCACCTGACGAGCCGGAGTGTGCCATGCATCACCCCAGTATTTTCAACCTGCACCGGCCCACCAGCGCGCTGCTCCTCGCTCTCGTGGCCTGCCTTTCACAGTCCTTGCTTCCACTGAGAGCGCACGGTTTACAGCCCGACACGGCCCCTTCAACCCCAGCCGGCTCCGAGCCCCCGCTCGCCGAGCCCGTCCTCCGCGCGCTAGCGGCCGCCTACCTCACCCCCGACGAAGCCCGCGACCTCCGTATCTTCCACGGCGACTGGAAGCCCGCCGACCTCGACACCCCCGCCCGCCGCGCCCGCGCCGCACTCGCTTCCCTCGCGATCGCCCACCAATCGCTCTCGGATCCCCTCGCCGACCCGCTCGATCGCGCCGACGCCGCGCTGCTCCGCGGCGAACTAGAGGCCGCGCTCAACCTGCTCAAAGACGCGAGCTCGCCCCGCGCTGTCCGCATCCGCGCCTTCGCCCTTGCCTCTCGCGGCTCCTTCGCCGAGGCGCTCACGGCTGCCGCGCCCACCCTCGCCGATCTCGCCGCCGGCACGCTCGACGACCCCACCGCAATCGTTGAAGCCGTCCGCCTCGCTGCCCTCATCGCTCGGCTCGAAACCGCCGCCGATCCGGCCGCCCCCCTCCCGACGTACCACACCCTCATGGCTTCGCTTGGTCAGGTGCGCTCCAAGCACAGCCGCCTTCATCACCCCGCCCTGGTTGAAGAGTCCGCGCTCCTGCTCGAGAAGGACAACGCGATGGCCGCCCAGGAGGCGCTCGCGCAGGCTCGCTCCCTCGACCTCCGCAGCGCCCGTTCGCTCAACATGCTCGGCCGTCTCGCCGTCGATTCCTTCGATTTTGACGCCGCCGAACGCTTCGCCGCCCGCCTTGATGAACTGGCCCCGATGATTGATCTCCGCGCCGCGCCCGCCGAGGCTGCCGAGCACGCCGCCGTTGGCACCTCGCCCTACGCGGCGATGATCCGCGCCCGCGCCGCCATCAAACAGAACGATCCAGATCTCGCCGTGACCCTGCTCGACGCGGCGCTCGCCACGTTCCCGCGCATGCGCGATCTGCTGGCACTCCGCGCCGCCGCCGACGCCGTTCGCTACGACTTCGCTTCCGCCGATCGCCGCCTCGCCGAGTTTGACACCATGTCGCCCGGCAGCCCCGAAGCCATTTTCGAGGTCGGCAAGGCCCTTGCCGAGGCCCGTCAGTACGCCCAGAGCGCTGTCTACCTCGAGCAAGCGCGAGATCGTCTCCCCGGATGGCCCCAGCCCTACATCGAGCTCGGCCTCCTCCACATGCAGTCCGGCCGCGATGATGAGGCCCGCGCCGCCCTCCGCACCGCGACCCGTCTCGATCCTTTCAACGTCCGCGCCGACAACTCACTCCGCCTTGCGGAAGACCTCGCAACCTACGAGCGAGTCGAGAGCGACCACTTCATCGTCCGCTATAAACCCGCCGCACCGCGCCCCGATGGCTCGCCGGCGCCAGCCCCCGACGCCATCCTCGCCCGCGAGATGCTCGGCCCCCTCGAAGCCAACCATGCGATCGTCTGCGGCGACGGCCCCGGCGGCATCCGCCACGAACCCGCCCAGAAGACCGTCATCGACCTTCTCCCCGATCATCCCTCATTCGGCGTCCGCATCGTCGGCATGCCCCGCATCCACACGATCGCCGCGGCCACCGGTCCCGTGATCGCCATGGAATCTCCGCGCGACGGACCCAAGCACCTGGGCACCTACGACTGGCCCCGCGTCCTCCGGCACGAGTACACCCACACCGTCACCCTCTCTCGTACCGGGAACCGCATCCCCCACTGGTTCACCGAGGCCGCGGCGGTCTTTCTCGAACAGTCTTCGCGCGACTATCAAACCTGCGAGCTTCTTACCCGCATGCACCAGGAGGACGGCCTCTTCGACCTCAACGGGATCAACCTCGGCTTCATCCGCCCGCGCCGCCCGATCGACCGCCCCCTTGCCTATGCGCAGGGCCACTGGATGTACCAGTTCATCGTCGAAACCTGGGGCTCTGAGGCTCCCCTCAAGCTCATGGACCTCTATGCCCAGGGCGCCCGCGAGCAGGCCGCGTTCACCGTCGTCCTCGGGACCACCCAGAGCGAGTTCCTCGAACGCTTCCATCAGTGGGCTGCCGGCGAACTGACGAAGTGGGGCATGCGCGAGCGAGAGGGGGAGCCCACGCTCGCCGAGATCCTTGAGACCGCGCAGACCGCCAGCCCGGAGGCGCTGACCTTCGACGAGCTCCGGCCCCTGCTCGAGAAACACCCCGGCCACGCCGCGCTGCTCGAACTCGCCATCGCCAAGTGGGCCGCCGAGCACGATGGTGCTGTCGCCGAGGGGGCCGAAGACCTTCTGCGTCAATACGCCGGGGCACGCCCCGTAGACCCGATGCCCCATCGCCACCTCGCCGCGCACTTCCTGACCAAGGCCGCCGATCAGGGCCGATTTAGTGCGATCGAGCACCTGGAGTACCTCGACGCCCGCGAGCAGAAATCGGCCGCGTTCGCCGCCGAACTCGCCGGCCTGTACGCGCAGCGTGCCGCGAGTGCAGCGGCTTTTCCGGGTGATTGGGCCAACGCCACCGCAAAGTCCGAGCGGGCCACCCAGATTGCTCCGTTTGACGCGGACTACCGCGAACTCGCCGCCCGGGTGGCTATCCGCCGCTCCGACTTTGATACGGCCCAGCGCCACCTCGAGGCGCTCGTCGCCATCGAGCCCGATCGCTCGATCCACGCGCAGCGGCTCGAGAGTTTCAAGGCGCTCCGGGTCCGCGAGGGGCGGTGATTTTCCGATCACCCGGGACCCACCGCCTACGGATTGTTCATCCGTCCGTATTGCTCGTTCACCGCTTCGGCGCGCACCCACGAGTCGCGTTTCCCGAGCACGTATACGTCGTTACAGTTGAAGTCCTTGGGCTCGTCCACATCCGGCCTTGGCCCGTGATTGAACTTGAACACCTCGACGTGGTTGTCGAGAAAGTGAACGTTCCCGCGGTCTCCGTGCCGGCTCGTGATCTGGTCAACGTTCCCCCACCGCCCGTCCGCGAACTGCTCGTTGTTGAACTTCGTGTCTTCCTCCACGAAGATCATCAGCCCGTTCAGCGGAGTCAGCATCGTCGCGGCGTTCAACGGCGTGAGCAGGTTCGGCGGCGAGCCCGCGGCCGGGTTCTTGAAGGTCGCCATCCGCACATCCGTGTCCATCCGCAGCCCGTGCATCCGCGAGAACAATGTGTAATCAAAGTCGATCGCCCGGTTGAAGAACCTCGCCGAGCCCGGCACAGGCGTCTCGTTGAAGTTCGCCCCCCTCCGCTTGTTCTTCGGGCACTCCGCGACCTTGTCCACATTCTCGCAGTAATCGAACAGGTGTCCGGGCTGGTACACGCCGCTCCCCGGCGCCGTCTCGATCTTATACCACTGCTCTCGCTCCCAAAGCCGTGATCGGTTCGTGTCGGCGTACAACTGCGACGCCGTCCCGATCTGGCGCAGGTTGCTCCCGCAGATGGTTGTCCACCCGGACTCCCGCGCCCCTCGCAGTGCCGGCAGCAAGATCCCGATAAGCAGCGCGATCACCGCCACCACGATCAGAAGCTCGATCAGCGTGAACCCGCTCGCACGCCTCCGATAACTGCCGCTGCTGGTGCCGCGCATACCGTCGTCTCCTCCCGCCCGCCTGTCGATCAAGCATACCACACGTCGCGCCCTCGACCCGCCCCGAACCGCCGGCCCGGTTACCCTATCGCCGCATGGACCACTTCGAGTACCGCGACGGCCGCCTCTTCTGCGAGCAGATCGATCTCTCCGAGCTCGCCCACCGCGCCGGCACGCCCCTCTACGTCTACTCCGCCGCCACCCTTCTCCTCCACTATGACCGGCTTGCCCAGGCCTTTGCCGAGCTCAACCCCCTCATCTGCTTCTCCGTCAAATCCTGTCCCAATATCCACGTCCTCCGCCTCCTCGCCTCGCGCGGCAGCGGCCTCGACGTCGTCTCCGGCGGCGAGCTCTACCGAGCCCGCATGGCCCGCGTCCCCATGGACAAGGTCGTCTACGCCGGTGTCGGCAAGACCGACGACGAGATCCGCGACGCCCTCGGACGCCTGGGCGATGACCGGCACGACCCCTCCCACGTCCCTGACGCCGACCAGCCCATCGGCCTCTTCAATATCGAGTCCGAGTCCGAGTTCCAGACGCTGGCGTCCATCGCCCGCTCCCTCGGCGCCGGCACCCCGGAAATGGCCTCGCCCGAGGCCGCGCTCCGCGTCAACCCGGACGTTGACCCCAAGACCCACAAGTACACCTCCACCGGGCTGAAGGAGACCAAGTTCGGCGTTGACCTCGAGCGAGCCCGCGCTTTCTTCGCCCGCTTCGGGCGCGACCGCTCGGCTCGCCTCACCGGCCTCCACCTCCATCTCGGCTCCCCCATCACCGACCCCAACGTCTACGTCCGCGCCCTCGAGAAATCTCTCGCCCTCAGCGACGACCTCGAGCGCGACGGGTTCCCCATCTGCACCCTGGATATCGGCGGGGGCTTCGCCGCCGACTACACCACCGGCCTCGCCCCCTCGTTCGACCAGTACGCCCGGGCCATCGTCCCCATGCTGCGCGAGCGCGCCGCCCGCGGCCTCCGCATCATCCTCGAGCCCGGCCGCACCATCTGCGCCAATGCCGGCGTGCTCCTCGCCCGCGTTCTCTATGTGAAAGAGAGCGGCGACCGCAAGTTCGTCGTCTGCGACGCCGGCATGCACACGCTCATCCGCCCCGCCCTCTATGGCGCGTTCCACTTCATCTGGCCCGCCGCGGTCGGTCCAGACCACGAACCCACCGAGCGTGCTCTTCGTCCCAATGTCCAAGGCACGCTCGAAGAGTGCGACGTCGTCGGCCCCGTCTGCGAGAGCGGCGATTTCCTCGCCAAGGACCGCCCGCTCCCCCCAGTTGCCCGCGGCGACCTGCTCACCGTCTTCGGGGCCGGCGCCTACGGCATGTCCATGGCCTCGCGGTACAACTCGCACCCGCTACCCGCCGAAATTCTTGTCGATGGCGACCAGGCCCTCGTCGTCCGTCGGCGCGAGAGCTACGAAGACCTCGTGATGCACGAGCTCGAAGCCGAAGAGCTATAAGTACCGCCGTCGTATGAGAGCGCCAGCAGGTCGGCCGACAGCATATTTCAAGTAACCAACCGTGCGACCGCAGCGGCTCGGGGACCAAGTCGGTTCTTCGGCGTCAACGCCGATGTAGCACGCGGAGAGTCAGACGGAGGTGCGAATTCCGAATGGGCCTTTGCGCTTAGCGTAGTAGGCCATGACTTTCTCGTGCTGCTTCAGTCGCGCACCAAGTCTAGCCAGCGACTCCCGCACCTTCGGGTCGAGTTTCAGGACCGCGTTGTCCTGCGTCTCGAGATTCTGGATTTTCTGGTTCGACATGCACCACCTCAGCAGATTCTGCTCTTGCCGTTCGGGCATCATACGCCACCCAAGTGTACAGCCCAATCGACACGAACAAGGGCAGCAATGATCCCAAGAAGGTGAGTTGGGCCGCATCGACCGCATCGCGACGCTCGGCATTCCGTTCCTGCAGGTTGACAAAGCTCTTATAGGTCGCCTCGAAGATGGTCGCCGCCCAGCCTTCCGGCGTCAAAGTGGTCGGATCGGCTACTTTCTCAGGCGGCAGTAAGAGCAGGCGGCTGGACGTGGCGCCCTCTTCGGGTTCCGACGGCTTCGAAACGGCTCCATCCTCTTCCAACGTGGTTGGTGCCCTCACCATCTCCAGCGCGATGAGAAGCGCCCATCCGAGACAGACCAGCGTGCCCAACCAGCACACCCAGAACATCCCCGCCCTCGAATCGAGCGCGATAAGCCGATCCAGCATCAACTCCGTCTCACCCCCGATCCCAAAGAGCCTGAATCCGATGACTGCGGAGACGCCCGCGATCACCAGATTTGCCCTGGCCGCGAGCCGCGCGGAGTTCGTCTCTTCCGCTTTCCACCCTCGGTCCGCGTGCTGGGTCAGCACGCCGAAGAGCCGTTCGGCGGGGCTTTCGCTCACGGTGCTTCCTTCGGGCTTCTGTGCCGACTGCTCCGACATGGTCAGAGCATACTTGCGAACAATCCCCGGCCACCAATGATTCCACTCCTTCCCACACCAAGGGAGCTTCACTTCACCGGTGGGGCGCCCATCCCCCTCACCGAGCGCACCGGCACAGTCGAATCACTCGACCCCGCGCTCCTCGCGACCGGCCCCGAGACCTACACGCTCAGCATCGAAGCGGCGCCGGGCGGCATAGCCCGCATCACGCTCACGGGCGCCACCGACGCCGGGCTCCGCCACGCCCGCGCCACCCTCGCGCAGCTCCGGCTTGCCACCGCCGACCGCTCCCCGCCCCTGCACATTCACGACTGGCCCGCCTTCGCTACTCGCGGCGTAATGCTCGATGTTTCCCGTTGCAAGGTACCCACTCTCGCCGAGCTCGAGCGCACCATCGACCTCCTCGTCTCTCTCAAGTTCAACCACCTCCAGCTCTACACCGAGCACACCTTCGCGTACACCGGCCATGAAGAAGCCTGGTCCGGGTGGTCACCCATCACCCCCGCCGAGGCCCGCCACCTCGACGCCTACGCCTCTACCCGCGGCGTCGCTCTCGCCGCCAACCAGAACTGCTTCGGGCACCTTACGCACTGGCTCAAGCACCCGCGCTACGCCCCGCTGGCCGAGACCCATGGCGATTGGGAGTTCGAGTTTTTCGGCCGTCACTTCAGGCGCTCCGGCCCCTTCTCGCTCTGCCCCACCGACCTGCGCAGCCTGGGGCTCGTCCGCGACCTTCTCTCCCAGCTCGCCCCCTGCTTCACATCCCCGCTCATCAACATCGGCTGCGATGAGACCTTTGATGTCGGCCAGGGCCGCTCTCGCGACGAAGTCGCCCGCCGCGGCCGCCCCGCCGTGTACTTCGAGTTCGTCGAGCACATCGCCGGCACCGCGCGCTCGCTCGGCAAGCGCCCCATGATGTGGGCCGATATCGCCCTCTCGCACCCCGGATCGCTCCGCATGATGGCGCCCGACATCCTCGGCCTTGCCTGGGGGTACGAGCCCGATGCGGCTTTCTCCGACTGGATCACTTGCCTCCGTGAGAACGGCAACGAGGCCTGGGTCTGCCCCGGCACCAGCTCCTGGCGCTCCATCACCGGTCGTAGTAGCGAGCGAACTGCGAATATCAATGCCGCGGCGGCCCAGGGACTCGCCGCGGGCGCCTCCGGCTACCTCATCACTGACTGGGGCGACAACGGGCACCATCAACACTGGCCAATTGCGCTGCTTGGCATCGCCGAGGCCGCGCAGGCGAGCTGGTGTGGGAGTCTTAGTGGGTCTGGTGGCACTGCTCCTGGTGGCACAGGCGTCCCGTTTGTGCGCGTTGGCCACCAAGATCTTCTCCACTCAATCTCTCTCCACGCCTTCAACGACCCCACCACCAACCTCGCCACATGGATCGATCAACTCGGTGATCTCGACCGGCCCATCCGCTCCGCGGCCAACATCAAAAACGCCTCCGCCCTCTTTATCGACCTCTACCGCCCCGAAGGCCGCCCGGCCATCGATGCACCGCTCGAAGCCTGGCTCGCCTGTCGCGACCGCCTTGGCGCTCTCGCTCGCTCGCGCCCTCCCATGCGCGACGCCCTGATGGCCCGCGAACTCGATCACACACTCGCCATGGCCAGAATCGCAGTCGAGGGGGCCATCGCTTCGCGCGCCCCGTCTTCATCCGCCACCGCCGCGGATCTCGCCCGCCGCATGCACCTACTCATTGATGAACACAGCAACATTTGGCGCGTGCGCAACCGGCCCGGCGGTCTCGCCCAAAGCACCAAAGTACTTACCGCTATCGCGTCCCGCCTTCACCCAAGTCCGGAGAGCTGACAACCTTCGTGGTCTTAGCGCTCACAGTTCTCTCCGTTGCCCTTTGTCCGGTCCTTTCTTCATCCTTCTTTCCGTAACCTCACTCATGCACATCCGCCACATCATCGGTTGCATGTCCGGCACAAGCTGCGATGGAATCGACGCGGCCCTCGTTCGCATCGAGGACACGGGTCTGGCCATGCGTTGCCGTTTCATCGCGGGTGCTTCGATTCCAATGGGCGACCTCGGCCCGACGCTCCTCGCCGTCCAGGCCCAGCACCCCATCACCAGTCTTGAGTTCGCTCGGCTCGCCCGCGAACTCTCTCTCCGTCACGCCGAGGTTGTTCGGGAACTCGTGAGCGGCCACGATCGCAGCTACAAAGCCGACTTCATCGCCGTCCATGGCCAGACGCTCGCCCACGCACCTCCCCTCTCGCTCCAACTGTTCAACCCCGCCACCCTTGCTCACGAGTTCAAGACTCCCGTTGTGTTCGACCTCCGCGCCGCCGACCTCGACGCGGGCGGGCAGGGTGCCCCAATCACGCCGCTAGCGGATTGGGTGCTTTTCCGCGATCAACAGCCCTGCACCATCCTCAATCTCGGCGGCTTCTCCAATGCGACTCGCCTCGGCGCCCGTCCCGAGGATACCGACGGTTTCGACATCTGCGCCTGCAATCAACTCCTCGATGTGATTGCCGCGCGATCCCTCAATCAACCATTCGACCGCGATGGCGCTGCCGCCATGTCCGGCCATGTCAATGTCCCACTGCTGGCCAAGCTCGAATCGCTGCTCGAGCGCCAAGCATCCGGCCGCCGCTCTCTCGGCACCGGTGACGAGCCCGCGTCCTGGATCGATGAGGCCGCCGCGATGATCTCCGGCCCCGACCTCGCGAGAACAGGGTGCCGCGCGATCGCGCAAACCATCGCGCGCCGGCTCGGCGCGGGTCAGAAAATCATCATCGCCGGCGGTGGCGTCCACAACCGCGCCCTCATCGCCGAGGTCTCGCACGCCAACGGCCGTCCAGTCGTTCGGACCGACGAAACAGGAGACGTAGGTGAAGCCGGTATTCCGATCGACATGCGCGAGGCCGTTTGCATGGCCGTTCTCGGCGGGCTGAGCTACGACGGTGTTCCGATCACGATCCCGCGTATCACCCGCCTGCCCGGCCAAGCCACGGCGCCCGTCGCCGGTTCGTGGGTGTTCCCCGGCGGATTGCCTTCTGGGATCACTATTCCCCCTGTTCCCGCGCAAGCTGTGGCAACCCCAGCTCCCGAGGCCGCTACCAACGATTCAGCTCCCATCGCCGCGAGTCCGCCGGATCGGTCACATATCGTGACCGAGCTGCGCAACCCGCGCTCGATGAGCTTGCATGAGCTCTCGCTGCGCGACGTGCTCGCCGTTATCAATGACGAAGACCAGGCCGTCGCGGCGGCGGTCCACAAAGCGCTTCCGATGATCGAGGGTTTCGTCGTCGAACTCGCCCCGCGGTTCGAGTCTGGCGGTCGCCTCATCTACATCGGTGCCGGAAGCTCGGGCCGCCTCGGAGTCCTCGATGCCTCCGAGTGCCCGCCCACGTTCCAGCTCGACCCCGGTCGCGTCATCGGCATCATCGCCGGGGGCGACGGCGCCCTCCGCAAGTCCAGCGAAGGCAAGGAAGACGATCCTTGCGGCTCGCATCATGACCTCGCGGCGCTCAACCTCGCGCCCGGCGATACGCTCCTCGGCATCGCCGCTGGCGGCACGACTCCATATGTGCATGGCGCCCTGCGGCTCGCCCGCGACCGCGGCTGTCTGACCAGTCTTCTCACCTGCACGACCCTGCGCGAACCCCCCGCCTGCGACCACTTCCTCACGATCGAGACCGGCCCCGAAGTCCTCACCGGCTCCACCCGCATGAAAGCCGGCACCGCCACCAAGCTCGTCCTCAACATGATCTCCACGGCACTCATGGTCCGCACCGGGCGTGTCTACGAGAACCTCATGGTCGACCTGCGCGCCAGCAACGACAAGCTCCGCGACCGCGCCGCCCGCATCATCTCGCATCTCACAGGCCTCGAGCGGCAGCCCGCCCTCGAACTCCTCGATGCCGCCGGCGGACTGGTCAAAGTTGCTATCGTCATGCACCGCCGCTCCCTGTCGGCGACGGCCGCCGTTCAGCTGCTCGATTCCCGCCGCGGCCGCCTCGATGCCGTCCTCTCTCACTGACCGCCTTCGCCATCGCGCACGCGCTCCGCCGCTACCATCGCGGGCCCCGCTTTCGTCATACGAAAGTCGGTAAGAGGCCACAGGGGGAGAGGGGGGAGGAGCACTGGTCATGTCATGGCTGCGTGTGGTTGATGCGCTCAGCGCGAAGCCCGGAGAGAAAGTAACCGTCAAGGGTTGGGTGCGCACCCGCCGCGACTCCAAGGCCGACGGCGGCCTCTCCTTTATCGCGGTGCATGACGGCACCTGCTTCGATGCCATCCAGGTCGTCGCCCGCGCCGACCTACCGAACTACGCGAGCGAGGTCGCCAAGCTCGGCACCGGGTGCTCTATCGAGGTCGATGGCACGCTCGCGGCGTCGCAGGGCAAGGGCCAGGCCGTTGAGGTCGTCGCGGAGGTAGCCAACGGCGGAGCGGTGCGTGTCATCGGCTGGGTCGATGACCCCGACACCTATCCCATCAGCCAGAAGCGACACAGCTTCGAGTACCTGCGCGAGGTAGCGCACCTGCGCGTGCGGACGAACACCTTCGGCGCCGTGGCGCGGGTGCGCCACTGCCTGGCGATGGCGGTCCACCGCTACTTCCACGAGAAGGGCTTCTACTGGGTGCACACGCCCATCATCACCGGCGCCGACTGCGAGGGGGCCGGCCAGATGTTCCGCGTCAGCACGCTCGATTTCTTGAACATCCCGCACGCGGGCGCCGGTGCTGGTGGCACAGGCGTCCCGCCTGTGCGCCCCATGAAAGACCACGGTGACAAGCTCGCCCCGTGGCCCACGCCCGGCGCATCACCTTCTCCGAGTGCCCAGTGCCCAGTCCCCCGTGCCTCTTCCTCCATCGATTTCTCCCAGGACTTCTTCGGCAAAGAGACCAACCTCACCGTCTCCGGCCAGCTCAACGTTGAGACGTACTGCTGCGCCCTCTCGCGCGTCTACACCTTCGGCCCCACCTTTCGTGCCGAGAACTCCAACACCAGCCGGCACCTCGCCGAGTTCTGGATGATCGAGCCCGAGATGGCCTTCTGCGATCTCATGGGCGACTCGGTCATCGCCGAGGAGCTGCTCAAGTATGTCCTGCGCGCCGTCCTCACCGAGCGTGCCGACGACATGGCATTCTTCAACGAGCGCATCGAGCCGGGTGTCATCGAGCGCCTCCAGCACGTCATCGACAAGCCCTTCCTTCGCATCGATTACACCGAGGCAGTCGAGATCCTGCGGAACTCCGGCAAGAAGTTCGAGTACGCCGTCGAGTGGGGCAAGGACCTCCAGTCCGAGCACGAGCGCTACCTCACCGAGGAGCACTTCAAGCAGCCCGTCATCCTCATGAACTACCCCAAGGGCATCAAGGCCTTCTACATGCGGCTCAACGACGACAACAAGACCGTCGCGGCTATGGACGTCCTCGTGCCCAAGATCGGCGAGATCATCGGCGGCAGCCAACGCGAGGAGCGCCTCGAGGTTCTCGACCGCCGCCTCGATGAAATGGGCCTGCACAAGCAGGACTACTGGTGGTACCGCGACCTCCGCCGCTACGGCACCGTCCCCCACGCCGGGTTCGGCCTCGGCTTCGAGCGGCTGATCCTCTTTTGCACCGGGATGCAGAACATCCGCGATGTCATCCCTTTCCCGCGCGCGCCCAAACAGGCGGAGTTCTAGAGAACCCCCTTTGGGAACTCGACGGCCTCGCGGTATGCTCGGGCCCGTTCTATGAACGACTGGCTCCTTATTGCGAACCCGCGACTCTGCTGGCTGCTCGTCGCCATCGCTACGGCGCTCTTCATCCGAGGGCTCTTTTGCGATCGCGCCCGCGGCCGTCGTCGCTGTCCCCGCTGCTGGTACGACATGGCTGGCCTCACCGGGCTGACCTGTCCGGAATGCGGCAAGACCGTCCAGCGCGAGCGGGCGCTGCACCGAAGCCGCCGCAGTCCAAGGCTCATGCTCGCCGCTTTGCTTCTGCTTGGCGTCGCTGTCACCCCAGTGGCCTACCAGGCGCACGCCCGGTACATGAAGACCCGTTGGAGAATGATGGCCCGGCACACGTATGGCCAGTGGGAAGCCGTGCGTCGCCACAAGGCGAGCGCGGGGCTACAAGAAATCACGTTGCGGCACGGCGGTCGCGTGTGCTTTCGTTTGTCCGATTTCTGGGTCGATCTTGGTGATGGACCCACCGTATTCGCGGACGTTACCGGCAATGGTGTGCCGGACCTCATCATCTCGACCCACAACGGTGGCAACTCGCACACGTTTGAATCTCACTACGTGCTGGAACTCGATCCCGAAGGTGTCGCGAGGCCGCTCGCCGTGCTCCCACACGGCGGCTTCGTCGATCTCGATTACGACGGCGTACCAGAGTTCGTTACGACCGACAAGACGTTTGCCTATTGGTGGACTGGCGGTGGCAACTCGCCGTATCCGCGTGTTGTGCTCCGCGCGAGTGACGAGGGCTACACCATCGACACAAACCTGATGCGCGCACAGCGAGCATACGTGACCGATATCGAGAAGCTCGCGGCCACCTTCCGCAGTAGCACCGAACTGAATTTCTCGACCTGGGTCTCCGATCCGCTCGAAGTGGCACTGCGGTACATCTACACCGGCTACGAGACCGACGCCTGGCACTTGCTCGACTGTGCTTGGCCGCCGCGGTTCGCGGCCGAGAAGGAGTCGCGACTCGCCGAGCTGCGCGACCAGCTAAAACTCAGTCCCTACGCGGGCGACGTCACGCTCATGCAGCACTCGGACCGCTGAACCACGGCGCTCTGTCTACACCTTCACCACCACCACTTCGCGCTTGCGGATCACCCTGTTCATCGCCTTCACCATCACGAACACCGCAAACGCCACGATTACAAACTCGATCGCCGTGTTGATGAACGCCCCATACCGGATCGCCACCTCCGGGGCGGTCACCACGCCGGCGGCGTCCTTCACCGGCCCTCGAATCACGAACACCAGATTCTTGAAGTCCACCCCGCCGATCGCGTACCCCAGCGGCGGCATGATCACATCATTGATCAGCGAGTTCACGATCTTCGTGAACGCCGTCCCCATGATGATGCCCACCGCCAGGTCGAGCACGTTCCCCTTGACAGCGAACTCGCGGAACTCCTGAACAAAGCCCATGGTCATGCCTCCTGAAGGTCGCACGAGGCTACCACAGTCCACCCCCCCTCCCCCCCCGCCCATTGCTCCCGTCGCCCGCGCAGCTCAAGAACATCCACCGTCCATCAGCCCTTGGAACCACCGCTGCAAGAACAGCGTGATGTCCGCCGAGCCAGTCAACCCGTCGAAGTTCAGGTCTGCGGCGTGCGTGCCGTTCGCAAGATCCGCGAACCACGCCTGCAGATACGCCGTGATGTCCGCCGACGTCACCTCGAAGTCCGCGTTGTAATCTGCCGTGCAACCGAACATTGAGCTCAGCACGATCGCCTCCGACGGCGCCTCCCCCCCCTCCGCCGCCAGCGCCGCCCAGAAGACGATCCGGGTCGATTGGTTCTGTGGTGTGCGACGACCATCGGCTCCATTCGAGGGGCCAGTCGAGCCCCACATCGCAATATCGGTGACCGTCCCGTACACCCCCGGACCCGTGCGCACCAGCCCGCCCTCGCGCGCGATCAACTTCACACCGCGCGCCGAGTCCCACACGTACAGCCCCTCGTTCCCGTCGCTCAGCGTCGCCGCGAACACCACCCACCCCGGCCCGTTCATGTGATAGGAATCGAACGAGGCGAACGTCGTGCCTCCCGGCCCGTCGAACTCGGGTGCCACCTGCCCCTCGCGAACGATGACCCGCAACGCCGCGAAGCCTGCATTCGATACCAGACAGCGATCGTTGGTCTCGTCCACTCCTATTCCCGCCAGGCGAGCCGGGAATAGTTTGATGGCGAACTGCACGAGCACCCCGTCCGCGTTCGCATCGAACTCGCCGTACACCACCCCCGTCGGCTGACCAAACAACCCGTCGCCCTCGCGCGCCACGACCGTCGCGGGCCCGCCCGAGCTCCACAGCATCATCGTGTCGTTCTGCTCTGTCACGCCCGTCCCGGATACGCGCGCCCACAGAAGGGCGCTGAGCCCCGAGCCGTATGCATGAGGAACCCCCAGCTCCGAGAACACCGCGCCCTGCATGCCCAGCACAGGGTTCCCCCGCCGCGCGATCATCAGCGGGTTGGGCAACGGCCCCGAGTACGCCGCGATATTGTTCTGAGGCGTCACGCCGGGCCCCGAGAGCCCTATCAACACACCCGCAGCGTTCAGCGAGATCGCAGGAAAGTCGCCCACCTCGACCCAATCGACCACCGCGTTGCTCTGTGGCGCTACGCTCCCCTCTCGCAGCCGGGGCATCATCCCGGACCAGTGACCGTTGAATAACGCCTCGTCGTTGTCGGCCGTCACACCGTCCCCCGCGATCACCAGTGGCAACCCGAAGTACAGCGCCCCTCGCTCCATCGAGAAGTTTCGCTGGGACTCCAAAGTCATCGGCTCCACCGTCGCGCCCGGTAGGCCCGGAGCCTGGTCGCCCTCGCGGCACGCCTTCTGCATCACCTGCGGCGCGAGAGCGATGAAAACCCCGTTGTCGTTCGCCTCGGTCACGCCTTCGCCGCGCAGCGTGGTGAAAAACCCAACCGCCCCGTTGTTGGAGCCCGGAATCGGATTGTCCATCGCCGCCAGCACGACGCCCGGCGGGCACCCCGGCGCTTGCTGACCCTCGCGCGCCATCAGCCGGGGAATGTCGGCGCTGTGCTTCTTCCAGAGCGAGTGGTCCGTCTCCGCCGTCGCGCCGTCACCGGTGAGCACGGCCTGGAATGTGATCATCCCCGTGTCCGAGATCAACGGCACCCCAAGCAATCCGAAGGTCGCGCCCTCCACCCCCGGAGCCGCCTCCCCGGTGCGCACGATCGCCCGCGTCCACACCTGCGCCTTCGCCTGCCCCGCGCACGCGAGCAGCATGGCGAGGCTACCCGCCACCGCGACTGTGATCCGGGCGTGGGACGATCCCTTGCCTCCGCATTGGATACGCATGGTTCTCGGACCTCTCTCGCCCGGGCGTTCTCCCACCCCGTCCCCCGAACCCCGACATGCACCAAGGTACTTCCGCGCGTGCAAATGTCAAAGGCCGATCCTTGCACCACTACGGCGATTGACAGGTGTCCTCGTCACACGGCTCTGCGCGGGTGATGCGATCCGCTCTCGCTCTTGTCGCCGCTCTCATCACCCGGCCAGCCCCTCACCCAACTTGGGATTTCTAAGGCCATCTCCCGATACGACAGCCGTCGGCTTCGCTGTACGGTCTGAATCAGGGAGTACTTTCAATCATGGACGAAACACCCTCGCACGATTCGCCAGCCCGCGGCACCACCTCCGGCGCCGCCTACTTCCCGCGAGACCCGATCAAAGCTGCCGAGGCCCCGCGCATCACCCCTGAACGCGAGGAGTTGGTCCGTCAGGACATGAAACTCATCTCGGTGGAGAAGTTGCCGCCTACCGATGCGTGGGCCAAGCGCAGCGCCATCCTCCTCGCATTCATCGCGGTGATCGGCGTTCTCGCCGTGGTCGCGGCTGGTGCGAAACTGGGCGGCTGGCAGGGTGTGCTCTTGGTGATCGGACTCGTGCTGACCGCGGCGCTCGGTCTGGCCGGGCTGCCGCGATTGCTCGCCGATTCCTCGCGCCAGAAAGAACATCTCGAGGCGGAGCGGGATATCAACTCTGGCGCTGAGCCGCGAAGGCTCTAGCTGCCCGCCGTGTCGGTTGCCTCCCGGCGATCGATCCCATCTTCGCTGATCGGCATGTCCGGCTCGGTTGACTCGGAACCTCGTGAACCGGATGCAGCCAGCCGTGCGTAGTACCGACGCCTAGAGACCGACGCCTAGAGAGTGAGACGAGAGACGTCACTGAAATGCGGGCTTCGTTTGTGCCACCTGGTCGCTCCCGTTATCACACGGACTCCTGGCGGCCGCTACCATGCGGCCTCACGGTGGACGTGATTCGATCGCGGCGAGGCTGGGGAACCGGCTCGGAGTGACTAAAAGCGATTGTGGAGTGTGGGATGGCGGGGTTAAGGGTGGGTCTGGCGAGGGCGCCAGGGAGGAGCACGACGATGAACTCACCGCCAGGCATTGCTCCACTTTCAACCGTCGCCTCGCCGGGCGCCAAGCCGTCCGCCAACGGCCATTCGTGCGGGTGCGGCTCCGACCCGTGCGAGTCCGAAAAAATCGCGCTGGGCGCCACGCCGTGGAAGGCCAACTTCGCGGCTAACACGTTCGGCCAAGGCGAGAAGCCGCTGATCTTCGTGAACGGCGACCTGGTTCCCAAGAGCCAGGCGATGGTGAGTGTCTACGACCACGGCCTGCTCTATGGCGATGGCGTATTCGAGGGGATCCGCGTGTACCGCGGCTCCATCTTCAAGTGCCAGCAGCACATAGACCGCCTGTGGCGCTCCGCCGACGGGATCAAGCTCAAGATCCCCATGAGCCAGCAGGAGATGGTGGACATGATGCGGCTGTGCATCACCGCCAACGGGCTGAGCGACGGGTACATCCGTCTACTGGTCACGCGCGGGGCCGGCTCGCTCGGGCTCAATCCCTTCAAGTGCCCGATCGCGGGCGTGATCTGCGTGGCGGACCAGATCGCGCTGTACCCCAAGGAGATGTACGACACGGGGATGCGGGTGGTCGTCGCCAAGCGTCCTCGCGTGCCTATCCCCTGCCTTGATCCCCGCATCAAGAGCCTCAACTACCTGAACAACATCCTCGCGAAGACCGAGGCGATCGAGCAGGGGTGCCTCGAGGCGATCATGCTGAACCTCGAGGGCTATGTGACGGAGTGTACGGGCGACAACATCTTCGCCATCAAGGAAGGTGTGCTCTACACGCCGCCCTCTGAGGCCGGGATCCTGGAGGGCGTGACGCGCCGCTTCGTCGTCGAGCAGCTCTGCCCCCACGTCGGTATCGAGGCCGTCGTCAAGCCGATGCGCATCGAGGACTTCTACACCGCCGACGAGGTCTTCCTGACCGGGTCCGCCGCCGAGATCATCGCAGTCACGCAGATCGGCGACCGCAAGGTCGGTGCCGGTGCCGGCGAGGGATCAAGCACCAAGAAGCTCCGCAAGCGCTTCCGCGAAGTCGTGACCAGTGATCACGTCCCCGAAGACTGAGCCAGGATACGGAAGAAAAGCAACACCCAACGGAGCCGGCCCCGAGCCGGCTCATTCTTCTTTCCTCGCTCCATACGCTTGCCCATGCCCCGCCGGCGCGCCCCCCGAATCCTCGGCACCCCGATGTACGTCGGAATACGCACCGCCATCGCCGCCCTCGGCGCGGGCGACCTCGCCGGCGCCGTCCACACCGCCCAGCTCCTCGGCGAGAAGTTCGCGCTCGCACCATTCAATCGCAAGCGTCTTTCACGCGGCATCGAGAACCTCGCCGTCGCCTTCCCCGGCTGGCCCGAAGAGAAGCGCCGCGCCTACACAATCCGCTCGTACCAGCACCTCTTCACGCTCGCGGTTGAGATGTCCTACACGCCGCGCCTGATGTCCGAGGACACCTGGTCCGACCATGTGCGGATCGGGAACCTGGGCCAGGCCGTGCGCTGCCTCCTCTCCGAGCGACCGTGCGTCATGGTCACCGGCCACTGCGGAAACTGGGAACTACTCGGTTACACCATCGCGCTGCTTGGGTTCCCGGTGCGAGCCCTCTACCGGCCGTTGGACCTCCCGCCGCTCGACCGCTGGGCCCGCCGGACCCGCGCCCGACGCGGCCTCATCATGCTCGATAAGTTCGGCGCCATGCGAGAACTCCCCGAGGTCATGGTCCGCGCCGAGCCCGTCGGGTTTGTCGCCGACCAGAACGGCGGCGATCGCGGGCTCTTCGTCCCGTTCTTCAATCGTCTGGCATCCACGTACAAGTCCGTGGGGCTGCTGGCGCAGCAGCACGATGCGCCCATCCTGTGCGGTCAGGCGCGCCGGCTGGTGTGGGACCGCGATGGCGCCGAGGAGAACGTCGCCGACCCGCTCGCCGACGGCGGCTTGGGGTTCCAGGCCTGGAACGGCGAGCCCTTCCGCTATCGGATCGACGTGATCGACATCATCACGCCCGAGCAGTACAAGGCCCAGCCCGACCCGCTCTTCTACATCACCGCGCGCTATCGACGCGCCATCGAGCAGATGGTGCGGCGCGCCCCCGAGCAGAACCTCTGGATGCACCGGTTCTGGAAGAGCCGGCCGCGCCATGAAAGGCTGGGGAAACCATTCCCACCCGCGCTGCTGCACAAGATTCGCGAGCTTCCTTGGATCACCGAAGGGGATGTCGAGCGAATCTTGGAGTGGAGCCGGCGCGATGCGCTGACGGCGGGCAAGGCCAAGCACCGTCGCGAGCCCGGCGAGCTCGCGGAGGATCGAATCGACACCGAGGCCGGTTTGCAGGCCTGACGCCGCGGGACCTTGTCGTCCGGGCACCCCCGCCACCAGCGAGGAGAGCCCTACCCTGCACCTGCCCTGAAAGGATGAACCCAACGTGGCAAGCGAAGGCAGGCTGGAGGGCGTGCGCGTCCTCATCGTGGACGACGACACCGACATCCTCGAGGCGATCGACACCGTCATGCAGGCCGAGGGCGCCGAGACGCTCCTGGTGCGCGACGGCAACGCCGCCGTGGCCGTCTGTCAGGACGACCCGCCGGACATCGTGGTGCTCGACATGATGCTGCCGAAGCGTTCCGGCTTCCTGGTGCTCGAGAAGATCAAGGGGCACGAGGACAGCCCGATCGTCATCATGGTGACGGCCAACGAGGGCAAGCGCCACCAGGCCTACGCCGAATCGCTGGGCGTCGACAAGTACCTCCTCAAACCCATCCCACTTGCGATCCTCGTCGACGAAGCCGTGCGCCTGCTCGACGAGCAGGACGCTGCCGACGACGCCCAGGAGCAAGGTGGCAAGAAGCGGCGCGCCGGGGAGCAGGGCGATACAGACGAGAGCTCGTCCGCCGCCGGCGCGGGCTCCGGGAAAACCCCCTGATGGCCCGCAAGCGCCAGATCATCCTATTTAGGCCGGAGGGTGCGGGGGGCGGTGGAGAAGTCGGTGTCACCGATGTGATCGGCACGCTGCGTGACGTCATCCGGCAGTTCTCGCGCTACAACATCTCGCCAGATGGTTCCGGACCGGAGGGGTACGGCGACTCACCCGGTATGGCCCTTTTTTACGGCCCCGGCCTCACCATGGAGGCGCCCAGCTCGACCGACGAGGTCAAACAGGTCATCGTCACCCTGATCGATGAAGACTTCGCCTGGGCCGTCCTCGGTCGCATGTGCAAAACCGAAGGCCTTAAAATGATGGACCCCGAAACCGGCCGATCTTTCGGAGGCTGAGGTGCCACCTGGACCGGCTTGTGACCTTCCCGCTCTGCTCACCCCTGCCCGCTTCCGAGAAGACCATGCCCCAAGAGACCAAGTCAAAGGCTGAAGTTGGCGGTAACCACGCACCCTCCGTCGCCGGCCTCGTCGCCGAGATCACCCACCCCGACATGGCCGCCGACGTGCTCGAACAAGCCTTTGACTTCCGCGGCGACGTCACACTCACCCTCACCAATGGCACTATCGCCAGCGGCTACCTCTTCGATCGCGTCCGCGCCCCCTCCCCAAACAGCCCCTCCCCGCGAGACGCCTTCGTCCGCCTCATGCCCCCCGACGGCCCCAACCTGACCGTCGCGTATTCCGATGTCCGGCGCATCGAGTTCTCCCCGCGCGACCCCGCGGCTGGTAAAAGCTTCGAGACCTGGATGAAGAAGTACGTCGAGAAGAAACTCGCCGGCGAGCGGGCCAGCATCGAAAGCGAACCGTTGGAATAGCCCGAGGCTCCACACGCTCTCTCGTTTCTCTATATTTCCCAAGTCTCCGACCTTCGCATCCTCGAACACCATGATTTAGCGCACAGGCGCGGCGCACGGCTCTTGCCCGCCGCTCTTGAAGTGGTAAGCTGCTGGTCGGGTAGAGGCCGCGCTCAGCTCCAGGCTGCGCGTGCAGATCTTTTTGATGGCGGCTAGGAACGGGAGCCTCAGCATGCAGCACACATCGCGCCGCGAGGCATCTGTTGTCCTACTCATGCTCACGGTCGTGTGCGGAGTCGCCGCCTCCCCCGACGTCCGTTATCAGACCATCGCCCTCAGCGGCCAGCCAGCGCCGGGTCAAGGCGCAAGCATCGTGTTCGACCGCTTCGCCTCCCCGCGGATCAACACCACCGGCGACACACTCTTCTGGGCCGCCCTCGCGGGCCCTCTCCCAACCAGCCCCATCCGCGGGTCGCTCTGGTCCGATCGCGCCGGGCTTCTTGAACTCCTCGCCGTCGATGGGCAGCCCTCGCCGATCATCGGTAACGCCGATGCCATCAGCGGCCTGATGGACCCCACGTTCCTCGCCGTGGGAAACATCGCCTACACCGGCTCATTCTCGCCCGGCGGCGGCAACACCGTGCCCGCCAAGGCCGCGATCTTCACACAGCCGGGTGCCGCCATCCTGAGCAGCGGCGCGGCCGACACACTTGCCGCCCCCGGCCTCGCGACGCCAGCACCGTTCGCAAATATCACGCTCACCCGCTTCAACCAGTCGGGCACTCTCGCGCTCACGGCCAACAACGGCGCGGCCGTCTGGGTCGGGCTTCCCGGCGGACTGCTCCCGATCGCCCGCGCCGGCGACGCCGCGCCCGGCGCCGCTGGGTTTACCTTCACCCATCTCCGTCAACCGGTATTGTCAGATGATGGCGCCGTCGCCTTCCGTGCTTCGGTCGATGATGTTCCCGGCGACAGTGTGATCGGCCTGGCGCTTTACAACGTCCCGGCCAGTGGCGGGCCGCAGTTGGTCGCACGCGCGGGGACGGCCGCGCCCGGAACCGAGGAGCTATTCGTTGACCTCGCCGTCGAACCGGCACTCAGCGACGACGGCGATGTGGCGCTCTGGGGCTCCGTAACCAGCGAAGCGTCGCCGCTCGAGGGCATCTGGGCCGACCGCAGCGGCACGCACGGCGCTGCGGTTTCACTGCTCGTCCTCGAAGGACACGCCCCTCCGGACGTCGCGGAAGGCCAGTTCTCGTCCTTCTCCCGCCGCCCCGCCATGAACAGTGCTGGCGACCTTGCCCTCCACGCAGCCATCATCGGCCCCCAGGGCAGCGGGATTGACGCCACGAATAACGCCGGCATCTGGCTCTATCCCCAGGGCGGTTCGCCCGTGCTCGTCGCTCGCGAGGGCGATCAGGCCCCGGGCCTCGCCGCCGGCGCCGTATTCCGCTCGCTCCTTGAGCCGAGCCTCAACGACCGGGGCCAGGTCGCTTTCCTCGCCCGGGTTACCGGCGCCAACATCGTGCTCGCCAACAACCTCGTCCTCGTCGCCACCGACACCTGCGGCGGCCGGCACCTCATCGCGCAGACAGGCACCCCGTTCGCCTTTCCAGGCGATCCCGGCCCGGCCCGCACCATCACCAACATCGTCTTTGACACGCAGGCCGTCGGCCCCGGCGACGGCCAGTTCTCCTCCGCTGGCGAACTGATCTACACGCTCGAGTTCGCAAACACGGCGACGACGTTCACACACGGCGTCGTCACCGCCGTGCCGCACGCGCCCGAAGACTTCAACGCCGACGGCGCCATCGGATCGGCCGACATCACGGCCTTCCTGACGGCGTGGTTCGCAGGCCTGGCTGGCGGCCCACCCACGGCCGATTTTGATGACAGCGGCACCGTGGCCACCGCCGATATCACGGCGTTCCTGTCGGCGTGGTTCGCCGGCCTGGGATGTGGACAATGAATCACCTGGATTACCGCGACCGAGAGCCCCTCATGCGATCACCAACCAATCGTGCCTTTGCGCTTGTCGAACTGATCGTTATCCTTGCCATCATCGCGGCCCTCGCCGCAATGCTCATCGTCGCCGCCTCCGACTCCCATCGCCAGGGCTCGCTCAGCGATTCGCTCGCCAACCTGAAGTCACTCGCCACCTCGCACCACAACTACGGCGAGGACTTCCAGGACAAGGTCGCGACGTTCAGTTGGCGCGCAACCGATCAACTCAGTCAATGGCCCGAGCTCAATATGCACGGGAACGACGACAACCGCGCCGCCGCCAACCAGGCCGTTGACATCATCCGCCGACTCGCGAACCGCACCGATATCCAGCCCATCCAGGCCTGGATCCCCCACATCCTGTACTCACAGCTTGTGCTCGCGGATTACGACCAGATTGCCCTCCCCGACAAGCGGTTCGTCTCCCCCGCCGACAAGCAGAAGCTCCTCTGGGCCGCGAACCACCTGACCTTTCCCAGTGGGGTGCCGCCCCCCGTGCCAATCGGCGATGGCAACGGCCTCAAGCGATGGCCATACTCGAGCTCGTACGAGCTGCCCCCCGCGTTCTTCTCGCACGACGCGGCCGCGGGCGCCCAGCAGACCATCTCGCAGGGAAGCGCCCACAATCAGTACTTCATCCCCCAAGGTGCAATCGCTTCACGCGTCCGCACCGACGTCCGGCACCCCTCCCACAAGGTTCTCCTCTTTGACCAGCACCAGCGTCACTTCGGTACGCGCACACCGTTCTTCACCATGCCCGAGGCCCGACTCGCGGGCGTCATGGTCGACGGCTCAGCCCACCTCCTCGCCTCTGCCGAATCAAACGCCGGGTTCAACCCCAACTCCCCCTCGACGCCCTTCCCGATGATCGTGAACTACCAGCCGGCAAACTTCGAGCCACCCCTGCCCTCCGGTGTCATGTCCAGTCAGGTAGGCCGATTCCGCTGGACCCGCTCCGGCCTCCGCGGCCGCGACCTCGGCGGGCCCGAGATCCCGTGGGTGCCCTAGCACGACGCCCGCAGACGAGTCCGGCACCGGTGTGTATCGTGTGACCTCACGATGCCCGGCTCATTCCGCCTCGCCAAGTGGTACCTCGACTGCGTCACGCCCGACGGGCGGGCGTTCATCGGCTACTGGGCGCGCCTGCGATGGATGGGCATTACGCTCCACTACGCCGGGTCCATCCACGCGACTGGGTGGGGATCCGGCGATGCGTGGCGCGTGCGTCACCACTCCACGCTCCGGGACGCGAGCGAGCCCATCGAACACGAAGACGGTCGCATCCGCTGGAACTGCGCGGGCCTGAAGGTGAAGGGCGAATGGGAGGAAGAGCCCGCCGCTTCGCCCCCCGCCGCACCCCTCCCGCCCACCGCACGTCTGGGCGAGCGAACGCTCTTTGCCACCGGCGAGGGTCAGGTCATCTGGGATTGCCGGATGCCGCGAGCCGCGGCACGCCTCGAGATCAGCGGCGGGCCCGAGATGGTTGGGACTGGGTATACCGAGTATCTCGACCTCACGATCCGGCCGTGGCAACTTCCGATCGAGGAACTGCGCTGGGGACGTTTCCACGCCGAATCCCACGGAGAACCAGTGACCAGCGCGCTCGGGTCAGGTGCCGCCAGATCCGTGGTCTGGATCAGGTACACGGGCGACGAGCCGCGACAGCTGGTGCTTGTTAATGGTGTAGAGGCGGCCGACCCACAGATCGGTGAGGCCCGTGTGACCTGGACGGTCGGGGGCGTCAGGCAAAGTCTTGACCTCGAACCGGGCCGGGTGCTGCGCGAGGGGCCGCTGGGCGGCACGGCGCTCTCAGAGGTGCCGGGCGTGCGCAAGCTCGCGCCGCTCGCCGTGCTCGATACGTACGAGGCCAAGTGGCTCTCGCGCTCGCAGCTCAGGCGGGACGTGGGGGGAGAACACGGCGCGGCGCCAACAAATCCCATCACCGGCTGGGCCGTGCATGAGGTGGTGCGGCCGGTGCGCTGGGGCGGATGACCAATCGGGCGAGCCGCCAAGTCCAGTATTGCATTCGAGCTACGCGGCGGGGCCGCTGCGCGGTCCCGGGCTATTCCCTTCGGACTGACCTCCGCCTGGCCGGCGCCTGCGCCTGCGACGGCGCCGATTCGATCCCTCGGCGCGAGCGCCTCTCTCGCCGTTCCCTTCGGTCGGTGGCGGCTGATCGGTTCCGGATGAACCGGGCGCGCCGGGATCGCCCGTCATGCCCTGCTCGCCCTCGACTTCGTGTTCGCGGGCGTCGTCGTGCGGGGCGCCGGGGGGCGGGGCGGGAGGAGGTACGTTTGTCTGCGGGCGGTTTTGGCGGACCTGCGGGGGCACCGCCGACTCGGGCACCGGGGATCGCGCCCGCTCGCGAGGTTGGTTCGGATGGTCCGACCGTGGCGGCCGTTCGCTGTCGCCCTCACCCTGACTCGGGCGCGCCGGCTCACCCTGCGGCCGGTCGGTTCGCCGCGGCCCATCACCCCGAATCGGCGCCGTTCCTGGAGCGGATGGCGGTGCGCCCGGGGCCGATGGCCGGGAGGAGGAGGTGGTCGGCGTGGGGCGGGGCGGAGCGGGTCGGGCCGCATCGCCGGTCAGGATCTCGATGTCTTCCAGCGGCACCGCGATCTGCTGATTCACGTCGTCGAGCTGCACGAGTACAAGCTGCGTGAGGATCTGCCCGTCGATCACGGTGCCGATCCCCTCGGAGGTGTGCACACGGGTCTTCTTTTTCGGGAGCCGTGCCGCGAGCTCGGCATAGGTTTGGTCTTCGTAGCGGAGGCAGCACATCAGGCGTCCGCACCGACCGGAGATCTTGAGCGGATCGAGCGTGGCCTTCTGCACCTTGGCGGACTTCATGCTGACGGGCTTGAGAACCTTGAGGAACTGCTTGCAGCAGCAGTGCTGGCCGCAGCGCTCGTAATCGGCGGTCAGGCGGGCCTCGTCTCGGGCCCCGATCTGCCGCATCTCGATGCGGGTCTGGTACTCGGCGGCGAGGCGGAAGACGAGCTCGCGGAAGTCGATGCGATCCTCGGAGTTGTAGTAGAAGGTGAGGCGGTCCTTTCCGAGGATGGGCTCGGCGCTCACCAGCTTCATATTGGTGTGGCCCATCTCGGCCGCGCAGGCCCGCGCGGTCCGCAGCATGCCGTCGGCCAGCCCCTCGAGGCGCGACTGCTCGTTGAGATCCTCGGCGGTGGCGACCCGCAAGACCTTGCCCTGGCCGGAGAAGAACGGGTAGTCACGCCCCCCCGAGTTCTCGATGTACTCGAGCATCTCCTTGCGGGTGACGCTCTTGGAGCACCCGGCGTTGGGGCAGGTGCTGGTGAGCATCTCGCCGATCTCGACGCCCCGGTGGGTGCGCACGACCATCTTGGAACCGCACCCAGGCTTGGCCTCGCCGTCGTAGGGAAACTCACCAACCATTTTCATGACGCCGAAGCGCACAACAATAGAGGTGGGCGGTTTGAGCGTCTGGTACAGGGCACGGTCGGCCTCGAGGTCGGCCTCAAAGACAGCAATCGGAAGGATCGGCATAGGGGCAATCAGCGCCGCAGCCATCGGGGCTGGGGCGCGAGAAACGTTAGAGGGCGAACGAGCGAGCCGGCGACATGCCGGCGGACGTCGCGTGCGAGATGCCATTCTATGGGAACGGGGGATGCCGCACCCGAGGCCAGAGCCAGCGGCCTATTTTCGGCCCGCGCCCAGCACACGCCCCCGCGCGAAGATGTCTGGGAGGCTCTCTCGCCCGATGTACTCGAGCCGCGACTGACCGGTCGTCTGATAGAGATAGACCTCTTCTGAGCGGCCATCGACCACGGCGAGCACGTCGTCGTTGCCGCCGTAGAAGGTGATCAGCGAGTACTCGCCAAGCTGGGTCACCAGATCGGCCCGCGCTTCGGGGGCGCTCAGCAGGCCCGGCCAGACCCGGCCGGCCTGCACGATCACCAGACCCGCGAGGACCGCCGCGCTCGCCCAGAGGGCCGCCCGGCCGCGCCCGGCGCTACGAGATGAGTGCTGTGTGCTCATCGGTGGTGTTCCTTGGAAGATCGAAGGAGAAGTCTCAAAAAATGAACCGCCTAGCGTCGCGAGCAGGTGCTAGCGACCGATCCGTTGGTTCGCGGCGTCCGTTACAAGATCGCGATACCCCAGCAGCTCGAGCCGCCTGTTGCTCCTGTCCCAGCGGAGGGCCGTCAGCTCACGGTTGGCGATGTC
>JACMLW010000105.1 GCA_014379385.1 Phycisphaerales bacterium
ATGGCGGCGCCGAAGTTTAGGGAGGCTCTGTTCATTCGTGTGCTCGGGAAAGCGGGGAAACGCGATAGTGTTTACGAAAGCCGTGCGGGACAGGGCGGGCGGGGGGGAGGAAAAGAGGGAGTTAGGAGAGTCTCAGTCGCCGCGCGATGCAACCAGACGCTGGGCGATGGAGCGCAGCAGGGGATCGGTGTTTTGGTCGAGGGCGAGGCGATCGAGCGCGGCGTGCGCCGCTTCATCCGGCATTTGGGCGAGCGACTCGGCGGCCTGCGCCTGCGCGAAGAACGTTGGTGCATGCTCGAGCTGGCGGAGGAGCATGGCGAGCGGCTGGCGGACCTTGGTGTCGGCGAGCACGGTGAGGTTGGGATCGACCGAGACGGTCGCGGGTTTGGCGGGGAGCTTGAAGCGGCCCTCGGCGTGGGTGGTGTCGGTGTTGAGGTAGACGTAGCGGGGCTCGTGTCCCTCGATGGTGATGTAGATCGGGAGCGTGACGGCATACGCGGGGTTGTCGGCGTCCACAGGCTGCGTCTGATCGCACACGACGACCAACGAGCCTTCGGAGTCGTCCCACGAGAGGTCAACGGCGAATCGCGGCATTCCGGGGCGCATGGCGAACTGATCGAAGTGGCGCTCGAGGCTCTGGCCGGACGCCTCTTCCAGGCATTTGCGAAAATCGTCGGTCTCGGCCTGCGCGAACTTGTGCCGGTCGAGGTACAGGCGGACGCCGGCCCAGAACGCGTCGTCGCCGAGTCGCGCCCGGAGCGTGTGCAGGAAGACGCCGCCCTTGGAATAGACGTTGTCGGCGGACATGAACCGCTCGTCGGGATCGTTGTAGCGGTTGGTGACCATGCCCTCGAAGGCGGGCGCCGTGCCGCGGCTCGTCATACGTTCGCGGGCGAGATTCTGAAAGACGGTTCGCTGGTAGCCGCGCGCTCCCTGGACGTGCTCGGCCCAGAGGCACTCTCCATAGGTGGCCCATCCCTCGCCGAGCCAGAGGTGCTCCCACGACTTATAGCCGACGAGGTCGCCGAACCACTGGTGGCAGAGCTCGTGCGCATTGGTGGGCTCGACGAACTGCTTGCCCATGGTGGCGCCGAAATCGGCCCAGGTGGTGCAGGAGGTGTTCTCCATGGCTCCGGCGGCGAAGTCGCGGCAGATGACGTTGGCGTATTTGTCCCAGGGGTAGGGCTCGTCGAAGAGGCGCTCGAAGAGGGCGACCATGTCGGGCGTGGTCGAGAACGAGTCGCGGATCACGTCGGCGGAGCCGACCGGGCCATACACGGGCATCCAGAGGCCCGGGCGCGCGGTGTCGGGGCCGCCAACATCGACGACGTCGAATCGCCCGATGATCATGGCGACGAGGTAATAGGGGTGTGTCGCGGCCTGTGACCAGTGGTAGGTGGTGCGGGCGACAGGGTCGGACGCGCCGGCGGGGTGGCGAGAGACGCCGCAGAGCCGGCCATTGGAGACGACCTGGTACTCGCTTGGGACGGTGGCGATGATCTCGGTGGAGAGTCGCTCGTTGGGGAAGTCGTGGCAGGGGAACCACAAGTGGTTCGATTCGGGCTGGCCCTGGGAGTGGAACATGAAGTCCACCTCGGGCGTGTCGTTGTCGTCCTTGGACCAGGTGAGGCCGGCGCCCCGTCCGCCGGGCTTGTCAGCCTCGTAGGTGGTGGTGATGGTGAAGGGGACACCGGGCTTGCCGGGGCTTCCGGCGGTGGGGAGCTGGATCTCGAGTGTTCCCTTGTCGTGCGTGAAGGTGGTGGCCTGGCCGTTGATCTTCACCGACTGGATAGACAACCGGTCGCCGGCGCGCAGCCGCACGCTGCTTCGCTGGGTGCCGATGGCGGCAAGCTTAATCTCCTGCCGGCACTTGAGATGGGGGGTGGCGGGGTCGGGCAGGTCGATGACCAGCTTCATGTGGTGGTGGTTGAAGAGGCGATCGGGGGGATAGACCTCCAGATCGCGCCCGGTGGCGGGGTCGATGCGGGTTTCGGGCCTGCCCGGTTGGGCGAGCAGCGGTGTTGCAAGAGCCGCGCAGGCGAGCAGGCAGGCAGCGGGGCGGAGTAACGAGAGCGGGTTGTTCAACGGAGGCTCCAGCGGGAGTGGGTGGTGCCGGGCATCATTGGGGCCGTGCCGGCTGTGCCGCGGGAAGAGTCTACCGGCCGGGGAGCGGGCCGTGGCGGCGGCGGCTCATTAGAGCGGCGGCAGTTGGCTCAACGTCATCGGGTCCTGCGGCATGTTCAAGCAAGTTCCCCCGGTGTTGCGGCGGTCGAGGCGCTGGTACCTGCTCTGGCTGGGTGCTCTTTGTGCTCTTGATGGCCCTTGATCCTCCCCTTGCTGTCATCCTCGTCGCTTGGCGTTGACCTTTTGTCTTATGTTTGCGGTGCCGCTTATGGTCACGCTGACCGAGCGACGGACACGGAAAGAATATGAGCGATGCGGACCAATGATGTGCCTTGGATGCGGGTATGACCTCCAAGGCTTGGAAGAATCCGGCCAATGCCCGGAGTGCGGATCGGCCTACGCGGTTGCGACGAATGAAGCCGCTTGGCGGGCCCAGATGACAACTACACGGGAGGAGCGATCGGACGAATCTTGACCCCGAGGGATCGCTGCGCGGGGCGTTTGCCGCGATACACTGTGCTATGCCCATACAGCCTGAGCGGTCACGAGGACACGGGCCGGCCGGACACGGCGCGGGGGAGGGAAATAAATCGACTGTGGTGGAGCCGCTCGGGGACGACTGGGATTCCAGCGCCGATCGATGGTGTGGCGATGGATCGCGCGCCACGGGCGCGGAAGTGACAACAGTTTATGATGTGGGGTCGTCGGGGGCGCGGGGTGATGGTGGCGGCGGAGTTGGTGGCAGCAGCGGGGGTAGCGGGGGCGGGGGGCCGGGGGCGTTTGCGGGAGAGTCACCGTCGCAGACCATGCTGGCGGGGCTAACGAACCGGAGCGTGGACACCGAGTTCTATTCGCCGGTGCCGGAGGGGTACCGCAAGGGGCGGACGAAGTACGTCGCGGTTTTCGGGACAGTGATGTCCGGGCTGGGCAAGGGCATCTTCGCCTCGAGCGTGGCGAAACTGCTCAAGGACAAAGGCCTGCTGGTCGCCCCGATGAAACTCGAGGGGTATCTGAATGTCGATGCCGGCACGCTTAACCCATACCGGCACGGCGAGGTGTTCGTGCTTGATGACGGCACCGAGTGCGACATGGATCTGGGCACGTACGAGCGCATGCTCGACCAGGATCTGACGCGCCGGAACTTCACGACCAGCGGGCAGATCTTCAGCACGATCCTGGAGCGCGAGCGGCACGGGGCGTACCTCGGGCGCGATGTGCAGATGATCCCGCACGTGACGGGCGAGGTGAAGAGGCGGCTTCGCGAGTTGGCGATGCACGGCGACGGGCACCGCCCGGCCGATGTGGTCTTTGTCGAGGTTGGGGGCACGGTTGGCGACTACGAGAACGGGTTCTACATCGAGGCGCTGCGCGAGCTGGCGTTCGAGGAGGGCGAGGACTCGACGTGCTTCGTGGCCCTTACCTATGTCATCAAGCCGCAGACGCTCGGCGAGCAGAAGAGCAAGGCGGCGCAGCTAGGCGTCAAGCGGCTGATGGAGGCGGGCGTTCAGCCGCACATGATCGCCTGCCGCGCCAGCGACCCGATCACCGAGCAGGTGATGCAGAAAATCGCGATGTTCTCGAACGTGCCGATGCGGCGCGTGTTCAGCATGCACGACCGGCCGAGCATCTACACGATCCCCGACGAGATGCGCCAGGACGGGCTGGACCGCGAGATCCTCTCGATCCTGCGGCTGCACGAGCGGGTGGACGCGGCCCACGAGGACCAGTCGCGCGAGGAGTGGAAGGGGTTCGTGCGCCGGCTGACGTCGCCAAAGAACCGCAAGGTCACGGTGGGCATCACCGGCAAGTACGCGGGCCTGCGCGATGCCTATGCGAGCATCGACAAGGCCGTTGAGCACTGCACGGCGGGGCTGGGGTGCGACGTGGACCTCAAGTGGATCGAGGCCACCGACCTGACGGACGCAAACGTTGCCCAGCACCTCGCGGGGCTCGACGGAGTGATCGTTCCCGGCGGGTTCGGCTCGCGCGGCGTGGAGGGGAAGATCCGCGTGGTGCGGCACTGCCGCGAGAACATGATCCCGTACATGGGGATCTGCCTGGGGTTCCAGGTAGCTGTGATCGAGTTTGCGCGCAACGTTCTGGGGCTCGAGGACGCGAACTCGACGGAGTTCAAGCCGTCGTGCGCCCACCCCGTCATCAGCGAGCTGCCCGAGCAGAAGAAGATCGAGGGCCTGGGCGGGACGATGCGGCTGGGCGGCCAGGACGTCGAGCTGAGGGCCGGATCGCTCATGAGCCAGCTCTACGACGGGCGGACACGGGTGCGGGAGCGCTTCCGGCACCGCTACGAGGTTGACCCTGGGTACATCAAGCGGCTCGAAGCGGCGGGTCTGGTGTTCTCCGGCCGTCACCCCGCGCAGCCGATCATGCAGATGCTCGAACTGCCGCGGCCGGGTGCGACCGGGCTCGACGGCGCGCCGCTGGAACAGACGCACCCGTACTTCGTGGGCGGGCAGTTCCATCCTGAGCTCACGAGCCGTCCGCTACGGGCCAACCCGATGTTCCGCGGCCTGGTGGCGGCAGCGCTTGAGCGGAGGTACGGCGGGGCCGAAGCGGCTGCGGCGCGGAGCGCTTCGATCGCGGCGCGGTGAACTGAATAATGCAACGCCGGGGACTCACGCTGCCTCGCCTTCAGCGCCCGGTGCTCTCCGTGGTGCCGAGATGCTCGCCGGGGAGGGTCCACGTCGAGAGATCGACGATGACTCGCCCGGGGCCGATCTGCCACGGGAGCATCGGTCGTGGCCAGGCGCTGTGCCGGCCGAGGCCATCGACGCGGTCGATCCCGAGGCGGAGTGACGGCCCTGCCTCGATCGCGCTTGCAGGAATGGATACCCACGCAGACCAGCGATCGGCTTGGATATGCGCCCGGGCAGTCCCGATCAGTTTGGGCGGTGCGTACTGGCGCTCGCCGAACCTGGACTCCCGCACCCCCTCCTCGAAGACCGCACCGTTGGGCCCGACCCGAAGGGCGCGCGGTGCGTTGCTCGGACCGATCCAGATGCGGACCTGGTCGCGAACTTCCGTTGTTTCGGATTCGCCCCGCCGGGGTGCGGTCGCGCACTCGACGTAGAGCGTCCAGCCGGTCGGGGCCGAGGATTCATCGGGTGCGCCAGTGTGCGCCTCGCCGCTCGCGGTGTTCCGATAGAGCAACGCCTTCGTGCCCAAGGGCGAGGCCATGGGCGGTGCGTTCGCTCCTGCGGCGATGGCCCAGCCGGTGAGGTCGGCGTGGAGCGGGCCAATAAGAAGTCCCGGTGGCGCTGCCGCGAGCGACGTCGCTATCGCGGGGCGCGTGATCGAAGTGCCACCGACTCGGATTTGGAGCATGGGTGGGCCGCCGAGAGATCGGCGTGAGGAATCGGCCATGGGGCCGGCTTTCACGGTCTGCGAGGAAAAAGACTCTACCGGGAGCGGCTCGGCGGGCGGGCCGACGTCGCCGGCGGCGTGGGCCCAGGCGATGACCCGCCCTTCTAAGAAGTTCACAACGGCGGCGATCGGCTGAAACTCATTGACCGATTGCGCGAGATCAGGAACTCCGGGCGCAGATGGAGAGAGCGATGGTTCGCCGGGTGTGGAGCGGGTGGGTTGAGCGAGGGCGATCCAGCCGGCATCATCGATGATCCACGCCGCGGCGTCGGGGAGTGATTCAACCCAGGCGCGGGCCATGGTGAGGGCCTGCTCGTCGGGTGCGCCGGCATCGAGGAGCGTCTCGAGCATGCGGGTCATGGCTTCATCGGGAGCGGGCCAGACAGGCATGTAGATGCCATGGCCGAAACTGACAACGGAGACGAGCCGCCAATGCACATCGGTCGCGAGCGCGGCGTCAAGGATCGAGAGCCGATTGAGGGCCGCGGACCAGAGGCTCTGGTGGTGAAGGGCCGCCGCGTCGAGGACGCCGGATGAATCGGTGGGTGAAATGACGTCGGACGGAGGGGGGATCTCGAGCGCAACACTCAAGGATTGCGCACGCCAGCGGAGTGCCGGATCGAGCTGGGCTCGCTGGAGCGCCGCAAGAAGGTGCTTGGATTGCTGCATCGCGCGGATCGCAAGGCCCCTCACCGGCGGGCGGAGGGATGGCAGGGGCGGCGCCGGCGCGTGCATGACCAGTGGGACCGAGTGATCGCCGATGCGAAGGGATGAATCGCGGATGTCGACAGGTACTTGGGCAACGATGAACCAGGCGACCGGATCCTCACCGGGTTGAGCCGCTCGGAGCGACGGGGATGCTCCGAGCCAAGCACCGTCGGGATCCACGCCGGGTGCTTCGGCGGTTGGAGTTGGGGAGAGCGCGTGGAGTTTCGCATCGAGAGTTATTGAGCCCGCGGAGACGCTGACGCCCTCGACCCGACCCTGGACATATACCGGGACGATGAGCGGCTGCCCATCGAAGACGTGGGCGACGCCGATACGCGGGCGGATTGCAGCTGGAAGATTGACTTCGGGGCCGTGGGCGGATTCGCCGGGAGAAGCAGCCGGCGAGCTCTCGCACCCGCCGAGCAGGGGGAGAACAGACAACACGAGGGCGGCCAAGCCGAGCCATCTCGGGGTGGTTCGGGAATGGAATCGGCCGTGCTTTTTTGCGCCCCGGCGGCGGCGAGCGTCGATCATCGAGAGAGGTATACGCACCCGCTCGGGGTCGGTGCAACTCATACGGTCGAGGAGAACCTATGAATCGGCTGGTTCAAGGATGTATCGCGGAGTTCCTAGGAACGTTCGCGCTCGTGTTCTTCGGAGCGGCCTCGATCATTATCGCGGCTTCCCCGGCGGCGGGTGCGCAGCCCGTGGCCCCGACCGCGGGGCTCGTGACGGTGGCGCTGGCGCACGGGCTGATCCTGGCGGTGTTTGTTTCGGCGTGCATGTACATCTCCGGCGCGCAGTTCAACCCCGCCGTTTCGATCGGCTTGGTGGTCGCCGGCAAGCAGTCGCCCGTGACGGCGGGGGCGTACATCGCCTCGCAGTTGGCGGCGGCGTCCCTCGCGGCGGGTGCTCTGGTGTTTTTCCTTGGCGACGATCTTGCGATCCGGGGCGGGGGGGAGCTGGGCGCCACGATCGGCAGGTTCACCAAGGAGGAAAATGTGCTGGCGGTGGTCGGCATCGAGGCGATCATGACCTTTGCGCTGATGTTCGTGATCCTGGGCGCGGTGGTCGATGAGCGAGCGCACAAGTTCGCGGGGGCGCAGGTCGGGATGGTGGTGGCGGCGTGCATTGTCGCGGCGGGGCCGCTGACCGGGGCCTCAATGAATCCGGCACGCACATTCGGACCCGCTCTGGTCGGCGGTTTCTGGGAGATGCACTGGGCGTACTGGGTAGCGCCGGTGCTTGGGGCATCGCTCGCGGCGCTGGTATATAAGGCCGTCTGGATGTCGCGGCCACGGCCTGCGGCTTGAGCCCTTGGATGTGATCTGGACCACTCAGTTGCTGGCGGTATCAGCCTTGACCGCTCGGATACCCAGAAAGAGCGGGATCTCACGGCGCGAACGGTTCTCTTCCGCGGCGCGCGGGCCCGACGTGCTCTCGCGCCGGCCCGGCCATTCCTCAAGTGCGGCCACGAGCATCCCCGCATCGCCCAAGGCTTTGACGTAGCTCTGGATGGGACGGTGAAAGGACCAAGTCGTGACGGCCGGGGCGCTGCCGGGGTGCATTTTGATCGGCGCCTGCCCATTCGACAGATACCCGTCGACTCGCCGGTACTGCATTCTGGCAGTCTCGTCCCAGCCCCAGGACGTCTGGCTGGCCGCCCTGAATGCCGGATGTGAAACAACCAGCACGAGGCTGCCGCCGGGCCGAAGGGCCCCTGCGATGCCCTTCATCACCGGGTCAAGCGGGTCGATGTTCCCGAGGGCCATGATGCACGCCGCGGCGTCGAAGTTCTTTCCCACGAATCGCGAGAGATCGCGGGCGTCGCAGACCTCGTACCTCTCCCGGGGGCCGGCGCGCCTGACGGCCACGGCGACCAGGCGCGGGGAGGCATCGACTCCTAGAACGTCGCACCCCAGGCCGGCGAGGCGGCGCGAAACGATTCCCTGACCGCAGGCGACATCGAGGACGCCCATGCCCGTGCGCGGCCCCAGGAGGCGGAGTGCACCGGGAACGATGACGTGCTCGTAATGGTCGTTCCCCCGCTTCGGGGCTGCCTGGGATGGGACGGACTTGTTCTGACCATCCGCTCCCTCTACCAGCTCGTCGTACCAGGAGGCGACCTCATCCCATGAAGTTTCGGCGGGCGCGCCCGCATGTTTCGAGCGGGGAGCTTGCTCCTGCTGCGACCCGGGTTGGGGCTCCGGAGCCGTCTTGATGCCGACGGATTTCCAGAACACAGGCGGGGCCGGGCTCAAAAACTGCATCGGAGCGCCGGTCGCCGGGTGTGTGAACGCCAGCTCAGTGGCGTGGAGGCCGAGCCGCTTCAGTGGATCTGACATCGCGCCGTGCTTGGAATCCCCGGCGAGCGGATGCCCTTGTTCGGCAAAGTGAACCCGGATCTGGTTCTTGCGCCCGGTCTCGAGCTTCACCTTCACCAGGGTTAGACGCTTGCCCACGCCGACGACGGTGTAGTGGGTCACCGCAAGCTTGGGGTCCGCGGGATCGTCTGCCGCGGCGTCCATCTGTATGCTTCGAACGTGGCCGCGGAAGTCCTCTTTAAGAAAGGATTGGATAGTTCCGGCGTGTCCCTGCTCCCCGACCGTTCCTTCAACGACGGCCATATACACCCGGTTGACGCGCTTCGCCCTGAAGTCTTCCTTTAGCCAGTCGAGGGCGCGCATGTTCTTAGCAAAGACCAGTAGGCCCGAGGCGTCGCGGTCGAGCCGGTGGACGATGAATACGCCCGTGCGATCGGCCTTACGATCGGCATCCCGGGATCGCCGCACGCGGGGGGCATCTTCCTTCAGCGCATCGAAGAGACTTTTGGCAGCCGTCCCGGCACGCGAATCTTCACCCCGGGCGGTCAGGAGACCGACCGGCTTGTCAACCACGATCACGTCGTGATCTTCGTACACCACCCTGATCGCACCGGGGAGCCAACGGTCGCAGGAGCGGGCCGGACTCGATCGGGGCATTGACGTCTTGGACTGCGAAACGGCGCCGCCGCTTCGGGGGTGCCCTGGTTTTTGAGCTTGGGTCTTCTGCCCGATCCCGCCAGATTTGGCCTTCATGAGTGCGAAGCCCCTGTTGTGAGGCTTGCCGACGCTCGGTGCCGCAAGGACTGCTCAATCAGTTCCAGCAACCAGGGCGCAAATAACTCCTTTGGAAGCGGACCGTCGGTTTGCCTCTCGAACCCGTCGGCACCGAGGATCGTCGCCTCGATTGTGGGGGCATCCATAGTTTCAAGGGGGTTGGCGACAATAAAGTCCAGATTTTTTCGACCAAGCTTGGCGCGCGCGGACACCAGCAGTCGTTCCCGGGGTTCCAGCGCAAAGCCAACGACGAACTGGTCGGGACGCCGAGTGGCGGAGAACCCGGCGAGTAGGTCGGGGGTCGGTTCAAGTTCTAAAACCAGCCTTTCGCCGGTCCGGCGCAGCTTCGTGTGGGCGCCGGCCTCGTCATTCAAGGCCCTGTAATCAGCCACCGCCGCCGCCATGATGAGTACGTCGCAACGGCTCCCCTCTTCGCGGAGGAGCCCTTCGAGGTCCGCCGTTGTGCGGAACCGGCGGATCGCGAGATGCGAATCGGTCGGCGCTAGTGCGGTAGGACCCAGGAGCAACGTGACGCGCCATCCACGGCGCGCCGCTTCATCGGCGAGCGCGATTCCGAGCCGTCCCGACGAGCGGTTTCCGATGAATCGTACAGCGTCGATAGGCTCGTACGTCGGACCAGCGGTGATCAAGAGCCGCCGGCCGGAGTGGGATTTGAGTGGGCTCGCATCAAGTGGCCAAGTCTTGCCGTCTGTGCCGGTCACACTGCTATTTTGGGGTTTGTTGTCCAACTCGCCTCTCACTGACGGATTCGGATGCACTCAATCGTATCTCGTGATGGCGGCCGGTGCGGCGTTATCCATCGTGACTGGCTCTGGACGGCGGCGGGGCTTGCTGTCCCGAAAGGCGGATGAACAGCGTGATGACGCGGCGCGAAAACTGTTTGCCCGCTACCATCTGGTCCCTCTTGTCCGGACCCGCTCGCGACGTGCGGCCGTGCCGGGCCGATTTTATTTGCTGAGCATGCTGACCCTATGGCGCGATCCCGCAAGAAACTTGGCGACATCCTGATCGGGTGGGGCGTGGTGACGGCCATGCAGATCGACACCGCCGCAAAAACGGCGAAGAACACGGGGAGGAGACTGGGCGAGACGCTCATCGAGACCGGGATGGTGAACGAGGACCAGATCGCCAAGGCGCTGGCCACTCAGTTCGGCATCGAGTACGTGGACCTTGCGAATGCCGCCGTCGCAAGCCGGATCGATCCGAAGCTCATCCCCGAGGATCTGATTAAGAAGCACCTAGTGCTCCCGCTGGGGCGCACGAATGGCCGCCTGCAACTCGTGGTGCATGACCCGATGGACCTGGAGCTGCAGGACATGCTGCGGTTCCGGCTGAACGTCGAGATCGACACGAGGCTCACGGCTAAGAGCCAGATCAAGAGCTACATCGAGACCAAGATGAACGCGCCCAAGATGGTGGGCGCCGGCGAGAGCCTAGTCTCGGCCTCGATCGACAAGTCCATCGACAAGTCTGTGGACAAGTCGGTCGATAAGTCGATCGACATCACGGCGGAGGATGCGCCGATCGTCCGCCTGTGCTCGCGCATGCTCACCGAGGCGGTGAAGATGCGGTCGTCGGACGTGCATGTCGAGCCGATGGCCGACCGGGTGCGGCTGCGGTACAGGATCGACGGCGTCTGTATCGAGCGTGACAATCTGCCCAAGCGCATGCAGAACTCCGTGCTCTCCCGCTTGAAGTTGATGGCGGGGATGAACATCGCGGAGAAGCGGGTTCCGCAGGACGGGCGCATCAAGATACCGTTCGACGATGAGTTCGTGGACTTCCGCGTGTCGGCCTGTCCGACGTACCACGGCGAGTCGGTGGTGCTGCGCGTGCTGAAGGCCGATGCGGTGAAGATCGGCCTGGTGAACCTTGGGTTCGAGGAGGACAACCTCGCGATCTTCAACCGGATCATCCGTCGGCCCAACGGCATCTTTCTTGTGACGGGGCCGACCGGCTCGGGCAAGACAACAACGCTGTACTCGGCGCTCGATGTGCTGAATCGGCCCGATAAAAAAATCATCACCGCCGAGGATCCCATCGAATACAACTTCGACGGGATCAACCAGGTGCAGGTGCATGAGAAAATCGGGCTCACGTTCTCGGCCATTTTGCGCACGATGCTGCGTCAGGCCCCAAACGTGATCCTGGTCGGCGAGATCCGCGATCGCGAGGTGGCCGAGATCGCCATCCAGGCGGCCCTCACGGGTCATCTTGTGTTCTCGACGCTCCACACCAACGATGCCCCGTCGGCGATCACGCGTCTGGTGGATATGGGCGTGAAGCCGTTCCTCGTTGCCTCGTCTATCCAGGCCATCATGGCCCAGCGGCTCATCCGCATGCTCTGCAAGGAGTGCAGAGCCCTCGACCCCGACCCCGATCCCAAGTTCCTGGCGCTCACGGGCATCTCGCCTGACGAGGCCAAGGGCAAGGTCCACCGCGCTGTCGGCTGCTCGGCGTGCAACAACACCGGGTATCGCGGCCGGCGGGCCATCTTTGAGATGATGTCCATGACCGCGGAGATCCGCGAGATGGCGTTTAATCTCGCGCCCATCGCGGAGGTCCGGCGGGCCGCGATCGCCAGCGGCATGCGCACGCTGGTGGAGGACGGGAAGCTGAAGATTCTCAAGGGCCTCACAACCCCCGGCGAGGTCGCGACGATCGCGCAGATCGAGGGCGTCATCGAGGATGTTGAGACCTAAGCCTCTTTTCTTTCCCGCATGAATCCCAAAATGGCTCCATCGCCATCTTTCTGAAATACCAACGCAGTTCGACTCACCCGCAGGATCCGTCCCCATGTCAACCATGCAGATCGACCGCCTGCTCGACACCGTCGTCAAGCTCGGCGCCTCGGACCTCCATCTGACGGTCGGCCGCCCGCCAACCCTCCGGTTGCACGGCCACCTCAAGAACCTCGCCACCAAGGTGCTGGACTCAGATGACATGGTGTCGCTGATGAAGGCGATCACCCCCGAGCGCTCGCAGCAGGAGCTGCAGGAAGAAGGCGGCTGCGACTTCGGCTTCGCCTACGGCGATGCGGCACGCTTCCGCGTGTCCATCTTCAAGCAGCGCGGCGACATCGCCATCGTGTGCCGACAGATCCCGAACAGGCTTCTGACCTTTGAGCAGATTGGCTTGCCCGAGATCTGCAAGGAACTCATTCGTCGTCCTCGCGGCCTGTTCCTGGTGACCGGGCCGACTGGGTCGGGCAAGAGCACCTCGCTCGCGACGATGATCGACTTCATCAACATGGGGATGGATCGGCACATCGTCACGATGGAAGACCCCATCGAGTACTACCACTACCACAAGAAGTGCATCGTCAATCAGCGCGAAGTGGGGAGCGATGTGCCGAGCTTCTCCGAGGCGCTTCGGCGTGTGCTTCGTTCAGACCCGGACGTCATTCTGGTCGGTGAAATGCGCGATCTTGAAACTATCGAGGCGGCCATTCGCGCCGCCGAGACGGGCCACTTGGTGTTCGCCACGTTGCATACCACCGGAGCTGCCAAGACGATCGACCGCGTGGTTGACGCCTTCCCTGTTACCCAACAGAACCAGATCCGTGTGCAGCTTTCCACGTCGCTGATCGCGATCGTGTCCCAGGCGCTGCTCAGCCGAATGGACACTCCTGGACTCGTCGCGGCGTACGAGTTCCTGGTGGTTACGCCCGCGATCGCGAATCTCATCCGTGACAATAAGACGTTCCGGATCGACTCGTCCATCCAAACCGGCAGGAAGTTCGGCATGCAGTTACTGGACGACCATCTCTGGTCGCTTTACATGCAGGGCAAGATCTCGGCTGAGGAAATGGTTGATAAGAGCAAAAATCCAAGTGACTTGACGGATAAGGTCCACAAACTTGGCCGCACAGTTGGGCGGACGGAACTTGATCAGGATGCTGATAGCGAGTGATTGAGGCGATTTATAATCAAAAATCCATATGTCTTGATTAAAAATAGCTGTTTTTCTGCTGCGCAATGAGGAACCAAAGCCAAGCGAGCTTCGATTATCCTGTAGTCTTTCGCAAGAAGGTGGTGCCCGCGTGTCAACTTTGACAGCCGCTGATTTTGCAGAAATGAAGGGGCGCAAGCTTGGTCGCGTCCTCACCAAACTGGGGAAGGTTTCGCGAGAGCGGGTACACGAGGCGCTCGCGATTCAGAAGACCCGTAAGGTGCCGATCGGGCAGCTTCTGGTTGAGCTTGGGTATTGCAATCTACGAGATATCGCTGAGGCTTTGGCAGCGCAGGCCGGTATGGCATTTGTTAGTTTAGCCAACAAGGAACTCCCCGACGAGGTCCGCGAGGCGATCCCGTCTCAGAACGTCCAGGCGTACCAAGTTGTTCCGATTGAGTTCAACCCCAAGAGCCGGAAGCTCAAGATTGCGATGAAGAGCGCGGACAACTTTCGCGCCATGGACGACCTTCGGCAGCTCCTGGGCTTCAACGTCGAGGCGGTTATCTCGGACGCGGAAGAGATCGACGCACTCATCAAGAAGTATTTCTCGAAGGCCGAGAGCGTGACCGACGTGGTGAGCGCGATCGCGTCGGACACCAAGCTCACGAGCCTTGGCGGTGGGGTTGATCGGGGCAAGTCGATCGACCTGGACGCGGTGATGGAGGCCGCGTCGGACAACAAGGTCATCAAGCTGCTCAACCTGGTGTTGCTGCAGGCGATCAAGGACCGGGCGTCGGATATTCACTTCGAGCCATTCGAGAACGAGTTCAAGATGCGGTACCGCATCGACGGCGTTCTGTACGAGATGGTTCCGCCGCCCAAGGCGCTGGGCCCGGCGATTACAAGCCGAATCAAGGTCATGTCGAACCTCGACATCGCGGAGCGTCGGCTCCCGCAGGACGGCCGCATCGAGTTGACCGTGGGTGGCACGCCGATCGACCTGCGTGTGAGCGTGCTACCGACGATGCACGGCGAGAGCGTGGTGATGCGTGTGCTGGACCGATCGAATGTCGAGCTCGCACTAGACCGTGTGGGGCTGCGGCCGGATGACCTCGAGCGGGTGCGACAGCTCATCCGCAAGCCAAACGGCATCGTGCTGGTGACGGGGCCCACGGGCTCGGGCAAGACGACAACGCTCTACGCCGCGCTGCAGGAGCTCAACGACATCGAGACGAAGATCCTGACAGCGGAGGATCCGGTCGAGTACGACATCGATGGGCTGTGCCAGGTGCAGGTGAACACGGAGGTGGAACTGACGTTCGCCAGGGCTTTGCGGAGCTTCCTGCGTCAGGATCCGGACGTGATCCTGGTGGGCGAGATCCGCGACCTCGAGACCGCGCAGATCGCGGTGCAGGCCTCACTGACCGGGCACTTGGTGATGAGCACGCTCCACACCAACGATGCCCCGAGCTCGATCATCCGGCTCCTTGACCTCGGGGTCGAGAACTTCCTTCTTACCGCGACGATCGAGGGCGTGGTGGCCCAGCGGCTCGTGCGCACCATCTGCTCCGGGTGCAAGGAGCCGTACACGCCCAAGGACGAGGAGCTTATGGAGCTGGCGCTCGTGCCGCAGGACATCGCCGGCAAGCAGCTCTTCCGCGGGCGCGGCTGCGATCGGTGCCACAAGACCGGCTACAGGGGCCGGACGGCGATCTTTGAGATCATGGTGTTCAACGACACGCTGCGCGAGCTGGTGATGCGCAAGGCGAGCACGAACATCATCCGCGACGCGGCCCGAAAGCTCGGCATGCGGACGCTGCGCGAGTGCGGGCTGATGGCGATCTACGAGGGCCAGACGACCATCGACGAGGTGGTCCGCGAAACAATCGCGGACGAGGGGTAAACAGAGGTTCGGAGCTTTGCGATGAGGGCATGGGGACGATTTGAAGGGGCGGGTTGGTTGGGTTCACGCAGCATTCGAGGCGCCAACACCGCGCTCGATCGCCGGAGACTTGGAACATGGCCACTTTCACCTATGAAGCACTGAACGCGGCCGGCAAGCCCCAGAAGGGGACCGTGGACGCCAACTCCAGCGAGGAGGCGATCCAGCGGATCAAGAGCCAGGGATTTTTCCCCACGCTGGTCAAGGAACAGAAGGGGAAAAAAACGGGTGCCCCGGAGGGCGGCGAGGGCGCGGCGAAGCCCAAGAAGAAGAAGTCCGGCGGTCTTGTCATCGGCGGCGTCTCCGCCAAGCAGTTGACGCTCTTTACTCGCCAGCTCTCCACCCTGCAGGACGCCGGCCTGCCCCTTCTGCGGTCGCTGAACATCCTTGAGAGCCAGCTCAAGCCCGGTCGGCTGAAGATGGTGCTCCAGGATGTGGCGGAGGACGTCGAGGGCGGCGCCTCGCTCTCCGAGTCAATGGCGAAGCACCCGCGCGCCTTCAACCGGCTCTACAGCAAGATGGTGGCGGCGGGAGAGGTCGGCGGTGTGCTGGACATCATCCTGCAGCGCCTCGCCGAGTTCATGGAGAAGGCCCAGAGCCTCCGCCGGAAAATCAAGGCGGCGATGATCTACCCGATTACGGTCGTCATTATCGCGCTGGCGATCGTCACGTTCATCATGGTGTTCATCATCCCGAAGTTCGAGGAGATCTTCAAGGACTTCGGTGTGAAACTCCCGAGCGTCACGCGGTTTCTGATCAACACGAGCCGCTGGGTGGCGGGCAACAACGTCGGGCAGGCCGTGCCGGGCTGGGTTTACATCCTGGTCGCCCCGATCGGCGTGTGGCTGTTCATCAAGTTCGCGCGGAAGGCAACGCCGGGGCGGGCGTTCTTCGACACGATCCTGCTCTGGTCGCCGCTGTTCGGCAAGCTGGTCCGCAAGAGCACGATCGCGAGGTTTACGCGGACGCTCGGCACGCTGGTCGCCGCGGGCGTCCCCATCCTGGAAGCGATCCTGATCACGCGCGACACATCGGGCAACTACGTGTTCGAGCGGGCGCTCAACAAGGTGCACGACTCGATCCGCGAGGGCGAGAGCTTCGCGGGGCCGCTGCGCGAGGCGAAGGTCGTCGACGCGATCGTGGTGAACATGATCGACGTCGGCGAGGAGACGGGCGACCTGGACGCGATGCTCCTGAAGGTCGCGGACAACTACGACGAGGAGGTTGATGTCGCCGTCGGCGGGCTTGTCAAGCTGATCGAGCCGCTGCTGATCGTCTTCCTCGGCGGCGTGGTCGGCACGATCGTCGTCGCGATGTTCATGCCGCTGGTCGCGATGATCGAGTCGCTCCAGAGCTCTACCTCGGGCGGCAACGTGTAAGGGCGTGCCGGCGAGGGCCGGCGGCCACAGGAGGTTCATGTTGAACAACGCCAGAGGCAGACAAACACAAGCGCGGGGCACCGGCTTCACGCTTATCGAGGCGATGGTGGTCATCATCATCATCGCCGTGCTCGCGGGGCTCGTTACGGCGGTGGCCGGGCGGGCGGTGCGGAGCTCGCGAGAATCGGCGGAGCGCGAGTTGATCCGCTCGCTCTCGCTGGCGGTCCAGAGCTTCAAGCAGGACCACGGGGTGCTCCCGCCCTTGGTCAATGACATCCCGGACCCCGTGACGACCGCGACGCCGCGACGGGTGAACCTTCGCACCGAGCAGTTCCTTCGCGGCGAGGTGAGCACGAACGACCCGCGCTATAGCGAGCACTCGCTCACCTACTACCTCATGGGCGTGCTGGACGAGGACGACGGCACCGGTGTTCCGATCGACGGCGTGGTGGGGCCCGGCTTTACCGCGCCAGACACCTCGACCACGGGCGGGATGGTCTTCAGCAAGAAGGGTCGGACATTCGACGCGTACTTCGACCCGCTGACCGGCGGACGCTCGCGCCTGGTGCGGAATGACCCTGTGCGGATCACGATTAACGACCGTTGGGGAACGCCGATCCGCTATTACCGGTGGTCAACAAGGTACGAGGAAGATCGGTCGCAGCCGGACTTCGGCGAGGTGCTTGGCCCCGACGAAATCGGCCTCAACATCCCGATCGCGCTGGGCGGGGTGCCCGCCGTGCGCGACGAGCTGCGCACCGCGCAGTACGCGATCGTGAGCGCCGGCCCTGACCTGCTGATCGAGGACGACGACCGCGGCGACCTCGGGAAACTCAATGACGACAACCTCGCGGAGGTCGGCCGATGAGCCGTCGCTTCACGAACCGTTCGATTGTTTGCCGGCGGGGTGTCTCTGGCGCCCGTCGGTGGCCCGTCGCATTCACCGTGATCGAGCTGCTCGTGGTGATCATCATCATCACACTCTTGATCCTTGTCGCCGTCCCCGCGTTCCGGTCGATGATGTACTCGTCGCAGTCCGCCCTCGCAGAGAGCCTCGTGGGCGCCGGCTTGAAGGCCGGGCACGACGCCGCGCTCGACTCGACCGGTGATGCCGACTCGGCGGTGGTCTTCTTTTATGAGCCGGGCGGCCGGCTCTCGATGGTCGTTTGCCGCAAGGTCGCGCAGTTTGACGACCCGACCGGCCCCGCGCCGACCGCGCCGTCCGTGCTGCGCGACGTCTTCGTCCCCGTGCCGGATATCGCTCCTATTCAGTTGCCGCGCGGATGGATGATCCGTGCATACGTCGCGCCCAACGCCGTCAGCGCCCAGTGGTACGAGGCGGGGATCGGTAACACTGCGCGGTACCACCCAACGAGGCGGAACTGGGTCTTCCCCGAGACCGGGTTTTACTTTGGCAACACCGCTCCAACCGCCGGATCGACCGGCGCCAACTCCGGCGGCGCTAACCGCCAGACTTTCATGGTCCGGTTCGAGGCCGGCACCGGGATCATGAGCCAGTCGCGTCTCGTGCCCGCGATCGTCGTATCCCCTCGTCCGAGCTCGCTCGGCAAGCTGGCGACCGCGCCGTGGTCAACCCCGCGTCTCCGGGCCGATCAGGCCGATGATCTCGGCCGTTGGGTGCGTCTGGTGCTCGCCGATCCAATCGTCCAGGCCTCGCCTCCTGGCCCCTCGGGCATCCCAACGCATCTTGCGCAGCTCCTGAGCAGTCAATCAAGCGACGTGGTGCTCGCGCGCCCAGTTGGTCAGCTGGCGCTGTACGACGAGGAACGCCTTGTCGCCGGGCTGGGTCGCTTCGGAATCAAGATCGACCGCGACACCGGCTCGATTTACACATCGGTTCCCGCGGACCCCAAGCCGCGGGTCATGGTCGGCTCCGCCGGCACGCAGGCCGATCTTGGCCTGGCGATCGCTTCCTGGATCGAGGGCGACACCAAGGCGCCGTTCGACGGCTACCCGGACCGGAGCACGGGCGACGCGCCGGAAGCTCGTATTTTCGTGATCGATCGGTATAGCGGCGACGCCCGCACTGTCAACGTGGAGATCGAGCCATGATGCACATGCACACGCGGCGTTCACACCGGGCTTTTTCGCTGATCGAGGTCATGATCGCGGTGTTGATCCTGGCGCTCGGCCTGCTGGGACTCGGCGCGGTCTTCCCCGTCGTCATCCGCCAGCAGCGTCAGGGCACCGATGCCACCATGGGCGTGCTCGCATCGAACGCGACGCAGGCGATCCTGTCGAACCTCGAGTCAATCGACAGCGGTGCCTGGCGGCGATGGCGCGACCAGCCGAGCACCGGGCAGTACGGCAGCCTGGGCCTCGGCACGGGTAATCAGTACCTTCTGCAGACCGAATGGATGCTCCCGGAGGTCGACGAGCGCACCGGCGCAACATTCCTGGCCCTGAACAATCCAAATACATCCCCGCTCAACGAACTCATACCCCTCAACATCCGTGACCGCATCTTCCCTCTGGCGCAGGGGGCCGATCCCCAGTTCGTCTGGGACTTCGCAATCCAGCGGGTGCATGACGGCGACAACCGCATCATCCCTGGATCTCCGCCGGCGCCAAACGCCACGTTCAACAACGATTCGGTCCGCCTCGCCATCTTCATCCGCCGGATCGACCAGCGCATCCGCGTCCCGCAGGGCTCCACGCTTCAACAGGTCGTCTCGCGCCAACCCTCCGTTCCAGCCGCCGATCACCGCTGGCCCGTCGGCGCCGATGACGATGGTGTCCCCACCGGCGACGGCAACGGCGTCTACTCCGAGCCCCGCACCGTCCATGTCGAAGCCCGCTTCGTTGACCCCAACGATGCCAACATCACGTTCCGCGATCGCCTCTACGGCCCAATCACCCAGGGCACCGACCCGAGCTGGCGTTTCGCGGCACAGGTCGGCCAGAAACTTGTGGACAACCTCGGCAATCTCTACACCGTCGTCTCGGTGCCCCCCGTTGCGCCGGCCGATCAGCCCTATGTGAAGGTCTCTCCTTCTCTGCCGTCGCATCTGAACCAAGCCGAGAACAATGCCGGCCTTCTCACCCAGGTGGTCTTCACGCCCCAGATCCCCGCCGATGTCATCCTCTGGACGGTCAAGCCATGATGCCGATCCGCCGCACAAAGCCCCGCCGTACATCATGCAGACCGTTATGCAATCTGGGCCGCACGTCGGGCGTCACGCGTCGCCACGCTTTCACCATCATCGAGATGCTGATCGCCGTGGCCGCGGTTGGCATCATCGCGGTGGGCATCGCTCAGGTCTTCCGCGCCACCGGTGAGACGGTCAAGCTCGGCCGCCGCCTCAGCAGTTTCAACTCGTACGCGCGCCTGCTCGAGCGGCAGATGCGGGCCGACTTTGGCTCGATGACCCGTGAAGGGTTCCTGGTCATCCGCAATGAACTGGCCAACGACGGGGGCGTTACCTCGCTCTACGCCGATGAGCCGACCCCCCGCGCCAGGCCCCGGCGCGTCGACGAGATCGCGTTCTTCGCTAGCGGCTCGTTCACCTCGCTGCGCGAGCCCGTGCATCCCGAGCGTGTGGCCCGATCGAACGCGGCACGCATCTATTACGGGCACGGCCTCAAGTACAACCCAACCAGCCAGTTTTCAATCGATCCCGTTCCGCTCGATAATGCCGGCGCCCCCGCGAACCTCCAGCCCTTCGGCTTCTCGGGTCCGAACCAGAGCGCTGGGAGCTGGATCCTCGCCCGCCACGTCACACTGCTCTGTACGCCCGGCACCGGCGAACTCACCGGCCTTGATCCTGACCCTACCGCCTTTGGAAACGGGCAGCCCGGCAACATCAGCGAGATGCCCGACAACGACATCCAGATCGCCCTGCAGCCCGCTGCCTCCGACATCTTCCGCGACGCCTGCGAGTTCGTGCCCGACCCGCTCCCCGGCGACCCGGCACTCGTCCGCGACGGCTCGCCCGAGCGCCCGATCTTTGAGACCGGTGTGATCGATATCGCCACCACCAGCCTCGATGAGATCAGATCAATGGTGCTGCTCGCGCGCCCGTCCTCGGGCGCTCCCGCAACGACGAATCTCGATGCCGGCGATTTCCCGCTCACGATGGCCCCATCGGTGCTGTTCGAGGACGCAACATCAGGTTCGTTCCCCGTGTCCGGTGGCCCGGTTGACATGATGCAGGCCTGGATGCGCCAGGGGCTCCCCGCTGCGTCCGATGGTCCCCTAGTGCCCGTTCCCTCCGGCTATGGAGTCCACTCCCGCCGCATCCGCACCGAACTCGTGCCACCAAACTACCTCGGCGTCGGCTCGGCCCAGCAGGACTATGAGCGCACCGACCAGGTGATGCTCACCTCGTCGGTGTTCGTCCCATCGTGCTCGTCGTTCATCGTCGAGTGGTCCTACGGCAATACGTATCCATATCCGCAGAACCCAACCCCGCCTGATTATTTCGCCGGGCGCGAGGGCGAACTTGTCTGGCACGGTATGGAACGCTGGAACGATCTCGACTTCGACGGCGTGCAGGACACCGGCGAGGTGATGTACGCCCAGCCGTACGACGATCAGGCCAACACCCCAAACACGCCGCCCCTCGCGTTCCAGCAGTACGCCGGTCGAAATGGCGCGACGGCGCCGCCGCGCCTTGTTCGTTCTGCGCTGATCCACGACATCGACACCGTTGACCAAACCGGCCTCTACCAGCAGCTCTGCTATTCCCATTTCGGGTACATCGATCCCACCTTCCAGCCGGTCGGCGCGAACGACCCCGATTCCATCCCCTGGCCCTGGCCCAAGCTCATCCGTATCACGCTCACGCTCACCGACCCGCGCGAGCCCATCAACGAACAGACCTTGCAGTTTGTCTTCGAGGTTCCCGCGCCGCAGTGATTCGACGCCCCCACCCTTCTTCTGTGGGTGGGACCGAGCAATCTGCCGCGCGCCCAAGCGAGCGCACTATGGCAACACACCTTTCCTTCCGGGACTTCGCGCCGCGGCCCTCGCGAGCAGGCCACCACACCGTCCGCATGGCCCGCGGCTCCGTCCTCCTCATGGTCATGGGCGTCCTCGCCCTCCTCGCCATCGTCGCGATCCTGTATGCCGCTATCGGCCAGGGTGACCGCCGCGGCAGCGCAACCCTCCAGCGCGAGGTCCGCATCGATGAGCAGGTGAGCGCCATCAAGGAATACCTCGCCAGCGTCATCGCCGACGACGCCGTCAAAACCTTTACCGAGCCTGATCCCGAGACCGGCGGCGTCCTTAACATGCGCGAAGGGTGGGATTACCCCTCGGTGAACCGAGTGGACACGAGCATCCCGGCCGCCACGGTCATTGATCCGCCCGGCGATGTATACAGCCTCCGCGACTCCATGTTCGCGCTCAGCCACGTCACCGCCCCCGCCGCCAATGAGTTTCGCTTCGATCCCTCCGGGCGCGGCTGCGATCCGTGGCTTGCCTCGTTCGAGCCCTCGTATTACCCCATGTTCGATGGGAACGCCGCGACAAGCGTCCCGGCGCCCGAGAGCATCTTCACTGACCCGCTGCGGCCATATCTGTACTCCCGCGGTTGGATGTCGATCTCCAACGTCTCTCCCGACGGGCTCTTCGCCAACCTCACGCATCTGCGCAATAACTTCGACGCCCTCCCCGGCTTCACTCCCGGCGCTCCTGTCAACAGCGGAAACCGCCTGAGCGATCAGCTCAGCGTCTTTGATGCCAATGGCCTCGCCGAGTTTGTGGACCCCGATGACAGGCCGCTGGACCCCAACCTTCCTTACCAGTTTACCACGCGTCAGCGCCACGCCTTCCGCCCCATGCCCGACCTGCGCACCGGCCGTCCCAACTGGCCCGGCGCGATGGACTATTACCTCAACCAGTGGGCCGACGCCGACGGCGACGGGATCGGTGACTCTCGTTGGTGGGCGCCCTACCGCTGGGGGCCTGGCCTCGACAACCTTTCGGGAACGACCGCGCAGCGCGCCGACGACGAGTACATCCCCCTGTTCCCGCAGGAAAGCCAGGTCCGGTACTTCATCGCGACCCGGATCATCGACCTCTCCGCCAAGGTCAACGCCTTCACCGCGACCGATTTCGCCTCCGAGCCCGAACTTCTGACCACGCCTACCACGCGCCATCTCCCCGCCGGGCTCTTCCCGTCGGAGGTGGATTTGGTCCGTCTCCTCGCCATGTCCGATTGGTACGGCGTGCTCCCCACCGTCTACGACGGGTATGAGCAGCCCTACCCCAGCGGCAGCGGGACCGTCCGGCCCGCCGGAAACTACGCGATCTACAACGGCGAGATATACGACGAGCAGACCGCGCTCATCATCGGCCGCAACGCGGCCACCAGCATCCGCTTCGCCCTCAGCACCGGTGTTCTCCCGCCCCCGCTTGCAGATAATGACTATCCGTTCCCCGCCGCGCCCGACTCTGTCAACCCCCTCCCCTACGCGCCCACGGCAACGGCCCCCTTCAGCAAGTACCAGCACTACCTCGCCCGGACGGAGGCGGCCAACTATGTTGGAGGCGGCACCCCGTCGTTCGAGTTGGCCCGCGGTTTCACGCTGGCCGATGAGACCGAACTGCTCACCCGCCACGGCGTGAACGACCCCGAGCAGACCAGCCGTCTCGAGAACATTGTCTCTGGCGCGTCGGCCAACTACCCGGCATTCGACCCGCTCCGTTCCAATCGCCCCGCGGAGGTTGAGTGGCGGGGCAAGGGCGACTCGCGCCCCACGCCGCAGGCGCACGCCCCACGCGACGGCCAGGCCGATGATGGCGCGCTCCTCCAGCACGCCAGCGGCGCCAACCCGCGTGCCCACCTCACCACCGTCAGCGCTTCGCGACCGCTCAAGTCTGGCCCGGTGGCCGGCATCGATGCGCCCATCTCGACCGAAGACCTCCGCATCAATGCGATTGAGGCTCTGCGCAAGGCGGCCGACCCCGCGGCTGACTTGAACGACCTCTTCCGCGGCTACGCCTTGGCCCTCGCGCCCTACGCCTACGACGACCTGGCATGGAGCCAGTCGAACATGGGCGACTTTGACATGCGCCGTCCCCTGTTCTACGGCGGCAACGGCCCCGAGCTCGCGCTCCGCACCGCCGCCCACATGACCGTCAACATGCTGGATTCCTACGACGAGAACACCGCCGGCACCGGCGAGGAGCCTACCCGCGCGATGCTTCGGTTGGTGGAAGGCCAGGCCGCCGCGATGGTCACCAGCCAGGCCTTTGCCTCCGGTGGCTCAGATCTAGACCACATCCTCAATCTCGACGTCCTATTCCCGCCACCCAACTCCTACCTCGCGCCGGACGAGAACGACGTCCGCAGCGCCCAGGCCGTTGAGGTCATCGGCACCGAGGCCCAGCCCGTCATCACGATGGCCGCGGCGTTTCACATGTACACCGACACGCCCAAGGACAACGGGGGCGACGACGACGGTGACTTCGTTGATCTCAACGGCAATCTCATCCCGGACGCCGGCGAGGAAGACCCCTCGCGCCAGGTCTCGATCGACGACTCGGTCGATGCGAGCAACCAGGATTTCCTCTTCCACGTGCTCGCGTTCCAGCTCACCAATCCGTTCGACCGCGCCGTTGACCTGCAGGACTACTACCTCCAGTTCGGCGACTACGTGTTCGAGTTCAAGCCCGGCGCTCCCAACCTGGGGGCGCGCGACTCACGCACGTACTACGTCATGAGCTCCGAAACCCGCGCCGATGTGAAGGCCCGCTGGGACAGTGCCTTCGGTAGCGACCCGGGCGTGACGGTCGAGGAGTGGATCCAGCAGCAGCTCGGCATCGACCCCGCGGATCTGGATTCGCAGCAGCTCAACCGCTTTGAGCTCGAAGCCGTGGGCGCAACCCCCCCGGCCACGCCCCTGGCCGGTTTCCTCAACCTCTTCGGGCCGAGCTCCGCGCCGCCCGCGGCGGGCACGCTCGACGAACGTAAGTCGGTTGTGCTGCTGTGGCGGAGCATGGGCGACCCGCTGGCCGCCGGCGCCCGCGACGACGACATCCTTGCCGACCGCCTGCGCGATCCCGACACCACCGATTCGACGCTCGATCGCTCGATCGACCTCCCCGACCTCGACGCCAACGCCGACCCCAGCGATGTGCGCGACACCGCCGCCGGCATCGAGAGCACCCCCGCCGAGGGCGACAACACCGGATTTTCTATCACCACGTGGGGCGCGATCCAGCGCTCCGACGACCCCCGCCTCCCCACGGGCTCGGTACCGCTCGGCGCCATCCCGGCCTTCTGCCTCGAGACCAAGGCCACCGGCGCCGCTTCGCTCAACCACGCGCTCGAAGACGCGTTCGACCCCGGTGATCTGACAGGCGGCGACTTCACCGGCGGCGACAACGCCTCCGCTACGACGCTAATCGCCATGCTCACGGGCCAGACGGGATCGGCCCTTGTCTCCGAGCTTAAGGAAGACGCCTACGACCGCGCGGGCCGCGTAATCGCCGCCAACCCCGAGGGTCTCACGTATGAAACCCGCTACCCCGAGGTCCACCTCAACGACGAGAAGTTCGAGGTCGACCTCGACGGTGTCACAACCACCCCAAATACAGACATCATCTCCACCCTCCGCGCCGCCGACCTCCTCCTCCCGATGGGCATCGGCGCCAGCTACGTGCCCTTGCCGTTCCCGCTCGCAAGCGGCGCGGTCTACCCCGACCACGCGAATGTCGTCGAACTCGATCAGACCTGGACCACCCTCACCGAGGCCCTCGCCCTCGCGCTCGACTACGAGCCGGAGCCGACGCCGCTCCCGACCTCCGTGCCTATCCCTCTGTACTTCGATGCCTCGCTCGTCTCGACCTTCGGCGCCCCCAACTCCCGCCTCGCCGACGACATGTTTGATCGTGGCAACCTCCGCCTTGATCGCTTCGTTCCCTATCTCGAAACCGATAACGCGTACGGATTCCTCCCGGACGAGGAGATCTCCTACTTCCCCCGCGTCCCCCTCGCACTCACCGTCATCGATCAGTTCCAGACGCTCCCCGTAGGCGGCGTGAAGCAGGGCATCCCGGGCCTGCTCAATGTCTCCACCGCGCCCCTCGCGACGCTCTGGACGCTCCCGATGCTCACCCCCGACCGGGCCGGCACGGCCGCCGGTGCCGGCTGGACCACCGTCAGCGGCACCAACGAGGGCGACAGCCCCGGTGCCCTGTACAACCCGGCGGCGCAGATGTATGACGTCGCCGCGGCCCTCATCGCCTATCGCGACAAGGCCCGCGTGTTGACGCGCCTAGACGACTCGGGCACATCAAGACCGATCGACTTCCGAGACGGGCTCGCGACCTCCCTCAACCAGCTTGGCCGCGCCGACCGGAACCAGGTCCCCGGAATCCGTGAGGAGCCCGGCTTCGCCTCGGCCTCGGAGATTCTCTGCGTGATGATGCGGGATGTGCCGACCGGCACGAACCCCACCGGGTTCGACACCAGCACGGGCGACCCGGCCATGATCGACCTTGATAACTCGATTGTCCGTTTCGGGTTCTCCAGCGGGCCGAGTGATCCCACGACCACCGTGAACGTCCACGGCCTCGAGACCTCGCTGTATGACAGCCCCCCCCGCCCCGACGAGATCCGCGAGGACTACGACGAGCAGCTAACGATCGCCGGCGCAGTGCTGAACAGTGTCACCACGCGCAGCGATGTCTTCTGCGTCTACTTCATCGTCCACGGCTACACCCGGGCCGACACCGAGGGGCTGCTGAACGAGGAGCCGATGGTGCCGAGCATCGCCCGCCGGTTCGTGATGGTTGTCGATCGGTCGAACGTCACACGCCTCGGCGAGCAGCCCAAAATCCTTCTCTTCAAAGAGGTGCCGATGTGAGGCCGCACCCGGCCGCGCCGGCGGGCGTACCGAGCGCATCGACGGGCGCGCGGGCGCCGCATGTGGAGCAGGGCGGGAAGCATGTCCTCTACCCGAATCACTACGCCTGGTATGTACTGGTCTCGACGCTCGACTTGGTGATGACCAACACGGTCATACACCACTTCAACGCGCGCGAGGTCAACACCATCGCCGACCGTGCCATCGCGCTCTTCGGGTTCTGGGGGCTCATCGGCCTGAAGTTCGCGACCGTAGTGGTTGTCGTGCTCATCTGCGAGTACGTTGGACGCCGGCGTCACGCCACAGGACGCAGGGTCGCCGCATGGGCCATCGCCATCTCGGCGATCCCTGTCATCATCGCCGCCGCGCAGGTCATGGTCCTCAAGCCCAAGTCGCGCCCGCTCGAGCGGCAGATCCTCGAAGAATCCGGGATGCTGCACGCCCTGCCTCCCGAGCGGCGCTGAGGCTCAGAACCCGCTGGTCCGCAGCAGCGTCTTGAACCCCTCGCCGAACACGAAGTTGTGTTTGGGGAACGCCGCGCCGGGCGCGCCCGCCGCCCCCATGTTGTGATCGAGGTGGCTGAACATCAGGTCGATCACGCCAATCCGCTCGAAGCGAGCAGGCTGATCGGCCGTCCCCGCCGCGTGATCCATCAGTTCGACCACTCCACTGGTCGAAGCGCCCACGAGGTCCATGCGCTCGATCGTGGCGGTGTACCGGAGCGTGCAGCCCGGGCCCGCGTCTCGCTCCAGGCTCGCTGTGCCGATTTTTGCGAGGATCACTTTGGTCGCAAACCCCGACGCGTGCCCGACGAGGATGCCGGCCGTCTGCGCCATCCCCTCCAGGATCAGGCTCGCAGGCATGACCGGGAGAGCAGGCCGCCCGCGCGATCCGGGGGTGGGGGGGTCGGCGGCGAAGTGATCGTGCAGATGCTCTTCGGCCAGCGAGACATTCTTGATCGCGACAAGCCGCTGCCCGGGCACCAGCTCGATAACGCGATCGATCCACATCCAGCGCATGAGAGTTCCGCGTTCCTACGCCGCGAGCTTGCGCTCGACGAACCGCACAAGCGTGTCAACGGTGAAGATCTCGCCGACCTTGCTGAGTTGCGGGTCCGCCTCGAAAGATCGGAAGTCCACGTGCGGCAGCCGGGCTCGCAGCGCATCGATCCCCGCGGGGGTCACCTTGCCGTTCTGCACGAACCTCGCATCCTGCGAGACATTCTCAGGGAATAGCTCGCCCTGCCCGATTTTGATGCCGAACGCCTGCTCTAGCTTAAAGACGATGTCAAGGAAGTCGATCGACTCGGCGCCGAGGTTGTTGACGAGCGAGGCCTCGGCCGTCACCTCGTCTTCGTCCACGGCGAGGGCATCCACCAGAACGTCCCGCACCTTTTGAAAGACCTCATCACGTGTCATGTAGCCTGCTTCCCTCACAAGTCCCACACCCCAGAACCGCCGAGCGCACCGGCTTGCCCATTGGGGGCACGGGCTGAGACTCGGGCCCTGAGTTTATCCAGTCGCGCCCGATCTTCCCAATCGGATCGGTCTCAGCGTAAATCGGCCCGACACGGCCACGGGCGGATCGGCGGCCCCACCCCCCGCGGATTCACCGCCCGCGGGCGTCAGCACCCGCCCCTCTCCCCTGAACTCGATAGTCCCATCCTCGTGCCGCTTCCCGAGCGTCACCTCGGCCCGGAGCACCTGTCCGGGTCGGACGAAAGTCCCGTATTTGAGGGCCCTGACGGCACCGAGCACCAGGCGCTCGTCCGACGAATCCTCCACGAGACGGCGAGCCGCTTGCACCAGCGCCTCGATCATGAGCACACCCGGCAGCACCGGGAATCCTGGGAAGTGGTCCTGCAGGTACTCCTCAGCGGCGGAGACCTGCTTGATGGTCACGATCCGCTCCGGGGTCTGTTCCAGCACGCGGTCTACAAGGCAGAAGTGCATCGCCGACAGTACGGGGTAAGGGCATCGAACGCTCGGCGACTCGCTTCGGCAGGCTCGCGGTCGCGCCGGCATTTGTGCCGGGTACGCTCTGTACGTGCCGCGAGCCCACGATGACGCCATTTGCATCCGCCAATGGGAGTGGTCAGAGACGAGCCAGACGGTTTCGCTCTTCACGCGCGAGCACGGGCTGGTCCGCGCCCTGGCCAAGGGATCGAGGCGGCCAAAGGCACCGTTCTCGGGCGGGCTCGAGGTGCTGACGTTCGGGCAGGCGGGGCTCGTGATCAGGCCGAACACGGAGCTCGCGATCCTGGGGGAGTGGGATCTGCGCGAGACATTTCCCGGCCTGCGGGCAAGCCTTGAACAGCACTACGCGGGCCTCTACATGGCGGAGCTGGTGCAGCACGTCCTGACCCACCACGACCCGCACCCGGCCCTGTTCAGCGCGCTGCTCGAGTCGCTCCGTTCCGTTGGAGAACCGTCCAGCGTGCGGGCGTCGCTGCTCTGGTTCCAGTGGGCGGCGCTGAGCGAGACCGGTTATCGACCCGATGTCTCTGTTCCCGGCGATCAGGCCGCGTCTCCCGATGGAACGCTCGGGTTCTGCCCGGCGCTGGGCGTGGTGCAGCCGGTGGAGCAGGCTCGGCGCGCTGGTGTTCATGTCTGGCCGGTCCGCAGCGAGACACTGGGCCTGCTCTCACGCCTCAACGGCGAGCTGGCGGAGGTGGGCGGGCTTGCGGCTCCGACGATTATCGACCGCGCGGCGCGCCTGCTAGCCGCGTACCTGCGATGGGTAATCGGACGGGAGCCGCGGACGCTGCAACTGGTGTTCGGGCCCGACCTTCCGGTCTAGACCGGTTCGGGGAGTGGCGCGGCGGCGCGGCACCACCCACCGGATCGGGCACGGAAGTGTGGCGACGGGCGCGTCGATATCAGGGGAGTCCTTCCAGTCCATGCTGATCGGGTGTTGCTCCGACTTTGTTCTTCATCAGCACGCCTCCCATGAACCCAGACATTCTTGAAAGAGTGCTCTCGTGCGACAGGCTGCCGAGCCTCCCGGCGGTGGCGCTGCGGGTCATCGAGCTGACGCAGGACAAGAACGTCAATCTCAAAGAGTTGGCCAAGGTCATCGAGAACGACCAGGGCCTGACCGCCAAGATTCTCCGCACGGTCAACTCGTCTTTCTACGGCCTGCGGCAGCGGTGCGCGAGCATCAACCAGGCCATCGTCATGCTCGGGCTCTCGGCGGTGAAAACGCTGGCCCTCGGTTTCTCGCTGGTGGCCGCGATCTCCGAGAAGGGATCCGAGGGCTTTGACTACACCAGCTATTGGCGTCGGGGCCTTTATTCAGGGATCGCCGCGAGGCTGGTGGCTCGGGTGGTGAAGACGGGCTTTGAGGAGGAATCGTTCCTCGGCGGACTGCTGCAGGATGTAGGGATGGTGGCGATGCACGAGGCGCTCGGCAACGAGTACCGCGTGATCCTGGCCGCGTGCAAGCACGATCAGGCCGCCCTCCCCAAGCTCGAGTTGCAGGCGTTCGAGACCCAGCACGCCGATATCGGGGCGATGCTGGCGCGCCGATGGAAGCTGCCCGAAGAGCTGGTGATGCCCATCAAGTACCACGACCGGCCGACGGCGGCGCCGTCGTCGCACACCGCGATCGTCCGGGCGGTCGGCCTCGGCAACATCGCGGCCGACGTGCTGCTGAGTTCAGAGCCGGCGGGCCCGCTGGGACGCTATTACGGCCGGGCCGAGCAGTGGTTTGGTCTGGGCAGTATGCAGGCCGACGACGTGCTCCGCTCGATCACACAGGCGAGCCGTGAGGTAGCGCGGCTCCTGCAACTTGATACCGGCAGCCCCGTCGATGCCGAGGGGGTGCTGAAGAAGGCGAACAAGCGTCTGTTGGCCATGACGATCCCGGGCGAACGACTGGGGGCGCCGCTGAGCATCGAGGAGAAGGATGTGGTCTGCGGCGTCGCGAACCGCACGACCTTCGACCAGTCGCTCGTGATCTCGTTCGAGCAGGCGCGCGCGGGGGCGGGGCCGCTCAGCCTGGTTATCTTCGAGATCGACGGGCTTGATTCGATCAATCTAGAGCACACCCAGGCAACCGGTGATGCGGTGCTTCGCTGGCTCGCGCGGATGCTGGAGAACCAGTTCCGGGCCGCCGCGGGGACGGTGTACCGCTTCGGCGGGGCGCAGCTCGCGGTGCTGCTGCAGCGGACCGAC
>JACMLW010000106.1 GCA_014379385.1 Phycisphaerales bacterium
CGATCGATGATGCTGAGCAGGGCCGACAGGACCGCCAGCACCTGGGCCTTGCCTTGGAACTGCTCGACAACGATCGGGCTTCGCAGGAAGACATCCTCAGCCAGATGAACGGCCAAGCCTTCTTTGTTGCCCTGGTGCATCGCGTCCAGGAAGGGTTGCAGATGTGCAAGGTTCATAATCTCAGTTCCTTCTTGGTTGTTTGATTCATGCGGTGGCTCCTTGGCGGGAATGAGACGGTGACGACGATTTTGCCGAACTGCTGATTGCTCTCCAGATAGCGGTGCGCCTCGACGATCTGATCCAACGGGAAGGTGTTCGCGATGATCGGCTTGAGGTGACCCGAGGCGAGCCCGTCGACGATAAAGCGTTTGGCCAAGGCCAGACGCGCCGGATCTCCGCTAATCTCGGAGAGCCTGTAACCGCGCACCCAAAGAGCCTTGGAGTGAGTGTCCAGCGGGAGCACCGTTGGCTCGGGACTGAGCGCGCCATATTGGAAAATGATCCCCCCGTTGGCTGCGGCCGCGGTTAATTTGGCCAACGCCGGCCCCCCGACGGGATCGAACGAGACCCGCGCACCCTTGCCATCCGTCAACTTCATCACTTCGGCGACCACATCGTCCTCCTCCGTGACGATGACGTGCGCCGCGCCCGCGCCGAGCAGGGCCCGGCGTTTGGAAGGTCCGCGCGTCAGCGCCACCGCGGTCGCGCCGACGAGGTTGGCAATCTGGATCGCCGCCAGTCCCACGCTGCTGGAGGCTGCCGGGATGAGCAGCGTGTCGTCCGCGGTCAGCTTGCCGATATCAATGAGCGCACCGTAGGCCGTGGTGTAGGCCATCCACACGGCTGCGGCCTGCTCCCATGAAAGCGACGCCGGATGCTTCACCACGGCCGTGGCGGGAACGACCGCCACTTCTCCATAGACGCCGTAGTCACCTTGGGAAAATGATGGGATGGTGCTGACCGCGTCGCCTGGCTTGAAGCCCGTGACGCCCTCTCCCACGGCTTCAACAGTGCCGGCCACCTCGGAGCCCAGCCGGGAAGGCAAGCGCGCCTCCTCCGTGTATTGCCCGGAGCGGAACATCGCGTCGGCGCGATTGAGTCCGAGTGCCTTCGCGGCGATACGAACCTCGCCCGCTTTGGGCGCCGGGAGATCCAGTTCGTCGATTTGCAAAACTTCCGGGCCGCCGGTTTTATGAAAACGAATAATTCGCGACATAGTCAGTCTCCTTGGTCTCTGTTCAGAGGCCTGGAAAATGCCCCCGCTCGCCTTGGTTTCACCAGGGCGTCACAGCCTCCGGGCAAACCAGCCCGGTGCTCGGTTCTGGCTCGCCGCGGGAGTAAGTTGAATTTAGGATACCGGTCTCCACGCTCCACCGACTCGGGCGAAGGTTGACCGGGGATGTGTCTTTCGTTGAGGGGCCGACATCCCGGCGGCTTTAGCGAGTCGCCAAACCAGACATTGGCGCGTCGGGTGCGATCATTCCCGCTCACCGCCCCCGCCGCGGCCGGATCATCACGGACTGAGCGGCGTTGTCCAAGGTCGATGCGAGAAGGCGAGTACGGTGGGACCACAGTCGCCGAAGCAACCCTCCCAGCGATACAGACTCCGGACACTCAACACCGCGTCAGGCGAGCCGCATCACACGCTCGTACATCCGGCTCGTCACTTGGAAGCACTCGCACGAAGCTTCTTCAAGCCCGGCCCGGTAAGGATCACCAACTCGCCGCGACGATATTTGATGGGCGCCCAGCTTCATCTCTTGCGGCTAGGCCGAGAAAGCGAAGCTGCTGGTTTGCCCAGCTGCACAGTTCCCGTCTCGCATCGATGTCGTCCTGGTCCTTCTCACGGAGCACGGCGTTGATCGCCGGACCGACGGCGAGCCTGGAGATGGAAGCGGGCGAGCTGCGGTTCCTGATGGACGTGATGCTCGCCACCAAAGCCCGCCTGGGACGGGCCCGGGAGGAGCACCTCATCACGCCCGACGAGTACGCGAGCCGGCTGGACGCGGCGATGGCCATCTACCAGCGGGCCAACCAGGCGCTGGCGGAGCTTGAGCCGGAGTGAGGCTAACCTCGCATCTCGATCTAGCGGCTGGCCCACTCCCGCACCCGCTCCTGCGTTTCGAAGTAGGGGTCGGAGCGGCGGCGCTCGTGGTAGGCCGCGAGCTCCGTGTCCTGACGTTGCTCGCGTCGTGCCGCTCTCCGTCGCTTCACGATTTTGGGGATCCTTGCCACGCGCTGCGCCGCCCAGCTTGCGGCGCCCCAAACAGCCATGACTACGAGGCCAACCTTAACATTGTGGATCTGAGACTCATTCATTGAGGTGCTCCTGTAATCGAAGCTATCGGTGAAATTGAGATGTGAGGTTGAGCGAGCAGATCGCCAGACTGGCTACCCGAGCTTCCGCGCCGCCCGGATCAGCCGCTTGTCCTCGACCTTCACGTACCTGAGCGTGGTGGCGATGTCGGTGTGCCCGAGCAGGTCGCGGGCCACCTCGATCTTGATCTTGCTCGCCACCTCGGTCGCCTTGTTGTGGCGGAGCTGCCCCGGGGTCCACCGGTGCCCGTCGATCCACCTGGCCAGGCTCTCGCCCTTGAGCTGCGGCGGCGGCGGGAAGGCCTGGTCGCACGCGCGCGTGATCGCCCGCCGGTAC
>JACMLW010000107.1 GCA_014379385.1 Phycisphaerales bacterium
CCGCGACCACAGATCCCACTTCACTCAACCCTCCTTCACCGATCGCGGGTGGAACCCCCGCCGGGTTCCCCCCGGCGCCGCAAACCATCGACACCCGCGACCACACCCGCGTCATCGCGCAGCCCTTCACACCCCCCACCACCAGCACGCGAGAACTTGCCGAGTTCCACTGGCTCGACATGGCCCTCAACGTCGCGCGGTGTACCGACGCCGAGCGCACCCGCTACGCGCGCCGCCTCGCCGAACTCAAAGCCCGCTACCCCGCGGCCGCCCTCGACGCCTCCGGCCCACTCCCCGGCGCGCACCTCCCCTACCCATACCGCGAGGCCGGGTAGCCCGCTCGCGCGGACCACAAAAAGAACAAACCCCCGGCGAGCGCGGGGGCCGGTTGTACATTCGGATGTTCTTGGTGACCCTCCGCTGGCGCCGAGGCTCGAATCGCGGAGGGTCGTTACGGGAAGATGCCGCGGATGGCATACGCCTTGGCGATGTTGTCGAGCGAGGCGATGTAGGAGGCGGTGCGCATGTCGCAGCCGTAGCGCTGGCGGGCGCGCTTGGTGCGTGCCGCGGCCTCGACCATGTGCTGGTTGAGCTCGCGGTCGACGCGCTCCTCGGTCCAGCGGGTGCAGGACTTGTTCTGGATCCACTCGAAGTAGCTGACGGTGACACCGCCGGCGTTGCAGAGGATGGCGGGGAGGACCTCGATGCCGCGCTCGTTGAGGACGCGGTCGCCGCCGGGGGTCGTGGGGGCGTTGGCGCCCTCGGCGATGACCTTGGCGTCGATCCAGCGGGCCTCCTGCTCCTTGATCATCTGCTCGAGGGCGGCGGGGACGAGGACATCGACCTTGGTCTTGTAGAACTCCTCGGTGGAGATCTTGGAGGCGGCGCCGTATGCGCCGACGCCGCCGCTCTTGGCGACGTGCTCGGCGAGGGCCTCGGTATCGATGCCCTTGTCGCTGCGGATGGCGCCGGTGTGGTCCATGACGGCGACGAGCTTGGCGCCGAGCTTGGCGAGGATGCGGCCCGTCCACGAGCCCACGTTGCCGTAGCCGATGAGGCTGAACTTCATGCCTTCCATCTTGATGCCGAGCTCGGGGAGCATCTCGACCAGCACGTCGACCACGCCCTGGCCGGTGGCCTTCTCGCGCCCGAGGGAGCCGCCGATCTCGACGGGCTTACCGGTGACGACGCGGAGGGCGTCCCACGAGTTGCGGTTGGAGTCGGTGAGGCTCTCATAGGTATCAGCGAACCAAGCCATGACCTGGGCGTTGGTGCCGACGTCGGGGGCGGGGATGTCGTAGTCCGGGCCGATGGCGTGACTGATGGCCGCGCAGAAGCGGCGGGTGACGCGCATGAGCTCGCCCTGGGAGAGGTCGCGCGGGTTGCACTTGACGCCGCCCTTGCCGCCGCCAAAGGGGATGTGGACGAGGGAGCACTTCATGGTCATGAGGAGCGCGAGGCTCTTGACGTCGTCGAGGTGGACATCGTGATGGAAGCGGAGGCCGCCCTTGTAGGGGCCGAGGGCGTTGTTGTGCTGGACGCGGTAGCCCTTGAAGAGCTGGTACTCGCCGCTGTCCATCTTCACGGGGAAGTGGACCATGATCTCGTTCTTGGGCTGGGCCATGATGAGCTGCACGAACTTGGGGAGCCCGAGCATCTCGGCCGCGGTGAGGACCACGCCGACCGTCTGGTTGTAGAGGTTGTCGGGGTCGAGTGGAAGGCCGACCTCGTCGAGGATGGGGTTGCGGACATTGGCGGGGGTGATCGCCGGACGGCTTGGGGTGGCTGTGGTCATGTGGATTGCCTGAACGAATGAAGTTGAGAATGCTCGCGAGGGCCGGCTGGGACGTGTGGCCGGGTGCGATGAGTCCTTGGGGAGGGCGCTGTCTGGTCAGGAGATTCCCGCGCGACAATGTGGTCGCGGGCCTCAACGTTAGGCGTCAATGAAGGCCGCGGGCCACGCGCGGGGGATGCAAACCCCGTGATGGCCGGAGCGTGCGCGGGGGATGTGCGGGGATGATCGCGGAGCTGATACCGGGAGGCGCGTAAAAACAAAAACGGGCAGCGCGGGCGGGCGGCGAGCGGGAGCACCAACTGGAGCGCCGGGGTACGCACCGGGGCGAGCGCCCGCGGCCTATGGTTGGGGTTCCCGGTTCTGCCGCATGTGCGGCGGTCGGGCACGCACCCTCAACAGCCCCGCAGGGGCAACAGCGCCGGCCGCATCCCCCTCCATTCGCGTGAGTGATTGCTGCGAGAGCAGCACGCCGCGCCGCAAGGGGGTTCATCGGGGCAAGCGCCAGGATACATCAAGCAATGATCGACGAGAATTTGATCGCTTCGCTGGGCATCGGCGACGATGAGGCGACCGCTCTGCTGCGTGCTGCCTTGGGCGACAAGGCGGGGGCGCTGGACTCGATGGACCAGTTCCTCGGGGAGCAGATCGGGGACTTCATTCCCGGGAGCATCCTCGAGGGCCGCATCATCGGCTTCGCGGGCGATGACGTGGTGGTGGAGGTGGGGCTGAAATCCGAGGGGCTGGTGCCCAAGGAGGAGTTCGAGGGCGGCCCGGAGCCGAAGCCCGGCGACAAGATCCAGGTTCTGCTGGAGCGGATCGAGGGCGACGGCGGCCTGGTGGAGCTGTCGAAGCGCAAGGCCGACCGGATGCTCTCGTGGCAGCGGATCGTGGACACGACTCGCGAGGGTGACGTGGTCGAAGGCCGCGTGATGCGGAAGATCAAGGGCGGGCTGCTGGTGGATATTGGCGTGCCGGTGTTCCTGCCGGCGTCGCAGGTAGATGTGAGGCGTCCCGGGGAAATCGGCGAGTACATCGGGCGGGATATCCGCGCGAGTGTGCTGAAGATCGACACGGAGCGGCGGAACATCGTGATCAGCCGCCGGAAGCTGATCGAGGAGGAGCGCGACTCGGCGAAGAAGCGCCTGCTCGAGAGCCTGAAGGAGGGTGAGCTGGTCACCGGCACGGTGAAGAACATCGCGGACTTCGGCGCGTTCGTGGACCTGGGCGGGATCGATGGGCTGCTGCACATCACGGACATGTCGTGGGGGCGGATCAATCACCCCAGCGAACTGCTCAAGATCGACCAGAGGATCGAGGTCAAGGTTCTGAACATCGACCGCGACAAGGAGAAGATCGCGCTGGGGCTGAAGCAGAAAGAGGCCTCGCCCTGGGAGGAGATCGAGCAGAAGTACCCGGTGGGGTCGCGGGTGCGGGGGCGGGTCGTCAACATCATGTCGTACGGCGCGTTCGTCCGGCTCGAGGACGGCATCGAGGGGCTGGTGCATATCAGCGAGATGTCGTGGACGCGACGCGTCAACCACCCGAGCGAGATCGTGGCGCCGGAGCAGGAGGTCGATGTCGTTGTCCTCGACATCAACAAGGACAAGCAGGAGATCAGCCTCGGCATGAAGCAGACCGAGGTGAACCCTTGGGAGCTCGTGAGCGAGAAGTACCCGCGCGGCACGGTGATCGAGGGCACGGTGCGGAACCTTGCGAACTACGGCGCGTTCATCGAGATCGAGCCGGGGATCGACGGGCTGCTGCATGTGTCGGATATCTCGTGGACCAAGAAGGTCACGCACCCCAACGAGGTTTTCAAGAAGGGGGATACGGTTCAGTGCGTGGTGGTCGAGGTGGACCGCGAGAAGCAGCGCGTGGCGCTGGGGCTCAAGCAGCTCACCGAGGATCCGTGGATCTACGCCATCCCCGAGCATTACAAGCCCGGAATGGTCGTCCGCGGCACGGTCACGAAGATCACCAACTTCGGCGTGTTCGTGGAGCTCGAGTCGGACCTCGAGGGCCTGCTGCACATCTCCGAACTCGCTGATCACAAGGTCGAGAACCCGCAGGACGTCGTCAAGCCGGGTGAAGAGGTGGACGTCAAGATCTTGCGGGTCGATACCGATGAGCGGAAGATCGGGCTCTCCCTCAAGCGCGCCCAGTGGGGCGACACCGAGGGCCTCGCCAGCGCCGGCGCCGAGCGGGCCGACCGTCCGGGGCGCGGTCCGGTGCCGACCAAGGGCGGCATGGACGATCACGGCGCCATGGGCACGCACAAGATCGTGCTCGGCGGCGGCAAGAAGTCCAAGAAGGAGAAGACCGAGGCGGCCGAGGCAGCCGAGGCGGCTGAGAGCGACGAGGAATAAGCCTCTCGCCAACGCTCTGTGAATCAATAGCATCCGCCCGGGCTCCACACCCGGGCGGTTTTGTTTTTGGCGATGCCGTGGGGCGATGTTGTCGGGCTGCGACGATCACCGATCGGCCGGTATCGGCTGCCCCCTGTCCACTGACCCCCCGCCCCTGTCCCCTACCTACTTAGCAGAGTGCCGCGAAGCTCAGCAGAGTCAGGATCGCGATCTTGCGACGATTCACCGTCATGATCATCCATGCTGCCATGTGCTGCTCTCTTGTGTTGTGACCGTCTCTGGATGTTCGGGGCGTCACGACCTGCGACGCTCCGATGTTTACACTACAACCCCCGTGCCAGCGGGCCGCGTATCGACTGGCAATCGCACAGGGGCACGGCGCGGCCACTGCACCCTCTCATAACCACGCACCCGCATGTTCAGTCTGTCACACATGTTGAGCTTTGGCAACACGGGGCGCTGGCGCTGCGCGGCGGCGCTGCCGCTGGCCCTCGCCGGGATGATGATGTGCGGGGCGTCCATCACGCTCTCTGCGGCGGGGAGCCAGCCGCTCCCGGCGGCGACGGGGAGTCCGAGAACCGCGCGGGTGATCGCTGAGCCCCGGCCGGGCGCGCCCGATCCCACGCGATTGCCGGACCCGGAGGCGGCGCTGCGCGTGTACCGGCTGGTGCGCGAGGCGATCGCGAGGATGGAAGCGCCGGCCTCCCCGGCTGCCGACTTGCCGGCAGTCGCGGGTTGCAGCATCCAGCTCCGGTACGGGGGGATGCCGCTGGCGCGGGGATCGGCGTACCACGTTCAGTTCGCCGCGCCCGCTACGGGCGCACCGATTCTGGAGGCGCTCGTTGAAGCGATCACGGAGGCGGAGTTGAGGCTGCCGCCGATCCCCAACGACCTGCTGCGCGAGCAGGCGATGGCGGAGCGTGCCGCGAACATCCTCGTGAGCATCGAGCTTGCCGGCGGGCCCACGCCGATCACGCCTGAGACGTATGCCGAGGCGGAGCGCACGCTCGCGCCGGGGCTCAGCGGCATCACGGTGGTCATCGGCGGCCGGAGCGCGGCGATCTTTCCGGGGACGATGCTCACGAGCGACATGATGCCGCACAAGGCGATCTCGGCGGCGGCGTCGGCCGCGGCGCCGAGCGCGCAGATGGGCCTTGATGAGCCGGCGACGCTGGTGAAACAGCACGGGGCGCAGCTGTACAAGTTTCGCGTGGTGCATCTGGCGCAGACGGGCGCGGGGATGGAGCCGATCTTTCTGCATCGGGGCGGGCGGGTGGCGCCGCTGGGCGAGATGACGGCCGCGGGGCTGCGTGGGCTGGCGCAGCGGCTAGCGGGCCATCTAGAGCGCCGGTATGCCTCGGATATCGAGTACGAGCGACCGGTCCAGGTGACCGATCCCTACGACCCACTGCGCAACAGGTCCGACCCGGACCGCAGTGGGTCCGGATCCGAAGCGCTCGCGGGGTACGCGCTGGCGCGGTATGCGGCGTCCGGGATTGATGCGGAGCCGGCCGGCTTGCGCGCGGCCGCCGCGAAGATGCGCGCGGCGGCGCACCTGCGGTTTGATGCGAAGGCGGATGACGCGTTTGCGCGCTGCGCGCTGGTGCTTGCGGATGTGGCGCTGACGGGAGCTCTGAAGGACGGTCAACGCTCCGTCGATGAACTCGAGGCCGCGCTACTCGACGAGGGGAAGCTCAAGGAGACGTTGCCCGTGACCTCGCGCGGGATCGCGGCCTACGCGCTCACGCTCGCGAAAAGCCGGCACGCGGCCGGGGTGGTTCGACAGGTCTTCCGTGAGACGCCGGACGCGGACCTGGTGGCGCAGATGCCCTGGCTGGGATGGGCAGAACTGGAGCTCGCGAAGGTTGAAGCGACGCCCGATCTCGCGGCGGCGCTGGCGCTGCGGCGGATGCGGGCGTTGCTGTGGGAGTTCCAGATCGCGCGCGAGGGGCTGAGCACGGACGACGCCGACCTGGCGGGGGGCGTGGTGTTCACGACGAGCCTGCCGCCGCGACCGAACTCGCAGATCGTGCGACCGCTGGCGTTCGTGGCGTCGATGCTGGCGGACTCGCGGCTTACAGAGGCGGGCGAGCGGGCGCCGGAGCTGGCGCGGCTGCTCTCGGCGCTGCGGTTCGTGCGACAGCTCACGGCCGGCGAGGCGACGATGTGGATGTACGCGCGGCCGGAGATCGCGCGCGGTGGGGTGCGGTCGTCGTTGTGGGACCAATCCATGCCGGTGGATGCGACGAGCCTGGCGCTGCTGAGCGTGTGCGAGGCGGTGGAGAGTTTGGAGCGGATGGCAAGGCCGGCGCCGGAGCGGGAGTAGGTGTGTCAAGCTGCGGCGCTGGAACGAGCGCGTCGGAGACGTGGGGCATACAAGCCGGATTGAGGGCCGTTTTTCGGGTGCGGAATCAGGGCCTTGGGCAAGCAAATTTCAATGCTTTTGCCTACAATGAACGGACGCGCCGATCAGGCTGGTTTCGGCCTTCGGCATGGACGAACTTGGCGTGTTTTTTGGGCTTTGGGGACAGGCCGGAAACGCGAGCATGTAGCGCGATGCGGCGTGTCCGCGGGGACGTGCGCGCCTCCTCCCCCCCCGCCATCACTTTGAGGCGGTGCGCCGGAGAGAGACCTTGAGCCGGGATGAGATGTTCGACCGGGATCGATCGACCAGAATCGGAGCACCTGCCCCATGACCGATGCGAAGAAGTCTGCTGCGAGCCGCGACGCGATTGAAGTGACGCCGGTGGCGGCTGATGGTGGTGCCGGCGCGGGTGGGGGTTCGGCGGACGGCGGGAATGGCGGCGCGGGGGGCGGCGGTGAGGGGGGCGGGGGTGGGAAGGGCCGGGATGATGCGGGGGTGATCGTCGATCTGAAGATCGAGCGCGAGCTTCAGGACTCGTACCTGACGTACGCGATGTCGACGATCATGGACCGCGCGCTGCCCGACGTGCGTGACGGGCTGAAGCCCTCGCAGCGGCGCATTCTGGTCGCCATGAACGACCTGAATCTGCGGCCGGGGCGCAAGCACCTCAAGTGTGCCAAGATCTGCGGCGACACATCGGGCAACTACCACCCGCACGGCGAGAGCGTGATCTACCCGACGATGGTGGGCATGGCGCAGAAGTGGAAGATGCGGGCGCCGCTGGTGGACCCGCAAGGGAACTTCGGGTCGATCGAGGGGGACCCGCCGGCCGCGATGCGGTACACCGAGGCCCGGATGATGCAGTCCGCGGTGGACATGCTGGACGACCTGAACCTGGGGACAGTGGACTTTCAGCCCAACTACGACGACCGGCTGGTGGAACCGAGGGTGCTGCCGGGCAAGTTCCCCAACCTGCTGGTCAACGGCGGCATCGGCATCGCGGTGGGGATGGCGACGAGCCTGGCGCCGCACAACCCGGTGGAGGTGCTGGACGCGATCATGCGCACGCTCGAGAACCCCGCGATTACGCTGCGCGAGTTGATGGAGGACGTGGGAGCAGGCGCGGATGGCGCGGACCAGCCGGCGCGGCGCGGGCTGAAGGGGCCGGACTTCCCGACAGGCGGCATCATCCTCGGGCGTTCCGGGATCGTGGATGCCTACTCCACGGGGCGCGGCAAGGTGACGGTGCGCGGCACCACGCACCTGGAGCCGATCGAGGGCAAGGAGGGGCGCCAGCAGATCGTGATCGATTCCATCCCGTACAACCTGTCGCAGGACGGGCTGGTCAAGCGCATCACCGACGCGGTGAACGACGAGAAGATCACCGATGTCTCGGACGTGCGCAACGAGTCGGGGCGCGAGGCGCAGACGCGGGTCGTGATCGAGATCAAGCGAGGCGGCGATCCGGCGGTGGTGGAGAACCAGCTCTACCAGTTCACGTCGCTGCAGGACACGTTCTCGATCAACAACATCGCGCTGGTGAACCGTCAGCCACGCACGCTGAGCGTGCAGGAGCTGATCCGGTACTACATCGAGCATCGCGAGAACGTGGTGCGTCGGCGCACGCTGTTCCTGCTGGGGGAGGCGAAGAAGAAGGCCCATGTGCTCGAGGGCATGATCTACGCGGTGTGCGATATCGACGAGGTGATCAGGCTCATCCGCTCGAGCCAGACGCGGCCCGAGGCGATTGAGAAGCTGATGGCCAAGCGGTTTGCGATCCCGGAGAGCCACCCGTACGCCGCGATCGTCCCGGCGCGGCTGATGGAGGCGGTGCGGCGGGCACGGGGGGCCGGCGGCGTGACGCTGACGCGGATCCAGGCGGAGACCATCGGCGGGATGCGGCTGCTGCAGCTCGTGGGGCTGGAGATCCAGCGGCTGGTGGGGGACTACGCGGAGCTGGTGCGGCAGATCGAGGACTTCGAGGACATCCTGGCGCGACCGTCGCGGGTGATCGCCATTCTCAAGGCCGACTGCGAGCAGATGCGGGCGCGGTTCGCGGGGCCAAAGGGCGAGCGGATGACGCGGATCGAGGACTCGGCGGGCGACATCAACATCGAGTCGCTGATCGTCGTCGAGGACATGGCGGTGACGATCTCGAACCAGGGGTACGCCAAGCGCGTGTCGGCTGGAACCTACCGGCAGCAGGGGCGCGGCGGGAAGGGGATCATCGCGGGGAGCGCGAAGGACGATGACTTCATCGAGCATGTGTTCGTGGCGAGCACGCACGACGACCTCTTGTGCTTCACGAACACGGGGCGTGTGTTCAAGATCCGGGTGTACGAGCTGCCGGAGCTGCCGCGACAGAGCAAGGGGCGGCCGCTGGTGAACCTGATCGAGCTCAAGCCGGGGGAGCGCGGGTGCGCGTACCTGGCGGTTAAGAACTTTGAGGAGGGGAGCAACTACCTGACGTTCGTCTCGCGCGAGGGGATCGTAAAGCGCACGGCGCTCAAGGAGTACCGGAACGTCCACAAGGGCGGGCTGATCGCGGTGGGGCTGAAGGAGGGGGACGAGTTGCTGGACGTGACACTGACGGACGGGAACGACGACCTGCTGCTGGCGACTGGCGCGGGGCAGGCGATCCGTTTCAACGAGCAGGATGTGCGGCTGATGGGGCGCGCGGCGGCGGGGGTGAAGGGGATTGAGCTCGCCGAGGGCGACCAAGTGATCGGCGTCGCGGCGATCCGGATGCGGCCCGACGTGGACGGCGACCTGATGACGGTCGATCCCTCGATCTGTCTGCTGACCATCACCGAGAAGGGGTTCGGGAAGCGGACGCCGGTGGACGAGTACCGCGTGCAGCCGGAGACCGGCAAGCCGCGCTCGCAGAGCCGGGGCGGCAAGGGGCGGGCGGACATCTCGACGACAGAGCGGAACGGCCGGAGCGTGGCGGCGCTGGCGGTTCGGGACGATGAGGGGGTCGTTGTGGTGTCAAAGCAGGGAATGCTGGTGCGCACGGCGGTGAGCGAGATCCGCAACTGTGGGCGCGGCACACAGGGGGTCCGGGTTGTAAAGCTGGACGAGACCGACGTAGTGGTGGCCGCGGCGGCGGTTGAGGGTGGCGAGGCGGAGGTTGAGGGGCCGGGGCCGGGTGAAACCTCCTAGATTAACAATATTCGTCTTTGCCTGATTAACCATCGAAATTAGGCACCTGGGAAATCGATTATCGTGACCCTCAACCAAGAGCTGGCTGGTATGCTCGCGCCGCAATGGGGGACGGAAAATGAAGGAGATTGAGATGCGGCGACTTGTTTTTTGCTTGACGGCTGCGGCGGGCTTAGCCGCGTCGGCAAGCGCTGACGTTGTGGTGTTCAATGACACGTTCGACCTGGAGAACGGAGGCGCGGCGTCCCTGAACTACACCGGCTTCGCAAACTGGACGGTCGGAGGCGGAACTGTTGATCTGATCGGCAATGGCAGTTTCGACTTCTACCCCGGCAACGGCCTCTATGTTGACCTCGATGGCAGCACGGGCGACTCGGGTCTGCTAGAAACCACGACGACGTTCAACTTCCTCGCCGGGATCACCTACCAGCTTGACTTTGAGCTGGGCGGGTCGCAGCGCGGCGATACGAACACGGTCACGCTTCTAGTGAATGTGGGCCTGATCAACGAGCTCTTTGTGCTCAACAGCGCCGATCCGCTGGCGCTGGTCACTCGCACGTTCACACCGGCGGTGAACACGTCGGGCACAATCTCGTTCGAGAACATGGGCGGCGACAACGTCGGCCTGATTCTGGACGACGTCGTGCTGACGGAGCTGGCGACGGTCATCCCGCTCCCGGGCGCCGGCGCCATGGGCGCTATGGGCCTGGTGTTGGGCGCCATCGCGATGCGCCGCCGCGGCGGGCGGATGTCGTAAGCGGATGATTGATGGATCTGTCTGATTTTCGCAGCAATGACACCGAGGCAGCCGGTCCAGTGGGCCGGCTGTTTCGTTTCCAAGGGCAACTGCTCGGCCGCCATTCCGTATGCTCTGCATGAATGACGACGGCGAGCGTTCAGGCCGGGGCTGTTGGCGTTGACGGTGTGATGAGCAGCGTGGCGGGGGCCCCGGTCCACCTCACGGATTGCCCGCGCTGCGGGTACGACCTCGGCGGTGTGATCAAGGCGTGGTCGGCGTCGTGCCCGCTCGAGGGCGAGTGCAGCGAGTGCGGGCTGACGTTCGCGTGGTGCGACGTGATCCTGGGGTCGCTGCGGCCGCCGAAGTGGTCGTTCGAGCACGCGAAGCGGTGGCTGGTGTGGCGGCTAGAGCGGACGCTCGCGCGGTCGCTGACGCCCTGGCGGCTGTGGCGCACGCTGCGGATGGAGCACCCGGTGCGGCTGGGGCGGCTCGCAGTGTATCTAATCGGGGCGCTGGTCGTGTACACGACGACCTTGCTTGTGCTCGGGATCGCGGAGCCACTGGTGTGGAACGCGGTGCAGGGCAGAGGAGCATGGACGTGGACCCAGATGTCTCGGGAAAATGGGGCCGCGCTGGTCGTTCGTGCGATCTGGCCGTATTCCGACCGGTACTGGTCTGGCGGCTCGTCGCTCGACGGGACAGCCCCGTTGTTGTGCATCATCAGTGCGGCGACGATGCTGGTACCGGTCTGCTTTGTACTCTTGCCGTCGACGCTCCGGAGCTGCCGCGTGCGGCGCGTGCATCTGGTGCGGATCGGCGCCTACAGCGTCGCGGGGGTGACGGCCCCCTGGCTCCTGCTGCGGATGATCGACCTGTTTGCGGCGTCGGGACTGATGGTCCCGCTTGTGTGGGTGATCGAGACGAAGTGGCTGGCGCCGACCGGCTCGGCCTTATGGCTGCTGTTCTATTGGCCGCTCGCGTGCAGGCAGTATCTTCGGTTGCCGCACGCGCTGGGGGTCGGCGTTTCGATCGCTGCGATCTCGCTGCTGCTGACAAC
>JACMLW010000108.1 GCA_014379385.1 Phycisphaerales bacterium
ATCATCGATCGCGACCCCGTCGCGCTCTCCAACCCCCCGCGCCCGACGCTCTTCGGTGAGTCCGACGCGGCCGCCTCCCCCCCCAAAGCCGCGGCCGCGGCCTCACGACTCCGCGCCATCAACTCCGAAGTGGAACTCACCGCCCACGCCGCTGATTTCTCGCCGCGCAACGCCGCGGCCCTCACAACGAGCGCCGCCCCTTCGGTCATCCTCGACGGCACCGACAACTTCGCCACCCGCCTCCTCATCAACGATGTCGCGGTCAAGCTCGGCGTCCCGTTCATCTACACCGGCGCCGTCGGCACCCGCGCCATGATCGCCGCCGTCATCCCCCGCCCGCTCCCGCACGCCACCGCCTGTCTCCGCTGCCTCATGGATTCCCCGCCCGCGCCCGGCTCCGTCCCCACCTGCCAGACCGCCGGCATCCTCGGCCCCGCCTCCATGATCGCCGCGGCGTACCAAGCCACGCAAGCCATCAAAGTCATGCTTGGAAAGTGGGACCGCCTCGATGGCCGCCTCGTCGAGATCGATCCCTGGATGAATCTCCACCGGTCGCTCGACGTGGGCTCGCCCAGCGACGCGTGCCCCTGCTGCGCGCAGCGCCGCTTCGACTACCTCTCCGCGGCGGCCGAGTCCACCGCCTCGCTCTGCGGTGCCGGGGCGGTGCAGGTCTGGCCGGCCGGCGTGGACTCGGGCATCGATCTCGATCAGGTTGCCTCGCAGCTCTCTCGGCACTCCGGCGCCCAACCCAGTGAACTCCACCGCTCGAGATTCATGCTCCGAGCCGTTCTCGCTGAAGAACCGATCGACACCGCGACCTCGCCGACAAGTGGGGCCGCCTTCCTGGAACTCTCTGTCTTTCCCGACGGGCGCGCCATCGTCCGTGGCACCGAGAACCCCGCGCGCGCCCGCTCGATCTACGCGAAATACCTCGGCGGTTGAACCGCCTGCGGGCGCCCGCTCATCTCGTCGCCCGACTACGCTTCACCGCAGAGCGGCGCAGCTAGAGAGAAAGGTGAGTCACATGGGTATCGCTGGAGACATGATCGCTCGTGGCGGCAATCTGGCTCGCAGGTACGCCGAAGGGTTGCTCAAGGACGTCAAGCCGTCCGACTTCGCGCGCAAGCCCAATGTCAACGGCAGGGTTATCGACTGCAACCACCCCGCGTGGTGCTACGGCCACCTGGCGATGTACCCGTTCCGCGCGCTCACGCTGCTCGACCTCGGCGATCGCGCGATCCCGAACCCGGCCGACTGGGAAGACCTGTTTAAGAACGGCACCCCATCCCCCGACGATCCCGCCGGCACGATCTTCCCGTCGATGCAGGCGCTCACGGGCCACTACTTCGCGGCGTACGACAAGGCGCTCGCGCTGATCCCCGAGGTGCGCGACGAGGTGTTCACGCGCCCGAACCCCGCCGAGGGCCGCTGGAAGGAACTCTTCCCGACCGTCGGCAGCGCGATCAACTTCCTGATAGTCGGCCATCCGCAGGCGCACCTCGGCCAGGTCAGCACCTGGCGGCGCTGCATGGGGCTGCCGTCGGCGATGTAGGCCGCGGCGGGCCCTTTCAGACCTTCTCGAGCTTGTCCGGCTCGCCCGAAACCGGATTCTTGAAGTGCTGCTCCTGCACGGGCACCACCTGCTCGAGCACGTGCTGCAGCACGCGCCCGGGGCTGCCGAGCGCGTTGACCTCGGAGACGATCTCGCCGGAGTAGAAGTTGAGCACCGGGAAGGTCTCTTCCTCGTAGACGGACCAGCGCCGGCGGATCACGTCCTCGCGCGCATCATCCACGCGGTTCTCCTTGAGCGCGCGCCGACGCAGCCGCTTGATCATCTCCTCTTTATCAGGGCAGCAGAGGTGGATGACCTTGAGCACCTTGATGTGCTTCTCCATCAGCTTGGCCTGGTGCACATTACGCGGGATGCCGTCGAGCACGAGCAGATCGGCGCGCGGCTTGTACAGGCTGAGGATGGTCTGGGCGTGGATGTTCTGCTGCCACATCTTCACCGTGATCTCGTCGGGCACCAGCTCGCCACGCGACGAGTACTCGTAGAAGGTGCGGCCGAGCTCGGAGCTGATGTCGAGGGTGCGGAAAACCTCGCCGCACGAGAGGTGGTAGAACCCGGGCACCTGTCCGAGGATCTTGCCCTGTGTTCCCTTGCCCGCCCCGGGGGCGCCGAACAGCAGGATCGTCTGGTAACGGTGTGACATGGCGTGCTCTATCGGTTGGTCGATCAGGGAAGCCCGCGGCCGTGCGGGCCGCCGTCGAGGTAGCGAGGGCGGTTGCGCAACGACACAAAGGTAAACGCACCGGGCCCAAACAGCAACACCGGTACGCCCTTGGGCCCGCCGCCGGTCGCGCCAGACGTTACAAACAACCCGGCCGCGCCCAGTTCCTGGGCGCGGCCGCGGGTTCGTCGGTATTTGCTCGCGCCAGAGGCGCGGCGAACTCAGTGTGCGAAGTGAGCGAACGCGCGGTTGGCCTCGGCCATGCGGTGCGTCTGATCGCGGGTGGTCATGGCCTTGCCCTCGCCCTTGGCCGCGGCGTAGATCTCGTCGGCGAGGCGGCTGCCCATGGGGCGGCCCTTCTCGCCGCGCGAGGCGGTGATGATCCAGCGGAACGCGAGCGACTGTTGGCGCCGGTTGTTGACCTGGATGGGCACCTGGTAGTTGGCGCCGCCGACGCGCTTGGAGCGCACCTCGACGTAGGGCTTGACGTTGGAGATGGCCCGGTGGAAGACGGCGAGCGCGTCCTTTGGAGCCTCGGGGCTCTTCTCTTTGGAGAGCTTCTCGGTGATGACGTCCATCGCCTCGTACACCACTCGCTGGGCCACGGCCTTCTTGCCGTCGCTCATGACGCAGTTGATGAACTTCGAGAGGACCATGTCGTTGTAGTGCGGGTCCGGGCGAAGCTGCTGCTCTGACTTGGTAATGCGGCCTGACATCGTGTTCTCCTGGCTCGTCCGCCGCGAGGCGTGCTCGCGGCCGTGTTCACCGGGCCCGCCGGCATAGGCGTGACCCGATTACTTGCCTTGTGGTGTTCGCTGAGTATCTGGCGCCCAGTGCCCAATGCCTGGGGCCAGTCCCTTGCCTTATTTGCCCTTCTTGGCGCCGTACTTGGAGCGGCCCTGCTTGCGCTTCTCAACGCCGAGGCAGTCGAGCGAGCCGCGGACGATGTGGTAGCGCACACCGGGGAGATCGCGGACGCGGCCGCCGCGGACCAGGACGATCGAGTGCTCCTGGAGGTTGTGTCCCTCACCACCGATATAGGCGGTGATCTCTTTGCCGTTGGAGAGACGCACACGGGCGATCTTTCGGAGCGCTGAGTTGGGCTTTTTGGGGGTGGTGGTGCGGACGATCAGGCATACGCCGCGCTTCTGGGGGCACGCTTCGAGGTCGCGGACCTTGGACTTGGTGCCTTGGTGGCGGCGGGGCTTGCGAATGAGCTGGTTGATCGTCGGCATGGCGCAGTGATTCCGTGGATTCGGGAGTACCGGGACGGGAAGTTTAGACAGCGCCGACGCCGAGGCAAGCGGGAAAGTTCGCCAAACGTTTCCCTCCTGGGGAGGGTGATACAGAGTGGCGAACGGACAAAGGGACGGTACTCAGCAGCCGCCGGCGAGTGCCGCGAACCACGCGCTCAGGAATGCGGTGATGTCGGATGAGCCGGTGACGCCGGAGGCGTTGAAGTCGGCGGCGAGGGTGCCGGAGGCGAGGTCGAGGAACCAGGCGGATAGGAACGCGGAGATGTCGGCTGAGGTGATGAGGGTGTCGCTGTTGAAGTCGGCGGGGCAGGGGAGGTGGAGGGTGGCGACGTAGATGGCCCCGTACGCGCTTCCCTGACTCTGAATAGCGAATGCGAACTGACGGCCATTGTGGCCCTCGGGACGGTAGATAAGAGTCTGAACAAAGTGGCCGTCGAGCGTGTCGCCCTCGCCGATGATGCGGTAGACCTGGCCATCTACTACTGCAAAGAGCGTAGAGGGCCCGAACTCGTCGCCGGGGCGGCCGGCGAAGCCCACGGTGTCACCGCTAATCGAAGGAAACTGGATCTCGCCCAGGATATCACCGCCTGGAAGGGGATCAAAGAGCTCGATGATGGGTGTGATCTGCGCCGTGGGGATGTCGTAGACATATACACCCCCCGCGACGGGTACGAACGACTCTAGACGGTAGCCGCGGAAGGCGATACGGCCCTCGTCGATGAGGGGCGAATCAGAAACGTTGAACGTTAGGTTGCTACCGGGGATTGGTGTATTTACGTCCGCAATCGGCAGGAGTTGCCCTGTCGCAACATCAGCGAGATAGAGACTGCCAGGCTGGCCATCGCTGCTCGCGGCGAATGCAGTATAGAACTCGTCGATTCCCACTCCGTCGAAGCGCAGAAACGGTCCCACACCTCCGGGGACAGTTGTCGTTGTGTCCGCGACTCTCCCAACAGGATCTGTACCGTCCTGGCGATAGGCCCCGGTATACCCGCCGCCGGGCCCTAATCTGCCTCCGGGAAAAGCTACATGGAGGTTAGACCGAGTTGGAGTTCCAAAGGCGGCGAATGCACCGTCTTCGCCGGGAATCGCCGTGAGGGTGTCGGCGACCACGGCCACGCCGTCCGAAGTTGTTCGATACACTCCTCCGACACTCGATCCTCCCGCTATGAAGGCAACACCCATATCGTTTCCGGACACGAACGGATCGAATCCGCCGAAGAGCTCGGATGTTCCTGGCACCGACGTTGTTTCGTCTACTAGTATTGTGATATTTCCATTCAGGTCCGCTTGATAGATCCCCCCATAGCTGTAGAACACATAGTTACTCCCGAGGATCGGTGGATTGAATGGGGGCTGCGGCTCGCCTATCTCGGTAATGTGCGTAAACGTTACCAATTGCCCAACGCTCGTGTCGCTTGCATTCAATAAACACAGCGCCGCCACAAACACCGATGGCAGGTAGTTCATACGTTACACTCCGTTCTAGGTAGTTCATGGACCATCGAGGAAGGATAAATCTGAGAACGCGGTCGGGAGGGTGGTAGTGTCGAGGGGCGTCCCCTCGGTTACGATCTCGCCGCCGGGCCAGCGGAACTCGCAGACCTCGCCTTGATTGGAGACACCGCCGGTACGGCCGCGGAAACGAAGCTCTGTCAGGGCCTCGCCAAAAGCAGCGCTAATCGTGGCGATTTGCACTTGATCCCCACCGAGGCTGGCGCCCACGAAGAGCTGGCTGGTTGACGGCTTGTAGCCAAAGCCGACATAGAGCGGCGCATCGGCAATCCAGAAGAGGCGGCTGCCGAAGTCTGTCGTAGAGATCGATCCCCCGTTGGCCCTGACCTTGACCCGGAACGTGTTGTCCTGGCAGTTGGCGATAAACTCGATCCAGTTATTGTCATCTCCCCAGATCGTGAAGAGCGGCCAGCGGCGATCTTCTATTGTTGGCAACGCACCTGTTCGATCCGCGTACTGGTCCCAGTTGCCGATCGGATGGACACCCGCGAGCCTGAGCGACCAGTTGATCGCGTGCCCGAGGCCGAGCTGCAACACTGTGAGCAACTCGTCTGGACCATCCTGTTCCGGCGGCTGGGGATAGCTGAGCGAGCCGTTCCCGTCCTGTGCGAGGTCGATGATGACCCAGCCATAGTTATCGTCGGTGAACACTGGATTGCCCCCGGAGTTCCCGATGACTCCGAGAACGAGCCCGGTCCTCCCAATAGTCGGGCCTGGAATGAAGCGCCGTGCGATGCGGGTGATCGGGCACCATTGATCACCCGAGGAGTATTGAATTCCCGACGCGGTAAGGTTCGTGCTGTCGCCCTGATTGAAGCTGACCGAAAAGCCGAGCGTCTTGTTGGGGGTCTTGCGTCCCTTCGACCCATCGAGGAGCCAGCCGCGGAACCGTCGCACCTGAGCAAGATTATTGAGCCAGCTCGGCGATACATCATTCCAATTCGTGCCACCCTGGGCCCGCGACACTCCGATGAGCCCAAGGTTCGATGAATCAGACGTCAGCATGTTGATCTTGATGAGCCGGTCGCCCATTGAGGGAGGCGTGAGCACCTGGGTGCCATCCACCCACTGACCGCCGACCTGCGTCATCGGTGTAAATGTGGAGAGTGGGCCGTCGCCGTTGACCCAACAAGTCGCCTTCACCATGTTCTTGCCGCCGGGGGCGACCAAGATCGGCTGAACGATCTTGTACGATGGGGCAGGGATGCGCCTGAGGCCGACGTAATCCGGGTTGGTCCCGTTGAAGCCGTTGAAGTAAATGAAGCTGCCGTATGTGCAACACGTCAGTTCCCCGACCCGGGCCGCGGCGACTTGCATGAACGTGTAGCGCCGCGTGTTGAAGGTAGCCTTCAGGACATCGAGGCCGGGGGAGTAGAGCACGCGATCGACGCTGACGCGCCCAGTGACGCGCGAATCATGGAACGAGGCCACGATCGGCCCGTTGGTTTCGGGCCGTCCCTGGTTCATGACGAAGATGTTCGGGACTGTGATGTCGACCGTCTCGCTGACGTCGTACGTCTTGTAACCGGCGCCGGTCGAGAGGCCATAGATGTGCTCGATCGAGCATTGGGCGCTGAGGCCGGTGCCGTCAACGTCGGGCATGCGCACGAGGTTGAGCCAGTCGGTGTATTGGTCGGAACCCCAGAGCACGGTGCCCGGCTCGGGGCCGAAGGCGGCGCCTATGGGCTGAAAGGAGTTCGTCGCCGTGACGCTGCCGTGCGGGTAGCGTCCGTGGTAGTCGTCGGTGACGGACCAGTTGGCCGCGTTGGTGTAATCGAGGTTGCGGTTGACCATCACATGGCGGACCAGGCGGTTCTGCAGACCGTCGCCCATGGAGGCGAGCATCTGGAGGCCGCTCGACTTGTACTCGGTGATCTGGGCCGCGTGGGCGTGGGCGCGGATGGCGCCGGGGATATCGAAATACTTCACCAGCCCGGTGCCGCTCACCGGCCCGAAGCTCCAGGCCGTGGATGCGTTGGGGCGGGCCATGCGGAAAACATACACGCGCCCGCCGGTGGAACTCGTGCTGTGGCGGTAATCGCTCGAGCAGATCCAACATTCCAGGGGCGATCCCTGGATCTGCGATGAACGGTTCCAGACGGGCGCGGCGCTCGGGCACCACTCGCGCAGCTTGGGGCCTTGGTCGGACGCAGGACTCGCAGTATCGTCCCACAGGCGCGTCCACGTCACGCCCTGGTCCTGGCTGACGACGAACCCG
>JACMLW010000109.1 GCA_014379385.1 Phycisphaerales bacterium
GGCGGTGGTGGTGGTGGCGGGGGCGGTGGTGATGGCGGGGGCGGCGGTGGTGGTGGTGGCGGGGACGAGGAGCCGCCGCCGGTGCCGCCCTTCAGTCTCGCCGCCGATCCCGGCGCCTCGCTCTTCGGATCCGCGAGCGGCAGCGGCCGCCTCACGATCACCACCCGCAACACCGAGGATCGCCCGATCCTTTTCCAGCAGTCTGACTCAGGCTGGCTCGCGCAGGACTTTCTGCTCATGGCTGGCGGGCCAGACATCGACGGCGAGCCCCTCACCTGGACCGACCCCAAGGACGGCCGGGCCTACGCCGCGGCACGCTCCGCCTCCGGCTTCGTCCTCTACACCAACGACAGCGGAACCGCATGGTCCATCCGCAACCTCTCGGCCGAACTCGGCATGACGGCACAGTTCCGTGACGACCCCTCCACGTTCATCACCACCGACGGCAAGGTCTGGGTCGCGGGGCTCACCACCGACGGCCAGCTCATCTGCTTCACCCAGACCGGCGCCGGTGCCTCGGGCGATTACGACTGGGAGTTCGTCAACATCTCGACACGCGATCTCGCGCCGCAGGGCCTCAGCACCCCCGCCTTTGTCGGCAGCGTCATCAGCTACGTCACGGCCTGGAACGGCCTGAACGTCGCGGGCCTCGACGCCAATGGTAACATCAATAGCGTCTGGTGGGCGCCCGGCCAAAACGCCTGGAGCACCGTCAACCTCTCGGAGGTCACCGGCGCCGCCCCTATCACCGGTGGCCTCACCGCCTACCTCACTAGTTGGGGCGGCATCAACCTCGCCGGCATGAACAGCTCCGGCGACGTCACCGTCACCTGGTGGGTGCCCGGTTTCGCCGGCGACTGGCGCCAGAACAACCTCACGAGCGAGATCACCGGCCCAGCGATGGAGCCCGCATCCGTCGCGTCGTACGTCACGAGCTGGGGTGGGCTCAATATCATCGGCCTTGATTCGGCCGGCAACCTCACCACCTACTGGTGGGCCCCGGCGATCTCCGACACGGGCTGGCAGATCACGCGCCTCAGCGAACAGATCACCGCGCCCCCTATCCCCACGGGCGCCATCACCGGAATCACCAGCGGCAACACCATTAGCGTCATCGGGTCCACCATCGACGGCGACGTCGTCCGCTACCACTGGACCGTCGGAGGCGAGTGGCTCGCCGAGAGCCTCTCTGACATCGCCGTGCGGGTGTGAGCACCTGGCGCGGCCCGAGCAAAGGCCCCCCTTTCGGAGCGAGCAGCCCGCCGTCGGCAAAACTCGCACCGGCATCGCCCTAAAGATGCCGGCAGATGGCCGCCCCCTTCAGCGAACTCACCGACCGCCTCCGCCGCGTGCGCCGCCGGCCCGTGCGCCTCGGCATCGTCGGCCTCTCGCAGTCGGGCAAGACCGCCTTCACGACCGCGCTCATTAATCACCTGCGAAGGCACGACCCGCGCCGCCTCCCGCTCGGCAACGGCACCGTTACCCTCGATTGGGTCGCGCGCCTCCCCACCCAGGGCGGCCTCCCCGAGTTCCCCTACGAGCGGTGCCGCGACATGCTCGGCCTCAAGCGCGAGTGGCCGCGCAAGACAGTCGCCACCAGCGAGTACCGCTGCCTCCTCCACCGCTCCGACTGGCCCTCGCGCAGCCTCGATCTCGACCTGCTCGACTTCCCCGGCGAGCGTCTGGCCGACCTGTCGATGGCCGGCCGCTCGTTCAGGCAATGGTCCGAGAGCGTGCTCGCGCTGCTGCGCACCGTCCCCGAATACCACGCCCACGCCGACGAGTACCTCGCGCTCGTCGGCAGCGCCGCGCCGCCCGATGAGATCCTCGCCGCCTACCGCCGCCTCCTCTCCCGCTTCGTCGGCGCCTATCTCCCTGTCATCACGCCCTCCTCCTTCCTCGTCACCCCCACCGGCGACTACGTCGACATGGACCGTTTCAACGCCGAGGGCGCGCCGTACCTCGAGGCCCACCGCCTCATCGGGCTCGACGCCGCCACCCAGTTCGCGCCGCTCCCGGAGAGCGCGGGCGAGCTGGCTTCCGAGTTCGACCGCCACTACCGCGGATACCGCGCGCAGGTCGTCGATCCCCTCGCCCGCTGGCTCTCTTCCTGCACCGAGCTCGCCATCCTTATCGACGTCGCCCAGCTCCTCTCCGGCGGCTCCGGCTATATCAACGGCGTCAAGCGGAACCTCTCCTTCCTCCTCTCCCATCTCGCGCTCGGCCAGCGCCCCTGGCACGCCCTCGCCGGCAACCTCGCGCAGTTTCTCTCGCTGGAGCGCATCCGCCTCCGCGGCGTGCGCCGCATCGCCTTCATCGCCACCAAGGCCGATCGCATCCACCGCGACGACCACGCCAAACTCGAGCACCTCCTGCGCGATCTCATCCCCGACGCCGTGAAAGACGCCGCGTTCCACGCCGGCCTCCGCTTCGAGACGTTCGTCTGCGCCGCCGTCAGCTCCACCACCAGCCTCGAGTACCCGATGCTCCAGGCGCGCCTGCCCGGGCACGAGGGCGAGTCCGTCTTTCCCACCTCATCGGTGCCGTCCGAATGGCCCGAGAGCCTGCCGCCGCTGCGGTACCGCTTCCCGCGCGTGCTCCCCTCGGCGCCGGAGCACCGAGACACGCCGCCGCGCCACATCGGGCTCGACCGCGCCATCAACTTCCTGCTCGGCATGTCCGGGAGCGACCGATGAACACGCCCCCCCACCCCCCCCACGGCCCGAGCCAAGCGAATCCGCCGCGCCAGGCCCCTCACCAGGCCGATGCCCTCTTCAGCCTCGACCTCCCGCCTCAGTCCGTCCGCCCCGCCGGCCGCGACGAGCTCGCTCGCCTCGAGCTCGAGTGGCAGGAGGCCTCATCGCATCTCGGCCTCGCGGCGGAAGACCTCACCAGCGAGGGCGTCAAAGTCCCGGCGCGCTGGCGCGGCGCGCTCCTGGCCCTCGGCACCCTCATCTCCGGCCTCGCGCTGCTCATTCTGTTCTCCCAGGCCGCGACGCTCCTGGACCAGGTCTCAACCCTCCCGCTGTGGCCGCGACGCCTCGCGATGGGCGCGCTCGCGCTCATCGTCCTCGCCGTCCTCCTCTCCCTCCTCCGCCTCGCGTGGGTCTTCATCAAGCTCGGGCGCACGCCGCGCATCTCCACTCGGGCGCTCCGCGAGCTCGCCCAGCGCGCCGAGATGCGCACGCTCGCCCTGGAGCGCTCCGGCGCGGCACGCAAGCAGCTCGAAAGACTGCTCGCCTCGTACCCCCTCGGGCGCGCCAAAGACCGCGTCCGTCTGTCGCGCCTCGGCGTGACCCCCGCCGAGGTCGACCGCCTCGAGCACGCCGCCAAGCTGCTGCGCACGCAGGAGAGCGGGGGCGACGGCGCGTGGCTCGATCAGTTCGACCGCCTCTTCCTCTCCGTGCTCGACGAGGCGGCACGCCGACGGAGCAACCGGTACGCGCTCATGGTCGGCATCAAGACCGCGGCGGTCCCCGGCGGGGCCTTCGACGCCGCGATTGTCATGATCAACGCCTACCTGCTCATCGGCGACCTCTGCCTGCTCTACAACGTCCGGACGGGCCCGTGGGGGACCGCGACCATCCTCGTGCAGGTTCTCGTGAGCGCCCTCGCCGCGTCGCAGATCGAGGACGTCACTTCCGCGACCGCGGACCACCTCACCGGCCAGATCTCGCAGCACCTCGGCGGGATCGCCGCCGGGCTCACTCAGGTTGCGGGCAGGGTCGCGGCGCGGGTCGGCGACGGCGCGGTCAACGGCGTGCTGACACGGCGCCTGGGCATCGTGGCGATCCGGCAACTGCGGCCGATCGCCGAGCATGGGTGATTGAGAGACAGCGGTTCTGGTCATCGGGTTCACCCACACTCGAAGCGACTTCATTCCGCGGCGCGTGAGAACTCACGAAGGGCGTGCGCCCACGGTTCCTCGTCGCCGAAGTCATGCGGCGCCCGGTTGGCATCGGTCTCGACGGGCCATGGGGCGCGGGGCTGGTGCGCGCGTCCTACCCGGTTCCGCGATAGGCGCAGGGGCGGTGCTCGCCGGGGAGGGGCGCCGATGCGTCGCGGTCTGATTGGGGGTAGCGGGCGGTGAGCTCGCGGTGGCGGCGCGTGAAGCGGATGTGCTCTTCCGGGGTGCATCTCACGCCGCCGCTGAGGACCATGTCGAGCCAGTGGAACTCGATGAGCTCGGGTGCGCGCGGGTTCATCAATAACGATGGTGGGGATAGGGGTCGCGCGTGGGGCGCTGCCGGCGCTGGAGTCGGTGAGGTTTCGACGGCTCGTGCTGTCTGGGCGCTGATGGTTGGGTGCGCCGGGGAAACCGTGCCGGTTTCCCCCTTGGCACTCAGATGGAGTGGTATGTCGAAGGTTTGCTGCGCCGGGGGGAACCCGGCGGGTTCCCCCCCGGCACCCCCCTTCCGGCTTTCGCGGGGGGAGTTGGGGGTGAAGGGAGGTGAGGAGGAGGCGGGAGACGGAAAGCCGCTGCGGAGCGGCGGGCCACCCGGGAGGCAGGGGCCGAGCTCGTACGCGAAGTCGGGGTTGGCGGAGGAGCGGCAAGAAGAGGGAGAGCCGGAGGGTGGGCTTCCCGAGCGGCCGACGGAGTTGAGGACTGAGGAAGCCTGACGGCGCGCGGGAGGGACGCCTGAGGCATCAGGAGCAGAGCCAGCCGGAGCAGGAACACCGGTCTGGAGACCGGTGCCACCGGAGCCGGTGCCACCTTGGAAACGGGCCGCGACAGCGACGAGGCGGATGATGGAGTTGGCGGCGAGGCGGCGCTCGGCGGGAACGAGTGCAGCGTCGTTGACCTGGGCGCGCAGCATCACGAGCGTTTCCTGGAGCGCTGCGGAGAGGTCGGGATGGAACGAGGCACTGGGCATTGGGCACTGGGCATTCGGGAGGAAGAAGCGAACGCGAGGAACACACACGTCCCTCTACCCTTAGGGGGAGCAGGGCGCGCCGCAGCGCACAAACGTGGGCAATTCCGGAGTTATCGGAATGGGTATTCGGCGCAAGTCGAGGCGGGGGCGGGAGATAGAAAATCTGAGAATTCCCTGAAATGGCTCCGCGGATGGTGCGCGGTTGTGCGCAAAACATGAACGGTGGGAGTCTGGGTGGACGACGCCGTCGAGGCATCCAGACTCTTCGATGAAGGCTCCCCCAGGAAGCTTGTCATCGATCCGCACGGATCTATTCGCAAGGGCGCGAAGCTAACGGCCGAGGTCGTGGTTCAAGGGAGGCGGCGTCCCGGCGCGACTCGTGAGATCGTAACTCGCCCCGTGTTATCCGTGCCGCGTGCCCACGTTGATCGCCCGAAGAGAGGGGGCTGGATGTAGTCTGTTTTCCAGCCGCTTACGGACCGCCCGATGACATGCTTGGCTGAGATGCATCAGAGACGAAGCGGCTCCCGAATTGGGGGTGATGCACGGTGTACGCAACGTCCTAATGAAACTATCACCGCGAACCGGAAGGGCAACTCAATGAACTCTCGACTCAATGTTCTGATCGCCGCGTCGACGCTCGGAATCAGTGTGAGCGTGATGGCGTTGGTGGCGGATCAGCCCGAGAAACCGGCCACGCAGCCGGAGAGGCGCGACAGTTCGACGGAGCAGTCTCAACCGACAGCAGACCGGAAGAGCTCCCGCGATGAAATGGGCAGAGCGAGCGCGAAGGTGACGCAGGAGATGCTCGACCGCGCGATCAATGGGTGGGAGAGCAAGCAACTGGAGGCGGTGCGGAGCACGACGAAGAAGCACGGGATGCCGAGCGATGTCGGCCCGAACGTCGTGATCTGGCACGACGCGAAGCCGTTCAAGAAGATCGCGGTGTTCCGCGAGGCGGTCGACCACGCATTCCCGGTGCCCCATCCCGACTTCCTGATGCACACGATCAGCTACCGCATCGACTCTGAAAGAGTATCGGACCTGATCGCCTCGGACGGCAGCTTGCAGGTGGACCGTACCGGCGGGTGCCTTTCGGCGAAGTGCGATACCGAGGCGCACAACGTGCTTTCGCTGAACCTCGCCAACGACGTGCTCACCGGCAAGATGAGCGTGCAGCAGGCGCGCGATGAGCACGCGAAGATCGCGATGGGCGAGAAGCAGGGCAAGAGCCATCCGTACCTTGAGGAACTCCAGTTCGAGCCGCAGAACAAGGAGTCGGCACGCGATGCGGACAAGTCGCACACCCCCGCAGGGAGTTCCACTAAGGATCCCGCCGCACGAGGGGTGAACGAGCCGAAGCGGCCGAAGTAACCTGGCAAGCCCTGCGGCCCGGTGCCGCTGACCTCTTCGGTTCCCGGCCGCGCAGAGGCCTGCCCCGGGGGCCGAAGGCCGATCCGAGCACCGGGGAAAGCCTGATGGTGAACTCCGCGCGCCCCCCGGCTCAATCCGCCCCCCGGTCGCGCTCGTCAATGCGCTGCGGCGGCCGCGCTTTGGCGCCAGTGCCACTTTGCATCACGGGATCACGACGGATCGATTCAGTTGCTCGGGCGCCTCGGCGTCCGCAACCGACACCCGGATGCGCTTGCCGACGAGACGCCCCGCGTCCTTGAAGAAGAATCGTTTGACGGCCGAATGGCCGGGCTCGAGATGGCTGATGGGGAGTTGCTGCGTGGGGAGCCCCGGGGCGAGGGCATCGACGCGCAGTGTCCGGGCGCGGCCGCCGCTGTTCACGACCGTCGCGGTGACGACGACGTCCGAGCCGCGACCGTCGGGGGAGAGCGCGATATCGACGTTGAGCTCGAGATCCGGCAGGCCGATGCGGAGCGGGGCGCGGACGACGACGGGCGGGTGCTGCTTGTCGGACGCGAGTTTGACGATGGCGACGAAATCGATCGGCGCCGACTCCTGCGAGGGTCCGAAGGCGAAGGAGACCGGCACCCGGGTGGTGCCGCCGGCGGGGATCGAGAACGAGACGCGGCCCTTGGGCGAGACGGTCCAGCCGCGCTGCGCATCGGTGGGCTCGATGATCTGAAGCTCGCCGGTGATGGCGATCGGCCATGGGTTGTCGAGCACGAACTCGTGCTCGTGCGTCTGGGTCAACGAGAGCGCGAGGTCGGGCTCGATGCGGAACGAGGCGATGAAGCGGGTGAGGTTGGTGCTCACCCCCTCGATGAACATAGGGGTCGGCGTGATGCGCACGCGGCACGCCGCGCCATCACCGGGCGTGCGCTCGATGGGCGCCTCATTGCCGAAGTGGTCGACGGTGGTGATGGCGCCGTCGCCGAGGTACATCTCGACGATTGGCGACTCGGTGGATTCGTTCCACAGCACAATGGCGCCGGTGCTGTTGCTCGTGCCGATGGACGAGCCGCCTGGCTCACCCGCGCCCCTGCTGTCTCCTCGCCCGCCCTCCTCGGGTGCCGGGCCCGCGAGGATGAGGCCGCGAACGGTGGGCGCCTCACGCGGCGGTGCGAGCACCCCGACGACTCGCCGGCCGGCGAGGTGATCCTGGAGCGTGCGCATCACGGCGAGCTGGGGAGAGGGCTGGGGACGCGGGCCGTCGAGGGTGTTGGCGATGGATTCCCACGGGGTGACGAGCGCGAGCCGGGGAGCGGCTCCGTAGACACCGGGTGCATCGCCGGGCTCCGAGCCTTCAACCGCCGGCTCTCCCACCTCGCCGACCTGCCACAGGTGTGCGGCACGCTTGATGAGCTCGCCCACGGCGTCGCGCCGCGAGAACGACTGGGTTGCGGGGAGCTCGAAGAGGGCGGTGAGCCCGGGGGCGGGGTCGGTTGCGCCGCGCCACGCGCCGATGCTGGCGGGTATCCCCGACGCGGCGAACGACGCGGGGTAGACGAGGGAGATGTCGACCTGCGGGGCGGATTGATTGGGCGCGGCACCGGCGGGTTGGGGTGGGGAGGACGGGCGAGAAGGGGGCAGCGCACGGGCCGAGAGATCGGCGCGCCAGGGGAGCACGATGGTCGGCCCGGGGACGAGCGACTGGAGGATCGAGTGGAAGGTGGCGAGGTCGGTGGAGAGGGACCGGCGCCAAAACGCGGCGTCGGAGCCGGTGGGGCCGATCTGCCAGCGAACGATGCGCTGGCCGTAGCGCTCGAGGAGGGGTGTGAGGATGTGCTGCCAGAGCGCGGGGTCGTGGTCGGCGAGGGCGAGCGGGCTGGCGGGATCAACGCGGAGCTTCTGGGCGAGTTCAGACGGCACGCCGGTGACGGCGAGCGTGACATCGATCCGCTGCTGGAGCAGACGATCGAGGAGTCGCCGGGCGAGGTGATCAAAGCCGTTGATGGGCTCGGGGCTCGGCGCGACGGCGCCGGGCGTCGGTGCCTCGGCTCGAAGGGGGGCGGGAACCGGCAGGATTACGAAGTGAGCGCCCGATAGCCGGAGCAGCTCGGGAAGGAATGCGGGCCAGGCGAACTCGGGACGTGACGGGTCCGGGACCACCATGCCGAAGCGGCGACGGTCGCTGAAATGCGAGCTGCCCGGGGCATCGTCGATCTCGACAAGGTGGCTCGGTGCGCGGCGCGATTCGGGCAGCCAGATGAACTGCGTGTGCGCCGAACCGATGACTCCCCCGCTGCCACCGTCCACATTCTCACCGTCCGCGCCGCCGGCGCGGAGCACGTCGAGGCGTGCCTGGAACCAGCCGAGTCCCGGGAGGACTGGAACGAACTCGGCGGGTCGGCCGCCGGGCTCGATGGGGAACGCATGGGTCCAGACGACCGTCTCATCGAGGTCGAGCACCGTGAGCCGGGCGCTGAGGTCTTCGCCCGCGAGGTCGCGCACGAAGAAGCGCAGCGTGGGTCGCTCGGGGGCGACGAAGATGCTGGTGGACGACGTTGCACTCAGTTCGGTGCGCGGGACGAGCAGCACCGCGACGTGGTCGAACCAGGCGGAGCACTCAAGGTCTTGCGGGGTGACGGTGTGGTTGGTCTCGATCTCTGGCACGGGGCGCGGGAGATCCCGCTCCTGCAACAGCGCGAGGTCGATCTGGAGGAACGCGGCGTTCTCCGGCGCGAGCGGGAGCGGGGTGGTGATTTGCCGCCAGAGACCCTGGCTGGAGGCGGGCTCGGACGAGGCCTCTCCGCCGGGGATCGCCCGCTGGTTCTGATCGAGAAATCTCGCGGTGAGCAGGGCCCGTGCGCTGGCAGTGCCCTCGGTACGAACAGCAGCGGTGACGAGATACTCGCCCTGCGGGAAGACGGGGATGACACCGGGCATCAGCCTGATGCAGGAGCCGCCGCCGCGTGAGGGGAGCTTGACACTGGCCGAGCCATTGGCGGCGGTCGTGAGATCGAAGCCCGCGACGTTGTAGCGGGGAAAGCGGACGGCGCGGCCGGGATGTGCCTCGGAGGGCTGGTCGTAATAGCGTTCCCAGAACTGCGGAACGGGGTCGGGGTTGGTTTCCTGTTCCTCAAAATCAAAGAGATGAACGACGCGCTTGGCCGCGGGTGGGCGGGTGTCGGTGGGCTCGGTTACAAGGGGCGGATCGGACTTGGTTGCGCCGGGCTGTTGGAACGGACGTGCAATGGCGGCGCCGGTGAAGATCATGGCGGCCACGCCAAGGCACAGGCGCAGGGCCGCTTCACTCAACGCGGCGAGCCGGTAGGGCATAGGCACGCTATCGGCTCGACGGGCGCAGGTGCGTCAGGAGGGGATGGCCGGAGAGCGGCCGCGCAGGACCGGCGCGGTTGGGAACGCGGTGAGGGAGTTGGGTCAGTTGCCGCCGCCGAGCACGTCGTCAAAGCCATTGAGTGAGTTGGCGGGAGGGGCGTACTTGAGCACCCACGCGGGGATGGGGCCGGCCGCAGCTGCCGCGGCTTTGCCGCCCGCCTCGGCTGAACTCAGGAATATTCCGTCAACGCCGGCCGAGTGGAAGATCACCTCGCCGCGAGAAGCGGCGGGACGGGGCGGATCAACGGTGGTATTCGGGAACGCCGGGTTGCCCAGCAAGCCGGACAAGGAACCCGGGTAGGCCGCGGCGTCGGCGCAGAGATTCTCGTGGCCCTTCCCGATGACGCTGTGGGGCACGCTCGGCCAATCGGCCGGGGAAGATGGCGCCGCCTGGCTCGCTCCGCGCCGGCCGAGCTGGGTGGCGCTCAGTAGACTTGAGTTGGGCGCCCAGTAGAAACGAGCCCTGGTCTGGGGGCTGGTTGGCTTATAGCTGGTTCCGCCGAAGTTCAGGTTCACCGCCCCGGTGTCCTCGTTCCATGCGAGGAGCGGGTTGCCCATTGGGTCTACCACATCCGGTAGGGAGCGGTGGCCGATGTTCATGGTGACCTTCTGCTGCGTGCGGGTCTGGCGCTGGAGAAGTTTGGCTTCGGGCGTCCAGTAGGAGCGTTGCACGCCACCATCCGTGGGGGCGCCGATCTTGTCGAGCTGGATTCTGACGGTGTTGGCCGCGGTAGGCCCCACTTCAACAATCCGTGGTCCTTGGGCGCTTGTGTCGGACGGAATGCCGTTGCCGAGTGCGACCGGGGACTGGGTGATGCCGCCCGCGAGGTCAATGACAATGTTCTCCATCTCGGTAAAGCCGCGGGCTGCCGTCATGTTCTCGTCGCTGGCCATCTCGGCGATCGCGAAGTACCCGGGATTGCGGCGGTGGTCGAGCTGAAACTGGCTGGAGGCCTTGCCGAGGTCGGCGAGCAGCGCCTGCGTGCCGGCCTTGCGGGCGGCGTTGCGGGCACCCTGGAGCGCCGGGAAAACAATCGCCAGCACGACGATGACAATGACGACGACGACCATCATCTCCATCAGGGTGAAGCCGGCGCGCCGGGCGCGTTCGAGCTGACGATGTGCCATAAAGCCTGGCTCCTTCAAGATGAGGTCGCGACCGACTCGGCCCCCTGGGCGTCCCAGCGAGGGGGAAAGGTGCCCACTCGCTGGGCGAAACGGTTCCACAAGGCTATTCGCCGCCGGGGGCGATGTTGATCCGGTGGAGTATAGGGTTTGGCAGCGGGCCGAAGTCACGGCGAGCCGATGGGGGCAAGACGGACGGGCTTGGGGTGAAAGACCGAGCGGGCGGGTGCGACAAGCTATTGTCTACGGCGATGACACGACGGGACGAGTTACGACCGAGGGGCCCGGCCCCCAGCGCCCCGTCTGGCGGGTGGGACGGCGCGCTTGGACACCTGTTCGCGGGCGGTATCGTGGCCGCGCCCACCGATACCGTGTACACCGCGCTGATAGCGGCGGACGTGACGGATGGGAGGCATACAGCCGTACTCCGAGGTAGCGCAGGGCCGGGCCTTCCATTTTTTTGGATGGCCCCCGATCCGCCGACAGCGATCGAGGTAGTTGGGTCAGCACCGCGGTCATGGTCGCGCCTGGTTTCGAGGCTTTCGCCGGGACCGGCCGGCTACCTGGTCGAAGTTGGGGCGATACGGGCGGCGAGCGTGGCGGCACGCTTGGGCGGTGGTTCGGGAATCATGGATGATGGTGAAGGCGTGGTCGCGGTGCGGGTTTCGCGCCATGCCGGGCTCACTCAGTTGGTGCGCGCGGCCGCCCAGCAGAACCGGCATGTGCTGGGGCTCGAGCTTTCCGACGGACCTGGGCGGTGGGTGACTTCGGCCCGCGATACGGCGGCGGTGTTTGCAGGAGACAGCGAAGCGGGTGCGAACCCCCCGGGGGTACTGATCGTTGATGAACGATCACCCTCATCAGGGAAGCCGGCGACCGTGATACAGATCGGGTCCGAGAACTCGGTACGCGTGGTCCGGCCGGGAGCGTTTGAGGAGCGATTCGTGCGACAGCAGCTCGAGCAGACCATCTTGTTTGTGTGTTCCGGCAACACGTGCCGGAGTCCGATGGCGGAGGCTATCGCGGCGGACCTCCTTGAGAAGTCGGGACGATCCGATGCCAAGGTGATCTCGGCGGGCACGGGAGCGGGGAGCGGCGCTCCGCCGGCCGAAGAGGCGCTGGCGGCCCTTGAAGAACTTGGTATCTCACACCGGCTCGGCGGGTCCAAGCCGCTGTCGCGCCGGCTTCTGGCGGAGGCGGACCGTATCTATGTGATGACGCGCGGCCACCTGCACGCCCTGCGATCGATCGATCCCGGCGCGGCGGCGAAGGCCGAGCTGCTTGACCCGGACGGCGAGGATGTGCCGGACCCGATCGGGATGTCGCAGCACGTCTACACTGAAACGGCGCAGCACCTACGCGAACTGATCGAGCGCCGACTCCGGGAGTTGGATGCATGAGACTCGCTCTGGGGGCAGACCATCGGGGCGCCTCGGCCACGAGGCAGATGGCCGACCGGCTGCGGTCGCAGGGTCACGATGTGACCGTGCATGGCAACCTCACCGGCGAGACGTGCGACTACCCGGACCCGGCGTTTCTGGTGGCGCACGCGGTTGCCGACGGCAAGGCGGAGATGGGCGTTCTGTTGTGCGGCACGGGGATCGGGACGTCGATCGCGGCGAACAAGATCTCGGGGGTTCGCGCGGCGGTGGTACACGACGAGCTGACGGCGGAGATGAGCCGCTCGCACAACAACGCGAACATCGTGTGCCTGTCGGCGGACCTGTTGGGGCAGCGGCTGATCGAGAAGATTGTGGACATCTGGCTCTCGACGCCGTTCCTGGGCGGGCGGCACGAGCGGCGGATCGAAAAGATCCGCGAGATCGAGCAGGGGCGCGACCCGAGCAGGCTGGGGTAAGGGCGGGAGGGGGCGGGGGATCGATTCTGCGGCGGCGAACGGTTCGGCGTTGAATCCGGAGTCGAACGCCGCGTGGCCGCCCCTACGGTTCGGCCGTGACCACGCCGCTGATCTCGGGCCTCCACCACGTGGCGATTATCTGCTCCGACGTCGAGCGCTCGCGCCGCTTCTACGAGGGCACGCTCGGGCTTGAGTTGATCGCGGCGACCTATCGGCGTGAGCGGGATTCATGGAAGGTGGACCTGCGCTTGCCCGATGGTGCGCAGCTCGAGCTCTTCTCATTCCCCGGCGCACCGGCTCGCCCCAGCTACCCGGAGGCCCGCGGCCTGCGCCACCTGGCGCTCGCGGTCACCGACCTCGAGGCCGCCATCGCAACGCTGAACACTCGCGGCGCCGCTACGGAGCCCGTGCGCACTGACGAGTTCACCGGAAGCCGGTTCACGTTCCTCGCCGATCCCGATGGCCTGCCGATCGAGCTTTACGAAGTCGGCGTCAACAAATAGCTCCACCGGCGGCTTGGGTTTGTGCCGCCTTGCTCTTAACCATCCGTTCGGTCGCGGCCACTACCGCTTGTACCGTACGTCAAGGCGAATCCTCGCACCTCTTCGCGCCATCTTGACATCCCGTTCGGGTGCGCCGCGCAAGCGCTTTGGTATGTTCATGGTGGGCTGCCATGGAGGAAAGGAACCATGACCATGACGCCCGAAATGAAGCACCTCTGGGACTCGATCAAGACCTTTCGCATCGACGAGCCTCCACCGCCCGTCCCTGCCACGACGGGCGGCGAACCGGCCTTCCCGTTCGCCGCCCGCCTCGCTTCGGAGAATCGGTGGCCGAGACCGCACGCCGAGCGAGTCATCACCGAGTACCGCCGCTTCCTCTTCCTCGCCGTCGCGGCGGGCCACCCCGTCACACCCTCCAAGAGCGTGGACGAGGCGTGGCATCTGCACCTCACCTACACCCGATCCTACTGGGACCGCCTCTGCGGCCAGGTCCTTCGCCAGCCGCTCCACCACGAGCCGACCCGCGGCGGCGCCGCCGAGGAATCCAAGTTCGCCGACTGGTACTCGCGGACGCTCGAGAGTTACGAACGGTTCTTCGGCGAGCCGGCGCCGCGTGATCTGTGGCCGCACCACTCGAATCTTTCGCGCCAAGAGTCACGCCCCGCGCCAGCCCATGAGCCGCCGCCCACTCGTTCCCGAAGCCCACGAACCCGCTGGCGGCGCCACGCGGCACTCGCCGCCCTCGGTGCGCCCCTGCTGATCATCACCGGGTGCACGAGGCCGCTTCCCAACGGTGTGCTGTGGGCGATGCTGATCCCCGCGCTCGCGATCGCGGCCATCGGGCTCGCGGCCATCGGTATTTCGGCGGCGCTCACACGCTCGGGACGCACGGCGAGCGCCCGTCGTTCCGGCGAATCTTCGGGCTCCTGCTCTGGTGGTGCCCACGGGTGCGGCGCCGGCGCGGCGACGATGCATCACGGAACGGGCGATCACTCAGGCGACGGCTGCGACAGCGGTGGATGCGATGGGGGAAGTGACGGAGGAGGCGGAACCGGCGGGGGTGATGGCGGCGGCGGAAGCGGGTGCGGCGGAGGGGGTGGATGCGGGGGGAGTTGATCGAGGGAGTCGCGGTACAAGTTGGTTGCGGCAGGATTCATCCTGTGAGAACTGATTCAACAGGCTCCGCCTGATCGGTTGGTGTAACTGGCAGGCTGCTCGCCGCCCGCAACTCGGCCTCAACCGCCTTCCGAGTTGTCGAGAGACGCTGCATCATCCTGAGATAGGCCTGCGCGGCCCCGGCGCTTTGGCGCGTCAACGATCCCCCCATGACGCTCCAGCTCCTCCAGGTCATCTTTCAGTCGATCTCGTCGCTCGCCATCGCCGGCGGCCTGATCTTCACCGCCGTTCAGTTCCGCATCGCCCGGCGCGCCCAGCATGTGGCCAACTTCACCAAGCTCGTCGAGCTCCAGATGCAGCTCCGCAAGATGCGAGTGGATGACCCATCGCTCGCGAGCGTCTACGAGCACGATGTGGCCGGGCTCAATAGCGAGCGCGACATCCGCGAGTACTTCATGAACCTCATGCAGCTCAGCCTCTTCGAGATCGTCTGGTTCAGCCACCGGCTGGGCCAGCTCCCGGACGACTACTTCCAGAGCTGGGTCGAACGGATCAAGGTGATCCAGACGGAGCGCTCGTTCCGGCAGATGATGAACAAGCCGGCTATGAAGATCATGCACGACGACTTCCAGCGGCTCGTGCTGAGCATGATGCCCCCGGCGCCGCCACCGTCCGTATCAGCCGCTAGCTCTCCACCCACCCCATCCACCTGAAGATCGCCCGCGTCGGCGGCGTGATCTCCGCCGCGTGGTCGGCATCGAAGAGCGCCAGGTCGGCGAGCATGACCCAGCGCGTGTCCCCATACTCCCACGCGTGCTCGCCCTTGAGCCCGCACGCCAAGTCGATCGTCCCCGGCAGCTCCACCCGCACCACCACGTCCTCGCTCCGCGCGATTTCGTCCCGCACCACCGCCACCACGCGGCAGTCGTGCGGCTGGATCTCGATGCCCAGCTCTTCCCGCCCCTCCTTCGCCAGTTCGCGCAGCACGTCGGCCTCGCTCAGTTCGCAGTTGTTCCCCTCCAGCAACGCCGCGGGCGGGTCGATGCCGCCCCCGGGCGCCACCTCCCACATCCCGCCGTAGAGCCGGGTCTGTTGACTGCGCCGACCGAGCAGCACGTGCGGCCGAGACGTCACATCGAGCCCGATGACCAGCCCCTTTACCCCGAGCTGCAGCGTCCCCGTCGGCACGCGCCCCGCCACTGAGAGCAGCTTGTACGATCCGACGGCGCACACAATCTCGCCCGCCGCGGCGTTCACTTCAAGCACTTGGAGGATGTGGCCGTCGTGGAGTCGCGGGTTCGCTGCGCACAGCTCGGCCCACACACGCTCGACCTCGGCGCTCTCTGGCTGGGCCACCGCGCCTCGCCGTCTATGGGCAGATCCCTCGCACACCACCCGCAGCGGCGAGCCGAGCTCGCGCACCCTCATCCGCTTGAGCGCCTCCGCCGGAGCCGGGTTCATCGCGCTGTCAGCCATCATCCCCCCATCAGCTTGTCGAGGCCCGGCATGTCGGGCAGCCCCATCGCCTCCGCCTCGCGCGCCAGCTCGCGCTGCGCCATCATCTGCGATTGCCGGAGCGCATCGTTCACGGCTTCCGCGATGAGGTTCCCCGCCAGCTCAGCCATCCCCTCTTCGGCGAACAGGTGCTTGCCGAGCGCCGGGTCCAGCTTCACCTCCAGCACCTTCATCTGCCCATCCACCGTCACGCGCACCGCGCCCCCGCCCGACTGCCCCGTGGCGCGCAGGTCCGCGAGCTTGGCTCGCACCCGCTCCCCCGCGGCCTTCAGCCCCTCCTTGTTCTTCATCAGCCCCGCCAGCGCCCCCGCCGCCTTCAGTGAATCAAACATGCTGCCTCCGTTGGTCGGTCGCTTCTCCGCGTTCTATCTGCGCTTTGGTCCGCTTCCCAGTCCCCAGTCCCGAGTGCCCAGTGCCCAGTCCCTAGTGCCCAGTCCCTTTCCTCTGCACATCCACGATCTTCCCCCCGAACACCTCCAGCGCTTTCTTCACGAGGGGGTTCTGGCTCACATCGCCCGCGATCAGGGGCGCAAGAGGCTGGGTCGCCGCTGTCGGCGATGGCGCCGGCGCACTCTCGCTCGTCACGGCCTTCTCCGCCGTCGCCGCACGCTCGGCCGTCGCCGCACGCTCGGCTGGCACCGCACGATCCGGCACCGCCGGCGCCCTCAGTGGAACAACCCCGGCCGCCGGCAAGATCGCCCGTGCCGGCTCTACCGTTTTTTTGCCGCGGCACTCCCATTCCGGGCACCTGCACCGGTGCAGGTGCTCGCCCCCGATCCCGCCACAATTGCCGTCACGTCGGCGATCTTCTCAGTCAGCGCCATCCGCACCACCAGCGCATCGAGCACCGCACGCGCCGACGGGCTGCTCCGGCCGTTCCGCGCCGCGGCGTCGCACAACGCGATCATGTGTACCAGGCCCGCGGCATCAAACCGTCCCGCGAGCGCCACGGCCTCGCTGCGCGAGTCGCCCGTCAGCTCCACCAGATCCGTCTCGGGCCCGCACGCCGACATCACCATCAGGTCGCGCAGCCGCTCCGCGAGCGACATGAGCAGCTGCTCCACCCCGATCCCCTTGCACAGCAGTTCATCGCAGCGCTTGAGCGCGCCCGCGATATCCCCATCCGCCATTGCCGCGATCATCGCGCCCAAGACCTGCCTGTCCGGCAGGCCGAGCAGTTCCTCAAGCAGGTCGAGCGTCAGGTGCTTCTGCCCCGCGGCCATCAGCCTGTCCATCAGCGACAGCCCATCGCGCATCGATCCCGCGGCGAGGCGCGCCACCGCGTGCACCAGCTCCGCGTCGGCCGTGTGGGCTTCCCGCGTCACCACCTCCGCGAGGTGGTCGGCGATGCCCGCGGTTGAGATGTTGCGGAAATCAAACCGCTGGCACCGGCTCTGGATCGTCGCCGGGACCTTGTGGCTCTCGGTCGTGCAGAGGATGAACACCACGTGGTCCGGCGGCTCCTCCATGGTCTTGAGCAAGGCGTTGAACGCCTCGCGCGTGAGCATGTGAACCTCGTCGATGATGTACACCTTGTACCGCCCCCGCAGCGGCCGGTACACCGCGCTGGCGATCACCTCGCGCGCATCATCGATGCCGCGATTGCTCGCGGCGTCGAGCTCGATCACGTCGGTGTCGCGTCCCTTCATGATGGCCTCGGCCACGTCCGGCGGGTTGTCGCCGGGCGCGTTGAGGGCCTTGGCGAAGATGCGGGCCATCGACGTCTTGCCCACGCCGCGCGTCCCCGTGAACAGGTACGCGTGGGCCACGCGCCCCTGCTCGATGGCGCTGCGCAGCGTCCGCGCGATCGGCTCCTGGCCAACAACCTCGTCGAACGACCGCGACCGGTACCGGCGTGCAAGGACGGAATAGGACATGTGGTGGTATGGTACGGGTCGAGATCGAGATCAGCGGCGACCCAAACCAGCCCGAAAGGCCTCCGTGACGGCCCCTGCACCCTCCGCACCCCCAGAGTCGGCGTTCATCGGCTACTGCCGGAAGGAGTTCCTAAGGCGCCCCGACGGCTTTCGAGACTGCCGCGTTTCGCACATTTCCAGCTTCAGCTCTTGTATCGCCCAACGGCCAGGAGGTTGGGTCGATCGCTGGGATTTCAACGCGGCCTCGTTCTACGACACGATCGAACTTGCAGACGCGGCATTCGGCGATTTGGACCCGCGCGCGTTTGCCATGTTCGCCTACACATTTGTACCGATTTGCTTCAACAGCTACGGTGGCACCGTGCCTTTGGAGACCGGTGCGGTCTTTGGCGCCTTGTTCCCTACAGCGCTTCCACTCGAAGCAGCCTCGTTTCGCTTTCTCGGCTTTGACGTTGTCCAGGGTTTCGACGATCCACCGCACGGAGACGCCGCGCCAAGGGTGCTCGGAGGCGGGTTTGGCTGCAGCCCGCTCTCGTGCAACACCCTCTGTCTGCAGCACCCCGTCAACGAGTACTGCTTGCTCAGCGAATGGAGCGACGCCGTTCATGCAGCGCGTGAGTTCGCCAAGGCGCAGCCCGAGCCCGGATCCTATTACATCTTCGGAGTGTTCATGATGGATGACGCGACCTGAACATCACTGGCGCAAAGCTCCGCCAGTGGCACGTTCCTCACGCCTCGCAGAATCAATCCCTCCTCATCCCCCCTTCTTCTTCGCCACCGCCTTCTCTACCGTCGCCCGGAGCTTGTCCCCGCGCAGCTCGTTCCCTACCGCCAGCACCTCCCCGGTGTCCCCATCCACCAGGAACGCCGCGGGGATGCCCCGGATCACGTACGTATCCGCGATCGCGGCCTTCCACCCCTTGCCATCGAACACCTGCCGCCACGTCATCTTGTTGTCGGTGAGGCACGTCTTGAGTGTCTCCATTGAGTCCGCGCTGTCGAGGCTGATCCCCAGCACCTCGAACCCCTGACCCTTGAACGATTCGTTCACCTCCACCAGCTCGGGCACCTCCGCCATGCACGGCCCGCACCACGTCGCCCAGAAGTCCAGCATGACGACCTTGCCCTTGTAATCGCCGGGGAAGGCGAGCGCCTTCCCATCGAGGTCCGTCGCCGAGAAGGCCGTGATCGGCTTCCCCACGCTGTGGTCCGGCGGCGTCGGGATCTCCGCCACCGTCTTCGCCGACTTCACCACCTCGAAGCGATCGCCGAGCGCCGACATCCCCGCGATCTCGTACGTCGTCCCTTTGATGTTGAACGGCCGGCGGATATCGAACGCCTCGCCGCGCGCATCAAACTTCCCGTTCCCGTTCGCATCCAGCAGCACGCGCACGCCCGACGACTCCGGCTCCGCGCCGTCACCGGCCGCCTCACCCTCGCTCGCCTTCGGCGCCGCCCCGCGGAAATCCCCCGTCGCCATGTCGTCCACCACCATCGCCTTGTACTTCACCCCGCCAAGATCAATCTCCCCCTCGTACCCGTAATCCGCGTAATAGAGCAGCACGTTTTTCAGCGCCTCTCGCGACTTCTCCTTCGGATCAAACCGGTACGCGCCCAGGTGTACCGGCAGCGTCACCCCGTTCCCGCTCAGCTCAACCGTCATGGCCCCGGCGTACTGAGTGAAGTCGTTCCCATCCCGATCCTTGTACGGCGTGCTCGTCCACTCTGCGCCCGCATCGTCCGTCAGGTCACCATTTCCGTTGCTGTCTACGTACAACTTCGCTTCCCCATCCGCCGGCTCATCCACCACGATGTGGTACACGCGCTGCCGCTCGCCCGCCGCGCCCTCGAGCTTTGGGCCGATCGTCAGTACGCCAAAGAGCGGCGCTGTCACCCCGGCCGGCATCTTCTCGATCGTCGCCGGCTTCTCCGGGCTCAGTTCCAGCCGCTGCGGCCGGTACCCGCCCATCTTCGACATCGCCCCCTTCGAGAGCACCGCCAGCTTCACCGGCTCCGCCACGGCCACGCTCGCGGCGATGCCGCACGCTGTCATCACAACCATTGCCGCGATTTTCATAGCCATGCTCCCGCTTTGATTCGACCCTGGTCCCACGCCCGCCCTCTCGACATCTCCATCCCCGCGTTCATCTGCGCTTTGCGATCTGCGCTTTGTCTTGCTCACCGTCACGATTCGGCGCATTCGGTCTTCCCAGTGCCCGATGCCTGGTGCCCAGTGCTCTCCTCGTCAGCTTACCAATCTCCCCACCATCGCTCGTGCCAGCCCCCAACGCAACCCAGCCACCTCTGGGCGCTATACATCTACTGCCATGGTGCATGCCGTCTTTTCTCGTGGGTTCGCGGCCGCCGCCGCCGTCGGCGCGTTGCTCGCTGTCGCGCCACTCTTCGCCCAGCAGACGGCCCAGCCAACCCAGGAGCACGGCCAGCCTCCCTTCGCGCAGACCGCCCCCACCTCCCCCGTTCTCGAGATCGAGCTCAACCCGCAGTCGCAGCTTGTCTCCGCCTGGCTCTCCAACGGCATTCGCCTCCATTATCGGCGAATGCCAGAGCCCGCGGCTTCAGCACAAACCGCGACGATCACCACGACAATACCACCATCAGGCGACCTCACCGGCACGGTCTCGTCTCAATCCCTCCTCGCCACAACCACCGCTCCCAAAGTCGCTATCGCCGTCACCCTCGCGGGCTCGGAACTCCATGAAACCGAGGCCTCCATGGGCCTCTCCTACCTCTGCATCGCCGCGTGGCAAACCCCCGCCACCCGGTCGCTCCCCTCTGAGGAGTTGGCCCGCCGGCTCGACGCCATACCCGGTCTCAAGCTTGATAGCTACGCCGGCCCCGACACCCTCATGCTCAAGGTCGAGTCCGATCCCGCGGCCTTCCCCCAGGCCATCGAGCTCGTCCGCGATCTCCTCTCCGAACCCATCATCGAGCCCGCTGCCTTCGAGCAGTGGCGCGAGACCGCGCTCGGCCACGTACGCGGCTTTCGCAAGAACCCCCGCGGCATCTCACTCCCCACACTCGTCAATCTCATCTATCCACCCACCGAGCCGCGCTTCCGCCTTGTCACCGATGAAGAACTCGCCTCCGCCCGTCTCGACGACGCCCAGGCCTGGCTCGACCGGCACATCCGCGGCAGCGTCCCGGAGGGGGGGGCGGGGGGGGGCGCCGCCCCCATGGAGATCGCGATCGTCGGCGATATCTCGCTAGATGAGGCGCTCCGCATCGCCGCGCCCGTGCTTGCACAGCTCCCCGCCCGCCCTCGCATCTCGCCAGCGGTCTTCGCCGAGAAGCGCCGGGTCCAACACCCGCCCCTCCCGCTCCGCGGGCGCGCCGAGTCCAAAATGCTGGAGGGCGAGTCCGTCGTGATGGTCGGCTTCTACACCACGCACGAGCCCGACCTCGCGGCCCACCGCGCCCTCGGTCTGGCCAGCCGCATCTTTGAATCGCGATTGAGCGTCCGCCTCGCCGGGCAGGACATCAGCGGCGCGAGCACGAAGGCATGGTCCGCGCCCGGCGCCTCGCAGCCCGGAACGGGGATGCTCCTGAGCCTTTCAACTGTGCCGCGGGAGCACGCCGAGACACTCGCCACGCTCGCCGAGGCCGAGCTTGATGCGCTCGCGCGGGAGCCGGCGACCGATGACGAACTCGCCGCCGCCCGCAAGGCGCAGCTCGCCATGCTGGACTCGGTGCGCGATCCCGCCGGCTGGGCCTCGGTCTACGCCACCAGCACGTTCCGCGGCTACCAGCCCCGAGTGATCGACTCCCTCGAGCACGATCTGCGCACGCTCACCGCGGTCGACGTGCATGTCGCGATGGCCCGCTTCCACACGCCCGGCCGGTTCCTTCGCGTGATCGTCGATCCCGCGGAGAAGTAGCCCTAGAGGGCGCGACGTGCCACGGGTTCGTCGCTGCTCTGAGCGACAACCCGTGCTGAGTGGCCTGCGGCTCGCCGCTCTCATCAGTGCCCAGTGCCCAATCCCCTAAGTGCCTTCCCTTCCTCACCATCCCGCTCGGCGCCGCCGCAGCCCCAGCAGCCCCACCCCCGCAAGCCCCAGCGCGCTCGTCGGTGATGGCACCGAGAACGACACGGCCGTGAGCTGGTCCTGCACGCTCTCCGAGCGCAGCACCGCCAGCGTCGATTGCGGCCCGTCGTACCCCTCGCTCGACACATCGCTGAGCCAGTCCTGCGCCAGCGTCTTCGCGTTCCCCGAGCCCGTCACCTTGAAGTCGCCGTGCAGCAGGTCGAGCCCGTTGTCGAACATCACTTCCCACACCGCGATCTGGAACGCGGCCGACTCCGTGGACGAATCGACCTGACCCTGATACCCGCCCCACAACCGCGACAACCACAGCTCCTGATTGAGCGAGAAGCCGGCATCCGCGGGCGTGAGCACGTCGAACGTGTGCTGCCCGCCGCCGATCGTCTGGTTGATCTCGATGCAGTATGTCTTGAACGCGTTGGGCACCACGCTATCGACGCCCGGACCCGGCGTGTCGGTCCGCATCCACTGAAACGTCGTCGTGTTGACGCTGTGTTGCCCGGACCCGAGCAGCGGTGTCTGCACGGTGACACCCTGGGTGTAGGAGAGCGTGTAGCTGCCGCGAATGATGTCGCCGCTCGCCGACCCCACCCCCGCAGCACCCACCACCACCCCGCACGCCGCGACAACCATTCCGACCCGAGCCCGAGTATTGAGTGTCCGCATGAAAGTGCCCCTTGTGCTGGGCCGCTCTGAAGCGGACCCATGATTGGACACTCAGGGTCGAATACATTCCTCCCCGATGCCACCGGTTATCGGCGGCGAGGTCGAACACTTCGCAAGCTGCGCTTGATCATCACCCAGGCCTCAGGCCATCGTCCGTGCCCGACGTCATTGGTTCTATCAGCGGCCTCCGGCTGAACGCTCTGTGGTCAACCAAGAACACTACCGCCGCATTGGTAACCGTGACAACAGCACCCCACCACGCCCACCCTGCACGGCTTACTGCAAGCACGACGCAATGCGCGATCACCAGAAGGCTGATCCGCTGCAGGAACGTGTGAAATGGCTTTGTGACCCTAATCCATGCACGAACATCCGACTGGGCCAACCCCGACAAATCCTTAGCTTCTCCCGTGCTCCATTCATTGGCGACATCGACTCGCAAGAACTTCAGGTAGCGAATAAGCCTGCGTCTGATCCCGTAGTATGTCTGACGCAAGGTATAAAAATGCCAAGTAAACAGCACCGTCCCGAGAGTGCTCGCCGCTACCACGACTCCTTTAACGCCCTCGGCGTCCGCTTTCGGCGTCGTCAGGAAATAGACCACGGCTGCAAAGAACAACCAATACGCACCAATCCAGCGATTCTCTTCGTCCTTGACTGATCGCTCCTGCTGCGACGCGAGATCCAGGAGTTTCAGCAATCGCTCAACCTCGTGCGGCTTCCATGGGCGAGAGTCCATCAAGCTCTCCTGTCGTGAGTGAATCGGGCCACGACATCCGATGTACTCGTCTTGTCGGCCGGCGCGCCCAAACGCCTCAGGATGCTCGTAGTACTTAGTCCCGGCTTCATCTCAACTTGCACAACACGCCCGCCATAGCTTTGGACAAATGTCGCGCCGGGAATCTCGTCAAGGCTGTATTCGCCGCCTTTGACGAGCACATCCGGGCGCAACTCCTGGATGACCCGTATCGGCGTTTCCTCGTCAAACACGACCACCGCATCGACGCACGACAGCGCGGACAGCATTGTTGCTCTCTCCAACTCAGGCATGATCGGCCGAGTGTTCCCCTTGTACTCGCGCACTCTCGCATCGGTATTGATCCCAACGATAAGATAATCGCCATGACTCCTGGCCGTCTCCAGCAGCCATACATGACCCGAGTGCAGCAGGTCAAAGCAACCATTTGTAAACACAATTTTTCGTTGCTCGCGGCGAGCCGCCTCCGCTTCTACCACAGCCTCGCTCAGGCTCCTGAGCTTTCCACGAGCCGACCCCACGCGCCGCAGCACCTCCGCGTGGATGCGCTCGATCGGGATCGGCACCACGCCGAACACCTGCACTTCGAGCCCCGCCGCGGCGTTCGCCAGCACGCACGCGTCATGCCAGTCGATCTTGTTCGCGCGTGACCCCGCCAGCGCCGCGAGCACCATGTCGCCGGCGCCCGACACGTCGTACACCTCGCGCGCCACCGTCGGCACCACCACCGGCTCCGCCCCGCCCCGCTCACAGAGCAGAATCCCCAGGCGGTCCAGCGTCACCACCGCGGCATCGAGGTCGAGTTGATGCCGAAGCGCCACGCCCACCTGGTGGTAGTCGCCCGGAACCGCGCCGTCGTCGAGCTTGAGGCCAGTCGCGAGCATCGCCTCCGTCCGGTTCGGCGTGATCGCCGCCGCGCCCCGATACTTCGAATAGTCCTTGATCGCCGCGGGATCGACGAGCACCTCGATGCCGCGCTGTCTCGCAAGCTCGATCACGCGCCCGCACACCCTCGCCGTGCAGACGCCCTTGTTGTAATCCTCCAGGCACACCACGTCGGCTCCCCCGAGCGCCCGCTCGAGCGCCGCCATGAGCGATTCTTCTATCGCGGAACTCAGCGGCTCGCGGCTCTCGTGGTCCTCCCGGAACATCTTTTGCGGATGCCGGTGCTGCGCCAGCCCGATCAGGCTGCGCTTCCGTGTCGTGGGCCGCGCGCCATCGGCCACCAGCCCGCTCGCATCCACCCCCGCCGCGCTCAGTTGTGAGCGCAGCCGCTCCCCCGCGGCGTCGGCCCCGATCACGCCGATCGCGCGCACCGCGCCGCGCATGGCAATCAGATTGAGCGACACATTGGCGGCGCCGCCCGGCCGGTGCTCCTCGCGCTGCACGTGCAGCACCGGCACCGGCGCCTCGGGGCTTAGCCGATCGGCGTTCCCGAACACAAGCTCGTCGAGCATGTAATCACCGACGACCACCGCCGTGAACCCACGCCACGCGCCCAGCTTGGAAAGCAGCTCGCTCATGTGCTCTCAAGGGTAGGTCGCGCTGGCGCCCCGGCCGCCCCGAGCACCATGGCGCGCAGCTCCGCCGAGCCGCGATCAAAGGCAATTTCAAGAACCGGGCGCACCAGCGGGCACGGCCATTCCGATACCGCTACGTGCTTGAGCTTCGACCAGTCCTTCTCGGTGACGACAATCACCTGCGCCTTGTGCCGGCGCGCGAGCTCGCGGATCTCCCGCCGCGCCCCGGCGCCGAACGAGTCGTGGTCGCGCCGCACCACGGTGCCTCGCACATCGGCGTGGTTGGAAAGTTCGCACAGGAACGGCCCCGGGTTGCCGATCGCGCACGCGCCCACCACGCGCTTGCCGCGCAGCCACCCGACGCCCAGATGCTCGCCGAGCTGCGCCGAATGCAGCCCGCCCCACACATGGCGCGTCACCGCGATCGCCGGCAGGCCGTGCGACCGCGCGATCTCCGTTTCCAACTCCGCAAGCTCCTCCTCCGTGACGCTCTCCGCGTGCATCACTACCACACCCAGCGCGCGCCGCAGCGACTCGACCGGTTCGCGCAGCCATCCCGCGGGCAACAGACTATCGGTGAACGGGCTTCTCGTTGCATCCACGAGCACGATGTCCAGGTCGCGCGCCAGCCGCCGGTGCTGGAACCCATCATCCAGAATCGCGCAGTCGATCGGCGCTGAGCGCCCTTCGGGCGAAGCCAGGTACGCCGCCAGCGCGGCGCCCCGCTCGGGATTCACAATCACCGGTATCTCGCACGCACCTTCGACCGCGCCGGCATCAGCGCGCGCGAGCGCCCGTCGATACTCCTCCGCCTCGTCTGATTCGAGCTTCCCATCGCGCTCCCGCGCCCGGTACCCGCGCAGCAGCACCGCCGGCCGGCGACCCTCTCGCCGCAGCGCCTGCGCCAGAAGCATGACCATCGGTGTCTTCCCCGTCCCCCCGACCGAGAGATTCCCCACACTGATAACCGGCACACCCCCGTGCATCACGCCGCGCCCCCCCTCAAACGCCAGGTTCCGCCGCGCCACCGCCGCGCCGTACACCCGCGACAGCGGACCGCCCAGCCACGCCGCCCATATCGGCATCGGGCCGCGCCGCCGCGACCGCCGCCCCTGGATCTGTTGTATTGCCTGCGCGGCGCCGCTCAGTTGCCCGGTTCCTCACGCGGCGGGCACGCACGCCCCGCGTCCCCGGCACCATGCCGAAACGCAAAACGTCGGCGCCCCGAGTGCCTCACCTCCGCGCACCGCGACGGTGAACCTCGCAAGCCGCTCCCTCAGCATAGCGATGGGCA
>JACMLW010000110.1 GCA_014379385.1 Phycisphaerales bacterium
CCGCCGCCGCTGAACGACAGCTGCGCCAGCGCCTTCGAGATAGGGAACGGGTCGACATCGTTCTTCACGACCAGCGCGACGACCGACGGGCCGGCTGAGACGCTGTGCGCCGGCTTCGGGGATAGCCAGGTCGGCGCCGACATCTGGTATACGTACACACCCGGGTGCGACGGGCCCGTGAGCATCGACACGTGCGGGAGCGCGTTCGACACGCGCCTGGCGGTGTACACCGGCGCCTGCCCCGTCGCGCCCAACACCGCGATGCAGTGCAACGACGATAACGCGGGCGCGTGCGGGCCCAACTCGCTGCAGTCGGGTGTGAGTTTCGCGGGCGTCGGCGGGACGACGTACCTCATCCGCGTGGGCGGATACGACGGCGGCGGCGGCCCCGAGACCGGCGCCGGCACGCTGACGATCGCCGGGCCGAACTGCGGCCCCGCGGTGCCGGAGAACAACGAGTGCGCCGACGCGGCGCCGATCGGCTACGGCACGCACGAGTTCACCAATGTCGGCTCCACAACCGACGGCCCCGCGGCCTGCGGCGAGATCGCCAACGACGTGTGGTTCGCCTTCACGGCGTGCGGGAACGGCACTATCACCGTGCAGACGTGCAACAACGGCACGGGGTACGACTCCGTGCTCGCGGCGTACACCGGCGCGTGCGGAAACCTCACGCAGCGTGCGTGCAACGACGATTTCTGCGGCCTGCAGTCACGCATCACGTTCAACGGGGTGCAGGGCACCCAATACCTCATCCGCGTCGGCGGGTACGCGGGCGAGCTCGGCTCGGGCAACATCGCCGTGAGCGGGCCGGCCTGCGCGGCCCCGCCCAACGACACCTGCAACAACCGGATCGGCATCGCGCTCGGTAGCACCAACTTCTCAACTCTCAACGCGACCACCGACGGCCCCGCCCACGCGGCGTGCGACTTCTTCGGTTCGAGCCAGATCACCAATGACATCTGGTACAACCACCCCGCGAGCTGCACGGGCGTGCTGACAGTCGAGACCTGCGGCGCGACCTACGACAGCAAGATCGCCGTGTACGACGGCAACGGGTGCGAGAGCCTCGACAGCCGGATCATGGCCTGCAACGACGACAGCGATGGGTGCGGCGCGGGCTCGCTCCAGTCGCGGCTCACGGTGAACATCGTCGCGGGGCAGAACTACACCATCCGCGTCGGTGGCTTCGATGGCGACATGGGCACGGGCGCACTCACGCTGGCCTGCACATCCACCCCGACGGACTGCAACGAGAACGGCACACCGGACGTGACCGAGATCGCCGCGAACCCATCGCTCGACTGCTTCGACCAGGACGCCCCGCCTATCAACGGCTTTTTCACCAGGGGCGCCGCCAACGGCGAACTGGACGCCTGCGAGTGTTCCGCCAACTGGAACCGCGATGGTTCCGTCGGCTCGGCCGATATCACGGCCTTCCTCGGCTCGTGGTTCAATGACTTGACCACCGCGCAGACCAAGGCCGACTTCAACTGTTCCGGCGTCACCGGATCGGCCGACATCACCGCCTTCCTGAACGTCTGGTTCCAGGCCCTCAGCGGTCTGCCCCCGTTCAACGGCTGCCCATAATCCTGGGCTTCTTTGCTGAAGGAGTTGGGGCGTCCCGCTCGGAAACGTTCACCCGACGCGACCCCGGCCACGGCTGGGGTCGTTTTTTTTTATCAGCCCCGGTTGCTGGTCGCGCCGTCCATGCGGCGGTCTTTGAGGACAACGGCGGGGTTGCCCGCCGCGACCTTGCCGGCGGGGATGCTGCGCGAGACGACGGCCCGTGCGCCGACGACGCTGTTGTCGCCGACGGTGACGCCCGGCCCGATGAACGCGCCCGCGCACACCCACACACCGCTGCCGATGGTGATGGGGGGACGGATCAGAGGCAGGTCGGGTCGGGTGTAGTCGTGCGTGCCGGCGCACACGTACACATCCTGCGAGAGCACGGTGTGATCGCCGATGGTGACGGGGCCGAGGTTGTAGACCTCGACGCCCTCCGCGAGGCAGGAGTGGTCACCGACGGTGAGCAGCCAGGGGTGTCGCACCACGGTCGAACTCTTGATGTTCACATTGGTGCCGAGCCGCGCGCCGAACCGGCGGAGCAAAAAGCAGCGCCAGCGGGCCGCGCGGCGGGGACTGAAGCGGAAGAGGGTCTTCTGAACCAGTTCCCACGCGAACCGGCGCGCGTACTCGCCGAGCGAATAGGGAAACGCCGCGGTGGTATCCAGTCGCTGAAAGACCCCGACGACGGCCGGCGCCTGCGGCTGCGGGACCGCGGGGGACGATTCTGCCGGCGTGGCGATGGGGGCCGGGGATGAGGGTTTGTGGGCCGCGGTGTTCATCGGATCAATCCGCCCCTCCCGCCCCCTCCCCACCGGCCTCCACGATGATCGGACCACCCGGACCGTGATACGCGGCCAACGGATAGGTCGGCTGGTTCCCCGGGACGGTCGAGTCAAACAGTCAAAGGGGCGAACTCGCCGCCGGGCGCAGAAAGCGTCCGAACTGTAAGCCCACTGCCGCCACAACCCGGGGAGTGATCAGCGCGCCTTGCCGGATCGCGCTAGGGCCGAGTTTTGATTCCGCGCAGTTTGCTCGCCGAGAGCGCGTTCACCTCCCGAGCTGACGCTATGACTTGAAGCGGTCCGCGTGAACACAGGCGCGGCAGGTCGTTAGTCGTTAATTGATGCGACAGAGAAGGGGCTTTCGCATGCCCGGAAGACTTGCTGGGAAGGTTGCCATCGTGACGGGGGCGGGCACGGGGATCGGCGAGGCGATCGCGAAGAAGTTCGCCGCGGAAGGGGCCAAGGTGGTGCTCAACGGGCTACCCGGCGACCCGCTGTACGACGTGGCGACGGAGATCACCTCAGTGGGTGGGCAGGCGACTGTTCATGTGGGAGATGTGTCGCTGGAGCGCGAGGCAGCGGCGTGTGTGGCGCGCGCGATCTCGACCTACGGAAAGCTCGACGTGCTGGTGAACAACGCGGGGGTCGTCCCCGCGACGGCCGAGACGCAGGACTTCCCGCTGGACGCCTTTGAGAAGATGCTCGCCAACAACATCAGGAGCGCGTTCCTGATGACGCGCAGCGCGCTGCCGCGTCTCCAGGAGTCCCACGGCAACATCGTCTGCGCCGGCTCGGAGGCGGGGCTGATGGGCCTTGCGAGCGTGACACCCTACGGTGGGACCAAGGCCTTTCTGCACGCGTTCATGAAGGGCGTCGCCGCCGAGCAGGCCAAGTACGGTGTGCGCGCCAACTGCGTCTGCCCCGGGCCGATCGACACCGCCTGGACCCACAAGGAGACGGGGCCCATGGACGCGAAAATGGAGAAGGCCATCGTCGATTCCACGCCGCTGGGTCGGCGCGGCACGCCAGAGGAGGTCGCCAACGTCTACTGCTTCCTGGCATCCGATGAGGCGAGCTATGTGACCGGCGCGCTGTACAAGGTCGACGGCGGGATCACAATCGCCAAAGGGGCGCTCGGCAAACAGGCGGGACGGTTTGCGAAGGATGCGCCCGAAGGGCACATCGACCTGCGGCACTCCCGCGAGGGACGGCCCGACCCGGTTGAAATGCCCGGTCGCGCGGTTTAATTCCACTTCACGCTACCGTGATCGACCTGTCCAGGTACACATCCTGGATGGCGTGCAGTAGCTTGACGCCCTCGTGCATCGGTCTCTGGAAGGCCTTGCGGCCGCTGATCAGGCCCATGCCGCCGGCGCGCTTGTTGATGACTGCGGTCTTCACGGCGTCCTGCGTGTCGCTCTCACCCTTGCTCTCGCCGCCGGAGTTGATCAGCGGGACACGCCCCATGTAGTTGTTGAGAACCTGGTAGCGGCAGAGGTCGATCGGGTGGCCACCCTTGCCGCTTTCGTCGCTGCCGGCGAGTTCGGTGTAGACGCGCTTATCCCACTTGCCGTATGAGGAGGTGCCGTGATTGAGCGCGGCGTACCCGCCGTTGTTCGTGGGGAGCTTCTGCTTGATGATGTCGGCCTGGATGGTGGCGCCTAGATGGTTTGCCTGACCGGAGAGGTCGGCGGAGGCGTGAAAGTCGGCCCCCTTGCCCTCGTAGTGGCGCACCTTGAAGGCGTCGTTGCGGGTGTAGCACCAGAGCACGGTAACGAGGCCCAACGAGTGGGCCTCCTCGAACATGGCGCTGACCTCCTGGATCTGCCGGCGGCTCTCGGCCGAGCCGAAGTAAATGGTGGCGCCAACCGCGACCGCACCCATCTCGTACGCCATGCGCACCGAGCCATAGAGCGTCTGGTCGTGGATGTTGGGGTAGGTGAGCAACTCGTTGTGGTTAAACTTTACGAGGAAGGGGATCTTGTGCGCGTACTTGCGGGCGACGATGCCCAGAACCCCGAAGGTGCTGGCGACGGCGTTGCACCCGCCCTCGATGGCGAGCTTCACGATGTTCTCGGGGTCGAAGTAGCTGGGGTTCGGGGCAAAGCTGGCGCCCGCCGAGTGCTCGACACCCTGATCGACGGGCAGAATCGAGACGTAGCCTGTTCCCGTAAGACGGCCGTGGTACAGAATCGATTGAAAGTTGCGTAGGACCGGGGGGGTACGGTCGCTGTGGGAGAACACGCGGTCCACGAAATCTGGCCCGGGTAACTGAATAGCGGCGCGCGGGATGGTCCCGCACTCGTGACCCAGGAGCGAATCCGCGTCCGTGCCCAGCATCGTCCGAACATTCGTGGCCATGGTTCCCTCGGCTCGCTGAAAAATCATCCCAACTACGGTCCCCCTCCAGACGCTGCCCCACCCATTGAGACGGGATCGTGCCGCATTGTACCGAACCGCGCGGCGGGCATGGGGCTCCCCCGCGAGCCGATAGACTGTCCCAGTCGCCGCGCCCGTCGCACCCCGAAACTCCCGCGTGCTTTCTTTCTGGTGTTTGCCGCGCGGCGTGCTCACGGCGCCCTTGGTGGGGCGTGGTCATTTCTTCCGGAGTCCGCCCTTGCCCGATTCCAGCATCACCGAGCCTTCCGGAACGGTCGAGGCGGCGTTCCTGCGAGCAACGCACCGACTGCTGACCCCGCCGGCCATCGCGCTCTACTACCTCGCGTTCGGGTGGATGTGGATCCTGGTGACGAGCGGGTTGGCGTTCGCGGCGAGCGGGAGCCGGGAGTATCGCCCGTTCCTGATCGAGCTCGCCAAGGGCCTGATCTTCATCGCGATGACCGCCTCGCTGCTTTACATGCTCATGCGGGAGGCCCACCGGAAGCTCGCGTCGGCCCGGGCCGATGCCGCCCAGACGGCCGAGCGCTACGAGATGCTCTTCATGCTCAACCCGCACCCGATGTGGGTCTATGAAGTGGAGGCCCTGCGAGTGCTGAATGTAAACGAGGCGGCGCTTCGGAGGTACGGGTACACCCGCCAGGAGTTTCTGGAACTCAAGATTACCGACTTCCGGCCGCCGGAGGATGTGCGACTGGCCATGGAGGTCGCGCGGCGCCAGCCCGCCACGCCGAGTTATGCGGGCGAGTGGCGCCACCTGACCAAGGGCGGCGAGCTGATTCACGTCGAGGTGCAGAGCCGTGAGATCAGCTATCACGGCAAGCGTTGCCGTCTATGCACGGCGACGGAGATCACCAAGCGGGTGAGGCTCGAGCAGGAGCGAGCCGCGTCGGAGCAGTTGCTGCGCTCGGAGCGCGACTTCTCGCGGGCGGTGCTGGAGACATCCGGCGCGCTGGTGATGGTCCTTGACCGCGAGGGCCGCATCGAGAGCTTCAACCATGCGTGCGAGCAGGCGACCGGGCGTTCATTGGAGGAAGTCAAGGGGCGCGCGTTCTGGGACACGCTGCTCCCGCCCCCCGCGATCGAGCGCGTGAAGGCGGTCTTCGCGGGGCTCGTGAGCCGGACCGGCACGGAGCTGTGCGAGGCGATGCTGCTGGGGGCCGACGGCGGTGCGCGGACGATCCAGTGGTCGCACACCGTGCTCACCGATCCGGGCGGCCGGACTCGCCACGTCATCTGCTCGGGTATCGACGTGACCGAGGCACGTCAGGCCGAGCTTCAGGCACGCATGACGGCGCAGCGTCTGGAGTTCGCGGTCGAGGCCGCGGGCATGGGTGCGTGGCAGTGGATCGCGGATACGGATCAGACAATCCGGGTGGGGAGCGCGTGGGAGGGCCTGCTTGGCGGGGCGCGCGACGCGAAAGGGGAGACGTTCGTGTCGATGGTTCACCCGGAGGACCGCGCGAAGGTGGTCGGCGCCAGCGACGAGGCGATGCGCTCGGGCAAGGCGTTCGACATCGAATACCGGCTGATCCGGCCCGACGGGCGCGAGATCTGGGTTTCCGACAGCGCGATGCCCGTGCTCAACGGCCCGGGTCAATCCGCGTCGCTGTTCGGCATCTCGCGCGACATCACCACGTTCAAGCTCGCTCATGCGGAACTCGACGCTAGCCAGCGCCGGCTGCGCGAGGTGTTCGACGCGGTGATCGACCCCCTTTGGGACTGGGACGTCCGTACCGACCGGACGACATTCAGCCCGGGCTGGGAGCAGCTCATCGAACTGTCGGCGGGGGAGTACGACCCGTCGCTGCACACGTGGGAGAGCCGCGTGCATCCGGAGGATCTGGAGGTCGTTCGGCCGCAGCTGCGCGAGGTGCTGGCGGGGCGGAGAGACCTGTACGAGGCGGAGTATCGGTTGCGGGCGGCGTCGGGGTACAAGTGGGTGCTGTCGCGCGGCCGCGTTGTCGAGCGCGACGGCTCGGGGCACGCGGTTCGGATGGTCGGCGGGATCGCGGACATCACCGCGAGACGGCGCGCCGAGGAGGCGCTGCGGCTGAGCGAGGAGAACTACCGGCGCATCGTCGAGACCGCGACGGAAGGGATCTGGATCATCGACGCCGAGGGGCTGACCACCTTCGCCAACGCCAAGATGGCGGAGATGCTCGGCGACACCGCGCAGGGGATGCTCGGCAAGAGCATGTACGAGTTCGCCGGAGAGGACGAGCGGCAGATCGCCGAAGCAAACCTCGAGCGCCGCCGGGTGGGCATCAGTGAGCCGCACGACTTCCGCTTCAGGAGACGCGACGGCACCGACCTCTGGGCCATCGTGTCTACGCACGCCATCCACGACCCGAAGCGCGGGTTCCTTGGGGCTCTGGCGATGGTGACGGACATCACGGCCCGCAAGCAAGAGGAGCAGCGACGCGAACGACTCGAGCGCGACCAGGAGGCCCTGCTGCAGCGCCTCCAGCTCATGCTCGACCGCATGCCCGTCGGGTGCATCCTGTGCGACCCCGAGATGCGCATCACCTACCTCAACGCCGCCGCCGAATCCATTTTCGGGTTCTCGCTGTCGCAGATCGCCGGCAAGACTCCGCTCGAGGTCATCGTGCCACCAGCGGCCCGCCCCGAGGTGGAGGAAGTCTTCGCGCGTGTCGCCGGCGGCGACATGCACGCCCACGGCACATTCGAGAACACCCACCGCTCCGGCGAGGTCATCACCTGCCAGTGGCTGAACACCCCTCTTTTCACGCCGGTGCGCGGGTTCGAGGGCGTGCTCTCGATGGTGCAGGACATCACCGAGCGCCAGCGGGCAGAGGGGGCCCTCCGCAAGAGCGAGCGCGAATATCGAAGCCTCTTCGAGCTCGCCAGCGACGCCATTCTTATTTTCGACCCTTTCACCGAGCACATCCTCGACGCCAACCAGCGCGCGTGCGAGATGTACCTCATGCCCCGCGAGCAGCTCGTGGGCATGGACCTCCGTGACCTCGCCGCCGTGCCCAAGCAGGGACGCGAGCGCATCCGCCAGACGCTCACGCTCGGGCGGGTCGAGGGATACGAGACCGTTCACCGTCGCGGCGACGGCACCGATATGGTGCTGGTCGTCAACGCCGCGGCTGTCGAGTTCGGCGGCAAGCCCGCCATCCTCACCATCAACCGCGACGTCACCGAGCGCCACAAGGCCGAGCGCCGCCAGAACCTGATGATGGCCGAGCTGGATCACCGGGTGAAGAACAACCTCGCGGCGGTTCTCTCCGTGGCCGACCAGACAATGCGCACCTCCGGCACCATCAAGGAGTTCGGCGACGCCTTCACGGGGCGGATCCGCGCGCTGGCCCGGATGCACGGCGTGCTCGCCCGCTCGCGCTGGGTCGGGGCGCGCCTGCGCGATCTCATCAGCCAGGCGCTCGAGGCGTACCTGATCGCCGGCGGGCAGGTCGATGCTGACGGCCCGGAGGTGTTGCTCCCCGCCAGGGCCGCCTCCCCCGTAGCGATGGCGCTGCATGAACTCGCGACCAACGCGGCGAAGTACGGGGCGCTCTCGACGCCGGGCGGCATCGTGTCCATCCGATGGACCCCGGTCCTGGACGCACGGGGGGACCACGCGGTAAAGCTCGTATGGAAGGAACACGGCGGCCCCCCTGTCACACCACCGGTTCGTCGCGGCTTCGGCACCGAATTAATTGAAGGAGGAATTGCGTACGAACTCCACGGGTCGGTTACACTGGAGTTCCAACCAGATGGCGTTCGTTGCGAGATCATTATTCCACTTAAGGAAGACGAGCAGCCCTGGGTCACGGTGACGCCGGAGCCCTCACCCTGAGGATTCCACGGATGGCGCATCAGTCAACCGAGACACGCGCGCACTCGCTTCAGAGCCTCCGAGTTCTCATCGTTGAGGATTCGTTCCTCATCGCCAGGCTCATGTCGCGCATGGTCACCGACCTCGGCGCGGCCGTCCTTGGCCCGGCCGCCAACCTCGCCGAAGCCTCGGCGCTGTTGGCGCAAGAGGCCGACGTGGGATGCAACTGCGCCATCCTGGATATCAACCTCGGCGGCGACACCGCCGAACCGCTGGCCCGCCGTCTTGACGAGCTGGGCATCCCCTTCATCTTCCTCACCGGGTATGCGAGCCCGCGCCTGCTCACCGAGGAGTACCGGAACCGGCGCACCATTCATAAACCGGTGGACCAGCGGACGCTGCGGACGGTGATGATCCGCAACTTCCTCAAGGGAGAGAAGTAGAGGGGTGTGTTCTTAGAAGTGCGCACATATTCACACGCCGCTCGCACACGGCTATGAGGCCGCTCCATCCCCGCCTCCTCCAACCCCCGTGCCCGTGTCTCCCACCGGTCGCATCATCGGGAACAGGATCACGTCGCGGATGGTCCGCTGGTTCGTCAACAGCATGACCAGCCGGTCAATGCCGAGGCCCAGCCCGCCCGCGGGGGGCATGCCCACCTTGAGCGCATCGATGAAGTCCTGGTCGAACGTGCGGAACGTGCTCTCCTCATCGTCCACGCCGACGAGCTGCTCGCGAAACTTTGCCTCCTGCACGTCCGGGTCGTTGAGCTCGGTGTAGAACGGACCGACCTCCATCCCGCCGATGAACAGGTCGGCGCGGTCGGCCACCTCGGGTCGGTCCGGGTGCGGACGCGTGAGCGGGCTGATGGCCGCCGGGTAGTCGATCACAAACGTGGGCCGGGCCGGATCGATGAGCTTCTCGGCGACCTCCTCGAACAGCTCGTTGATGACCAGTACATCGGCGAGCGCGCCCTTTCTCTCATCCAGCAGGCCGCGCGTCACTGCCTCCTGGCGCGCCCGCTTCACATCGCTCATTGGGAACCCGAGCGCACGCTTGAAGAGCTCGCCATAGGTGATACGGACGAAGGGGCTTCCGTAATCAACACTCAGGTCACCGAAGGGCAGGTATAGACGCGGGCCCTCGGCGATCGCGTCCTGTTCCGCCGCCGGCACCTCGCCAACGGTCGCCGCGAGATCCTGACTCTCCATCACCACCATCTGTGCCAGCTCGCGTACGAGCCCCTCGGCCAGGTCCATCATCGTCCGCACATCGCCGTACGCCTGGTAGATCTCGATCGACGTGAACTCGGGGTTGTGGCTCTTGTCCACGCCCTCGTTGCGGAAGTTCCGCGAGACCTCGTACACCCGCGGCATCCCGCCCACCATCAGCCGCTTAAGATACAACTCCGGCGCAATGCGCATGAATAAGTTGAGGTCCAGCGCGTTCATGTGCGTCACGAACGGCCTGGCAGCGGCCCCGCCCGCGAGCTGCTGCAGCACGGGGGTCTCGACCTCGAGGAACTCGCGCTCGTCAAGATGTCGGCGGATGCGCGACACGATCCTCGAACGCATCTGGAAGACCCTGAGCGTCTCCGGGGTTGCCCACATGTCCACGTAGCGCCGGCGATAGCGCTGCTCGATGTCCTGCAGGCCCGCGTGCTTCTCGGGCGGCTGCACCAGGCACTTGCCGCCCATCCGCACGCTCGACGCCCACACGGTGACCTCGCCCGTCTTGGTTTTCATCAGAGGGCCGGTGGCGATCAATAGGTCGCCCAGTTCCACCAGCTTGGCGAGGTTGAAGGCGCCATCATCGCAGTCGCGCGCGCTGATCGCCACCTGCAGATCGCCCGTGTGGTCGCGCAGATTCATCCAGATGAGCTTGCCCCCGTCGCGCCGCAGGACGATGCGACCCGCCACCGTCACCACGGGGCGCTGATCGACATACCCAGCCACCGGGGTCTTCCCCGCCGCCTGGTGCGCCGCATCAGCGGCCTCGTCGTACCGCCGCCGCGCCTCGGCGAGCGTGACCAGCCCATCGACCCGCTGCCCGTATGGATGACCCCCGAGCTTCGCCGCCGCATCGCGATTGTCGCGCCGCTGCTGCTCGAGCGGGTGGATACTGGGGGTGGGGGGGGGGGAGTCGGTGGATGAATCGGCGGGGACACTCGACATACCGCGATGGTATGTGGGAGGGCTCTCAGATGTGACAGCGAACTGGCGTCGCAGAGGTGCTCGGCCCCTGCGGTCACCCGTTCCGTGTCCCCCGCCCCTCGCGCTCGATGGCTCTATGCCTTGGGCACGTCACCAAGTGGTCGTTGACCATCCCTACTGCCTGCATGAAGGCGTAGCAGATGGTCGTGCCGACGAAGCGGAACCCGCGCTTCTTGAGGGCCTTGCTCATCGCGTCCGACCCCGGCGTGCTAGCCGGCACCTGGTCCGACTTCGTCCATGCGTTGCGCCTGGGCAACCCGCCCACCAGCCCCCAGAGGTACGCGTCCATCGAGCCTCGCTCGCGCTGCACCTCGAGCGCCGCCGCGGCGTTGCCGATCGCCGACTCCACCTTCAGCCGGTTGCGCACGATGCCGGGGTCCGCCAGCAGCCGCTTCACGTCCCCCGTGCCGAACGCCGCGACCTTCACCGGATCAAACCCCGCGAACGCCGCGCGGTACCCCTCGCGCTTGTTCAGGATCGTCTCCCAGCTCAATCCCGCCTGGGCGCCCTCGAGCACCAGGAACTCGAAGAGCACGCGGTCATCATGCACCGGCACGCCCCACTCGCGGTCGTGGTACGCGATCGACAGCTCCGTCTTCGCCCAGCCGCAGCGCCCCACCACCCCGGCTCCGCTCTCGCTCATAGCCGGAGAATACGTCGTCCCTACACTCCCTCTCGCCCCCGGTGGGGTGGCAGAGTGGTCGAATGCGCCGGTCTTGAAAACCGGTATGGGCGTCAGCCCATCAGGGGTTCGAATCCCCTCCCCACCGCTTACGTTGAGTGGACAGGTGACGGCGAACAGGGTCTAGCCGGAATCGGTTGCCGAGCGCTCGCGTCGATGCCACATCCAACTCACGCGCCCGGCGGCTTCACCCGTCCCTCGCGGATCGCCCCCAGCTTGTCCTTGTACAGCAGACTGATCATGTATTCGTAGCTCGCCATCAGCAGCCCCAGATGCACGCCCGCGCGACCATCGAGGAACCCCAACCGCGCGAGGTACATGTACACGAACCGCAGCACCGGCCGCATGGGCGTCACCGGCCATACCTCGCGCCGCAGCCACTGCCGGTAGCGCAACAAGTCACGGAACAGATGCCGCGCCTTGGCCCCCGCGTCCTGCCCGAGCTTGCGCTTCACCCACTCCTCGCTCTCGAGGTCGGCGTAGCGGATGTGCTTCTTGATGTACTCCGAGATGCTCTCGCGCCGGATGTGCAGCATCTCGTCGCGCAGGTAGTCCGTCGGTCCCTCCGCCATCATGTGCTCATGCACCGCCCGGTCTTCGTAGCGGCACCGCCCCCGCCTGAAGAACCGCAGATTCCACGATGGATACAACCCGCCGTGCCGGATCTCCCGACCCATGAAGATCACCACCCGGTTCACGAAGAACCCCACCGTCTCCGGCCCCCGCACCGCCACCGACAGCACCTCCTCGCGCAGCCCCGGCGTGATCCGCTCATCGGCGTCCAGGATGAACACCCACTCCCCCTCGAACGGCAGGTTGTCCAGCCCCCAGTTCTTCTGGCGTGAGTAGTTCTCGAAGGGGTGCTCCACCACTGTCGCCCCCGCCCGCCGCGCGATCTCCTGCGTCCCGTCCGTGGAGAGCGAGTCAAGCACGTACACGGGCCCCACCGTCAGCGCGTTGCGCACCGTCTCCTCGATGTGCGATGACTCGTTGAACGTCGGGATCATGATGTCGATCTGCCCCGGTCTCAGCACCGGCAGCATCGGCCCCGGCGCGCCGGCACCCGGCGACGCCGAGTTCGCGGCGGCGGACGCGTGCGGGCTCACGATCCCACCTCCGCCGACATCGGCGTCCCCGAACTCATCCGGGCATGCGCCTCGGTCTCGCCCAGCAACGCGCGCACCTTCTGCTCGTTCCGCCCCCGCCATGATCGCTCCTGCTCCGCGATCTTCAGCTCGATCCAGTACTCGTACATCGAGATCATCGCGCAGTAGTGGAATCCCGCGCTCCCATCCATGAACCCCCGCTGCATCACGTACCCGTAGAGAAACCTCCACAGCGCCCGCCACCGCAGGAAGAAGCTCATATTCTTGAACGTGCGCCGCCGCACGATCGGATCGCGCGACCGCAGCGACGCCAGCCGCGGCCACCCGCCCTTGCGCACCTGCACCGCCTCGTACGCCTCGCGATCCGAATAGAAGTTGTGCTTCTCAAACCAGCGTCGCAGCCCGGCGTTGAACGAGTAGTGCACGAAGTGTTCGCGCAGCGAGCCGACCGCACCATCAACGATCGGATGCACGTTCGTCGCCCGCACCTCGTACCGCACCTTTGCCGGCTGCACCAGCCGGATCACCCACACCGGATAGCCGCTCGACCGCTTGATCCAGCGCCCCAGAAAGATGTTCCGGTAACGCAGCCGGTAAGCAACGGGGCGCTCCGGCCCGTCCGACGGCAGCCCCGCCGTCACGGCCAAGGCGATCTCCCGTTTCAACTCCGGCGGAACCCGCTCATCAGCATCGCAGATGTACACCCATGGGTTCTCGTACTCGATCTCGTGCAGCCCGAAGTTCCGCTGCACGTACTCGGTGTCGAACGCCCGCTGCTGCACCCGCACGTTCGGGTAACGCCTCGCCAGTTCGACCGTCTTATCGGTCGAGTAGCTGTCCAGCACCACGATGTCGTCGCTGAAACCGTCCGCCAGCAGCCCCTCAAGGCACTGGCAGATATTCGCGCCCTCGTCCTTCGTGAGCACCAGCACGCTCACCCTCGGCGAGGCGGGCGCGGGGGATGCCGGGGCTGATAACGCCGGGTTGGGAGCCTGCTCACTCATTCCGTTCCATCATCAACGCCAAGCGGCCCCCCTTCGGTTCGCGCCGCGTCAGCCACCTCCCCGGCTGGCACGACGCCCCTTCGAGCCACGACCCAACTGTATCGGCTCAGGCGGCGCCCCCCTCCACGCCCGCTGCCCACGCTACACGCCCTCACCCTGTTCTCTACACTCGATTGGCCCGATCAACCCATCCCTCCCACCGCTTCGTTCACACCCGCGCCCGCCGCCAAGACCGCCGGATCGATCGCAGCATGAATGTCCTGCACGTCATCTCATCGCTCGAACAGGCCGCTGGCGGGCCCCAGGCCGTCATCACTCGCCTCGGCGCAGCCCAGGCCCTGGCCGGGTGCCACGTCACCATTCTCTCCAGCCGTGTGCAGAACCCCGTTGAGCATTTCCGCGAGATCCTCGCCGGCGTCCCCGGCGGCAACTCGGTCCAGGTCGAGCTGGTCGAGCCCTTCGACCGCGCCGAGCGCCTCACCGCCGCCCGCGCCCGCGCCCGCCTTCGCGAACTCCTCCCC
>JACMLW010000111.1 GCA_014379385.1 Phycisphaerales bacterium
AATCGGCCGGCCAGACGCTCTCGGCGACCGCCCTCGTTCATGAGGCGTACCTGAAACTGGCCGGGCCGCGCGCCGCGGCGGAAGCGATGCGGCGGATCCTGGTGGATCGCGCGCGGGCGAAGGGGGCGCGGATCCGGGGCGGGCCCGAGGCGCGTCGGGCGGTGAACCTGGCGAGCCTGCCGGATCTTGACTCTGAACGAGAATCCGCGGGATTCCTGATCCTTGACGCGGCGATCGCCCGCTTGGAGGGTGTTGACCGGGAGGCCGCGGCCGTGATCCGGCTCCGCTCGGCACGCGGAGACGCTGCGGGCGATGGGCCTGGTGCTGCAGGAGAGGGGGGAGGAGACCAGCGCCCTCCGGGCGTTCGAGCAGGCCCGGGACATGCTCGCGGAGTTGGGGAATGAACGGGCGCGTGAGATTGTCGGGGCGCACGTGAATGTGGCGCGGACGCGCGTTCATCTCTCGCAGTTCGCGGAGGCTGAGCGGTCGGTGGTTGAGGCGGAAGAGGCGCTCAAGAGACTCGGCCACGATGATCCGGGGCAGCAGGCAGACATCGCGGTGGTGCGATCGAGCCTCGCGAGCGCCTGGAAGGGGGACCCGGCGCAGGCGGAGGCCTTCACTGTTGATGAGGTGGCGCTGAGGCGGCGGGCCGATCAGCCCGCGGTGCTTGCGGGGTCGCTCAACAACCTCGCGGTCATGAAGGTGAACCGCGGGAAGCTGGACGAGGCGCTGCCGCTCTACGAGGAGGCCATCGGGGTCGCGAGCCGGGAGTACGGCGAGCAGCACCACATCACCGCGTCGCTCATGGAGAATCAGGCCAACATCTATCGCATGAAAAAGGACTATGACACGTGCCTGGCTCATGGGGCGTGTGCTCGCCATTCGCGAATCGATCTTCGGGCCCGACAGCCTGCCCGTCGCCAAGACGCGGCTGAATCTCGGGGCAATCGCGATCACCAAGAAGGACTTCAAACTGGGGCTGGAGCTGACGGAGGCCGTCTTGCCGAGCCTGCGGAAGCATCTGGGGGAGCAGCACATGGATGTCGCCCAGGCGCTCCGCAGCCGCGCGCTCTGCCACAAGGGCCTGGGCGATGCCGCGAGCGCGCTCCGCGACAATCAGGCGGCTTTGGTGATCTACGACGCCGTGTCCGGGCCGACGGCGGTGGTGCGGCTGCGGACGTTGCTGGGCATCGCCGAGCTCCTCTGCATTCAGGGTGAGTTCGAGCCGGCGGAGGCGACGGTGAACACCGCGCTCGAGGTGCTGGACCCGAACAATGCGGAGCACGCGAAGTGGATCACGAGCTTCCAGGACCAGCTCGCCAAGTGCAGAGAGAGAGCGCACCGCGATGAGGCCCGGAGCGGTCCGGATCACAAGCTTTGGCGATGATCCAACGAAATAGCGGTGGCCTGATTCAACCCGGCGCGTTGCGAACCCCTCCTCGGGTCATTGGCCCGATCCTTCCGGGTGGCACCGGTCTCCAGACCGGTGGGCCTGCTCCGGCTGGCTCTGCTCGGGGTGGCTCTGTTCCGAGTGGCTCGGGCGTCTTGCCTGGGCGCGATCCTGTTGTCGCGCCCTTGGCGACCACGTCTTCTTCACGCAACCCCTCTTCACCCATGCTTCTAATTCAATCCGTTCAGACCTCTCTACGCTATCGCGTCCAGCCGGCCATCGGCATCGACGGCCGAATATTGGACGCTCGCCGCGCTCTTGATCAACTCGATGGCCGCGGCCCCGTCGCGCTTGGCCGCATCGAGAGCTTTCTTCGCCACGGCGACGCTGATCGCGTTCGAGGCCTCAGCTTGTCCGACCGCGGCGAGGCTTGACATGTCCATGTCACCTTCATCGGGCCCGGGATTAGGGACCTTTAGGGGGTTGGGGTCCGGTCAAGCGAGTGGGGAGGGGGATCGACGGATCAGGGGACCAGGGTCCGGGAACGGGGAGCGGGGAGTGGGGAGCGGGGGACTGGAGGGAAGGGACAGGGGAGCCGTGTGCTCCGAGCGTTTTGGGGCGACTGGAGGTACAGTCAGGCATGGCCAGTAACTGCTGTACTCCAGGTGGCGGATGCGGGGAGGGGGGGGCCGCGGGCGGAGTGGGAACGCGCGCCCTGCGGAAGGGGCGGTCAACCGGAGAGGTGGTGAACCGGCCGTGCTGCGGCGGAAAGGACCTGGGACCGATGGACGACGACCACGAGGGCCCTTCGCAGGCGGATATCGAGCGATTCAGCAATATCACGCGGACCTGCCGCGAGTGCAAGAAGGAAGTCTTCGACGATGCGGCGGTGTGCTATCACTGCGGGCACGCATTCGGGGCGAAGGAAGATGTGGGGATGCCGACGTGGGCGCTGGTGACGACGGGAGTGATCCTGGTGATTTTCCTTGTGTTCATTATGGGGGGTGGGAATATTTTCTGAAGCACCGGGCACCGGGGCGGGAATACGGATAGGGGGTGCGGAACCGCCCGGGGGCTGGGTTCGTGTATCCTTGTGGAGTGGGCGGGTTTGCGATACCCTTCCCACCCGGTCCCGCCCCGACGGTCGCCCTCCCGATCGCTCCGTCTGGGCGCGCCATGACAACCGACTGACCTCACCGTGGCGGCGCCAGGCGCCCCGGCACAAGACGATTGGAGACGCTCAGATGGCCAAGATGTTCTACTCGCTCGAGGAAGCCGCGCAGCGCATGGGCGTGACGCCCAACGAGGTGCGCGATCTGGTGTCGTCGGGCCAACTGCAGGAATATCGCGACCGCGACAAGGTGATGTTCAAGACCGAGCAGGTGGACATGCTGGTGTCGCACCAGGAGGACGAGGCGCTGGATGCCGCGATCCCGCTGGCCGATTCGGGCGGGGGCTCGGGGCTGAGTCTTTCGCTTGATGAACCGGCGGGGGAGTCGGGGTCGGGCAGCGGCATTGCGCTCGAGGAAGAGAGCCCGAAGGAGCGTTCGGGCATCAGCATCTTCGATGCGGACCAGCTTGAGACGGCGGACCCGTCGGCGGTGACGCAGATCACATCGTCGCAGGGTGGCGGCGAGTTGACGATGGAGAGCGTGGGGTCGGGCTCGGGGCTGCTTGATCTGACGCGCGAGGGCGACGACACCTCGCTGGGCGCCGACCTGTTGGAGGGTGTGTACTCCGGCGATGCGGGCGGGTCGGGCGTCATGGCCGCGGCCGAGGAAACGCAGGGGACGAGCGGGCTGTTCGAGACGACGGGGGCGGCGAGCGATGTGTCGGGTGGGCTGGTCCCGGCGGGCGGGATGATGATGGTCGCGGCGGAGCCGTTTGATCCGGCTTGGTCGGGGATCGCGGGCGGGCTGGCGTTCGGGACGGTGGTGCTGACGGCGCTGGCGCTGGTGGTGACTCTGTTCGGGATTACGGGCGCGGGCGGCGGCAAGCTCGTCGAGATGTTCATGGGGAGCTGGCCGTGGATGTTCGTGGGCGTCGGCGTCGCCGTCCTGGGAGTCGCGGCCGTGGTGGGGTGGGCGATCGGCAAGCGCGGGTAAGGCGCGCCCCGGCTCTGTGCTTTAGGGCTTCACAGGCGGGACGCTCGCACCCTCGGCCGGACCGAGGCGATCAAGGATGACCTTGATCGCGGGCGGCTGCGCCGCGTCGGCGGGGTCGCGCCCCAGCACATCGTCAATCCACTTGCGAGCGTTCCATCGCTTGAGCATGGAGCGGTGATCGGCATCAACCTCCACCGAATCGCTGACAGCCTCGAGGGCTGATGAAGTGGACGAGACCACGCCGTCGCCGAGGCGCTGATTGAGCTCGGCGAGTGCCGCGGCGAGCGATTCGCGGTCTTTTTCGCTGAGCAGCTCGCGGGCGAGGGAGGAGCCCGCGAACTCTTCAAGGTCGGCGCTGGTGAGGCCCGTGAAGCTGCCGGTGATGAGCGTGAACTGCGGGGCGGAGTCGCCGGTGGGGAGCGGGCGGGAGGCGAGGTTGATGAGGTAATTGGAGCCGGGCAGGAGGTCGGTGGCGGCCTGACCGGAGCCATCAAAGAGGCAGCCGAGGAGGTGGGCGGGATCGCGGGTTTCGGAGGCGGCCCAGCGCGCCAGGTGCTCTCGCAGTTCGCTGAGTGGGCGGAGGAAGATCAGCCCGGCACCGTGGTGGGGTGTGCCGACCATGATGACATGGTCAAGGCGCGGCAGGTTGGGACGGGCTGGACGCACGGGATCGGAAGAGTCGGCCGCGTACCAATCGAGACTGGTGGCGACATCGCGCGAGATGAGGCCGCCCATGGAGTGGCCGACGATGCTGACGTGGGTGACGCCTCGGGCGCGGAGAGTTTGCAGCGCGAGGCCAAGGGCGTCGGTGGAGTTGGCGATGGCTTGGTCGTTTGGGTAATCAAAGCGGATGACGGTGTGGTTGGCCGCGGCGAGGGCGGGAGCAAAATCGATCCAGATATCGCCGGGCTCGTCGAGGCCATGGACGAGCAGGACGGCGCGTGCGGGGCGCTCGGCACGTTCGGCGAGGGGGGTCCAGGCGTCGGCTGGCGCGGCGGCGGGGTCGAAGTGAAAGAGGCCCTCGACGCGGGCGGCCTGGGCGCGCTGGGTGGCGGCG
>JACMLW010000112.1 GCA_014379385.1 Phycisphaerales bacterium
GCAGGGCGTGCGCGAGCTCCGGCTGCGCTCGGCGGGACGGAGCGATGGCGAGCGTGCCGGCGGCAGCGGGTACGGGCTGATCGCGATCAACTCGAGCGGGAACACCGGCGACTTCAACCTGCGGCCCGGGCGCGGGCTGCCGGGCGACCTGCCGCTGCTGCGCCTCCCCGCGGCGGTCCACATGGTGCATTCGTGGTCGGCGCACTCACCGGGGCACCGGCCCAGCGTCGCCGGGCGATTCTTGAGCAACGGTGCGTACGCGTACATCGGGTCGGTGAGCGAGCCGTTCCTGCACGCGTTCCAACCGACGCCGGTGGTCGCCGCGCGCCTCGTTTCATCGGCGCCGTGGGGCGTGGTCGGTCGGCATGATGGGGGCTCGCCATGGAAGGTGGCGGTGTTCGGCGACCCGCTGATGACGATGGGGCCGGCTGAGCACCGGGCCGAGGGTGCTGTGCCGCTCGAGGGCGCCACGCCGCTGCGACCACTGCTCGCGGGAGCGCTCAAGGCGCTCGACTTCGCGGACGCGGCGCGGATGCTGTCGATGCTGGGGGATGATGCGAACGCGGCCCGCCTCGCGGCCGTGCTCGCCCGGGAGGACGGCGCGGGCCTGCGCGCTGCGGCAGCGTCACTGGCGATGTCAAGCTTCTTCGCGGGCGACACGGGGGCGTTCGTGCCGGCGGCCACCGCGGCGCTGGACGACCCGGCGCAGGCCGCGGCGCACCCGATGATCAAGGACGCGGCGTGGCACGTGCTGTGGCCGAACGTACGGACCCTGCGGCGGCCGGAGCTGGAACTACTGAGGCGGTGCGTGCGCGCCGATCAGGTCGCGCGAGATACAGGTGAACTGGGGGCGGCGATCGAGATGGCGGAGGGAGCGGGCGCGGGGCGGGCGTTCATTCAGCAGTCGCGCGCGGGCGTGGGTGATGAGCAGTCGCGCGCCCTGATGGACGAGGCGTTCGAGCAGACGCTGATGGGGAAGTAACTCGCTTGAGAAGGAACGCCGTAGTGTTCACCGCATCCGTGGCTGCGCCGCCCAGTGCAGCTTCTGGATGAGTGTTGACCAGTAGCCGCCGCGCGGGTTGGCGACGAAGCGGATGGGCTCGGGGTGCCGAGTGACCTCGACGCGGTCCATGTGCTGGAGCGGGGCCTGGACTTGACCGTCGAGCACGAGCGTGGTGCCGGCGCATTGCGGGCCCCCGCCTGTGGTGCCCTCGTCGTTCACGCGGAGCAGTTCGATGCTCACGCGGCTCTCGAGGCTCACGACCACCGGCCGGAACGAGAGCGTGTGGGCCGCGATCGGCGTGATCGCCATCGCCGAAACATCGGGGGAGATGATCGGCCCGCCCGCGGAGACGTTGTACGCGGTGGAGCCCAGCGGCGTGGAGACCACCAGGCCGTCGCCGGTGACGACCGGCCCGCGATGGCCGTCGATCGAGAGCGTGAGCGAGATCATGCGGAACGGCGGGCCGGCCACGATCGCGGCGTCGTTCAGCGCGAGGCCCGTGAAGCGCGCCGTCGAGGGCTGCGATGCGTTGAACACCTCAATGCGCAGCAGCGGGCGCTCCTGCAAGAGCATCGCGGCGTCGCCGAACAGGAGCACGGCCTGGTCGCGCAGGGCCGCGACGTCGAACTCCGCGAGGAACCCGAGCTTGCCGAGGTTGACGCCCAGCAGCGGGACCCCGAGACCCACACAGCGCCGCGCCTGGGAGAGAATGGTGCCGTCCCCCCCGAGCACGACGATCAGATCGAGCGCGCTCGCGGGGTGCGGGATGGCGCCATCGGACGCGGCGTCAAGCTCGCCGACGATGGTGCCGTGCCGGCCGATGAGGGTGCGCAGCTCAGGGAGGGCCGCGACGACGTCGGGCTTGGAGCGGTTGACCAGCAGGAGGACTCGCCTGGGCATGGGCAGAGTGTAATACGAACTCAAACGCGAAGGTAGCGAAGCACGCGGAGAAGTGGAGGAAGGATAGAAGATCAGGTTTGAAACACGGAGAGCACGGAGAACACGGAGCGGATCAAGGGATGGATCGAACAATCGTTCAGTGCCTTCGCATTCCTCCGTGCGCTCCGTGAACTCCGTGTTTCAACTGATGATGATCCAATCTGTCACTACCTGTTCCGTCCATCCCGCTCTTCCCTCTGTGAAATCTCTGTGCTCCCTGTGCACTCTGTGGTGAGTCTCTTCGTCACCGCGGAGACACGGCACCCAAAACAATGGAGCCCTCCGCGCAAGCGGAGGGAGCCCGATTATGTGTGCGATGCGACCGGGGCGGGGGCAACCCGCTTGGCGAGGATATCGGTCAGCGAGTCGGCCTGATGATCGGCGTGGTAACTTGACCGGACCAGCGGGCCGCTCTCGACCACCTTGAAGCCGCGCGCGAGACCCTCTCGCTTGAACGAATCAAACTGAGCAGGGGTGACCCAGCGCTCGATCGGCAGGTGGTTGCGCGTCGGCTGCAGGTACTGGCCGATGGTGAGGACGTCGCAGCCGGAGCTCGCGTGCACTTCATCCATGAGCGCCAGCACCTCGTCGTCGCGCTCGCCGATGCCGACCATGATGCCGGTCTTGGCGACCCCCTTCTGTTCTTTCACCCGCCGCAGCAGCTCGACCGAGCGATCGAACTTCGCGCTCGGACGCACCGCCGGATACATCCGCCGGACCGTCTCGAGGTTGTGATTGATGATCTCCGGCCGCGCATCGATGACCTGCTGCAGCGCCCCCCAGTTGCCCTCGAAGTCCGGGATCAGCACCTCGATCGACATCCGCGGGCACGACTGTTTGCTCAACCGGATCGTCTCGGCCCAGATCGCGGCGCCGCCATCGGGCAGTTCGTCCCGGTTCACGCTCGTGATCACGACATGCTTGAGCCCCATCAGCGCCAGCGACTCCGCGACCCGGCGCGGCTCATCAGCATCGACCTTCCCGGGCCGCCCGGTCTTCACGTTGCAAAAGCCGCACGCGCGCGTGCAGGTGTCGCCCAGGATCATGATGGTCGCGACCCCGCGCGCCCAGCACTCGCCCATGTTCGGGCACCCGGCCTCCTGACAGACCGTGTGCAGCTTGTGCTCGTCCATGATCTTGCGGAGCCGGTTGTAGCCGGGGCCGCCCGGCACCTTGGCGCGCAGCCACTCGGGCTTGCGCTTCACCGCGAGGTGCTCGTTCCCGTGATCGGGCGACTGGTTGTTCAGCACCATGCCCGTCAGGCTCAGCACCGGCCGGTCCATGCGGCGGAGCGGGTCGCCGCCGGGGGGTCGGGGATGGCGAGGAACGGCCCGAGGGGGAGTGTCAGCAGACGGGGCCGTCGATGATGGCGGTGAGGTCGGCATGGCGGCAACGTGAGCGTAGGTCGCGCCGGTCTGCAAACCCCAACCCGGGCCGGCGCCTCACGCCGCGCAACCAACCGGAAAATCCAAGCAGAAAAGGGCGACCGACGGGACTCGAACCCGCGACCCCAGGGATCACAACCCTGTGCTCTAACCAACTGAGCTACGATCGCCATCTCGGACCGCCGGCAGTCGCCGCGGCCATGCTCCGAGCGAAACAAATGATCTGAGCCGGAACGATACGACGGCCGCGGGGCCGGGGCAATAACGTGGGGCCCGCCGCGATTCGCCTGCGAGCGTCAGATGAACATCCGCACGCCGAGCAGGACCATCGCGGGGTACCCAACGTAGGCCCCCCAGCGCAGGTATCGTCGCCGACCCGCAGCCGGTGCAGCGCCAGTCACGGCCGGCCAGGAACCCGCGTACGCGGCCGGAGGCCGCCTCGAACTCCCCCTGGTCCTCCCTCTGGTTGGCGACTTGATCGGGGAACATTGGGTGAAGGTCTCGGGGGAGGGCCACGGTCATCGCCCGATGCACGGAGTTCGACAAATCCAGCCCTTCTTGGCCTATTGTCCACACCCTCCCCGGCGTGCCGGGTGGAGGGGATCGCCCGGCGAGCGGGCGCGGACCCGCCACCACCCGCGGAACAAGGCACGGGACGCGATCGAGCATATCCGCACGATCCACCAAGCAGGTATCGTGCTCCAAGGAACCACCATGGCAACGTTGATCCCAGGTCTGACCACCTCCGCCACCGTCCACACCAACCTCTCCCCCGCTCGCCTCATCGAGCTCGCGCTCGCCCGCGGCGAGGGGAAGCTGGCTGCCAACGGGGCGATGGTCTGTCTGACCGGGGACCGCACCGGCCGCTCCCCCAAGGAGAAGTTCCTCGAGGACAACGCCGCGAGCACCGCCAAGGTCTGGTGGGGCAACGTCAACCAGAAGCTCTCGCCCGCGAACTTTGATGCGGCGCTGAAGATCGCCCTGCAGCACCTCGGCCCCCAGAAAGATTTGTTCGTCTTTGAGGGGTTTGTCGGCGCCGACCCCTCGTACCGCCTCGGCGTCCGCGTCGTCGCCGAGCAGGCCTGGCACACCCTCTTTGCCAGCACGCTCTTCATCCCTCAGGGCTCGCCCGCCTCCGCCGGCAGCACCCAGTGGAAGCACGACTGGACCGTCATCAACGCCGGCAAGCGCAGGCTCACTGCCGCCGAGCAGGCCCAGTTCGGCGTCAAGGCCCCCGTCCTCATCGCCCAGAGCCTCGAGCGCAAGATGGTCGTCATCCTCGGCACCGAGTACGCCGGTGAGATCAAGAAGAGCCTCTTCTACGCCATGAACTACGACATGCCCGAGGTCGGCGTGTTCCCCATGCACTGCTCCGCGAACGTTGACAAGAAGGATTCCTCCAACGTCGCCCTCTTCTTCGGCCTCTCCGGCACCGGCAAAACCACCCTCTCCGCCGATCCCAACCGCGCCCTCATCGGCGACGACGAGCACGGCTGGTCCGATCGCGGCGTCTTTAACTTCGAGGGTGGCTGCTACGCCAAGTGCATCAAGCTCTCCAAAGAAGGCGAACCGCAGATCTGGAACGCCATCAAGTTCGGCTCCGTCCTCGAGAACACCGTCGTCGACGACGCCACCCGCATCCCCGACTACGACTCCCAGAAATACACCGAGAACACCCGCGCCACGTACCCCATCGACTTCATCGACGGCGCCGTCATCCCCTCCCTCGGCAAGCACCCCCGCAACGTCATCTTCCTGACGGCCGACGCCTACGGCGTCATCCCGCCCGTGAGCAAGCTCACCCGCGAGCAGGCCATGTACTACTTCATGAACGGCTACACCTCCAAGCTCGCCGGCACCGAGGCCGGCGTCACCGAGCCCACGCCCAACTTCTCCCCCTGCTTCGGCGGCGTCTTCCTCCCCCGTCCCCCCCGCGTCTACGCCGACATGCTCGCCGAGCGCGTGAAGAAGCACGAGGCCAACGTATGGCTCCTCAACACCGGCTGGTCCGGCGGCCCCTACGGCGTCGGCAGCCGCTTCAAGCTCGCCTACACCCGCGCCATGGTCACCGCCATCCTCAACGGCTCGCTCGCCAACGTTGAGTGCAAGCCCGACGCCGCGTTCGGCCTCCCCATCCCCGCCGCCGTCCCCGGTGTCCCCACCGAGGTTCTCAACCCCCGCAATACCTGGAAAGACGGCGCGGCGTACGACGCCCAGGCCAAGAAGCTCGCCACCCTCTTCCGCGAGAACGACAAGAAGTTCGACATGCCCGAGGCCGTTCGCGCCGCCGGCCCCCGCGCCTAACCGTCCCAAGATGGCTGCTCGTACGATGATGGCAGCTGACGCCATGGCAGCCGGAAAACGCCCGCAGCCAGCACGCCAAGCCGGTCGGGCGGATCCGTCCCCTTTTTTCGGTGCACGAGCGTTGCTTCAGAACTGCAACCCGACTACAATACGAACTATGAGGGACTTGGAGTGAGCACCATTGGTGAAAAACTCTGGCACCGCGCCCCGGTAGTTGAAGTTGTTTTTGGCGTGCAGTTTCAACCACTCGAGGGGTTTTCGAATGCCCATCTCGGGATGTACTGGGGAATGGTCAACACGGACTACCCGCACCCCGAGGACGCTGTGCCGATCGGATTGCTCGATCCAGCTGAGCTAGTGACTGGCCCCACATATGAAAACCCAAGCATTATGTTGGGTCAGACGGTCAAGGGCCGCCTCCAAATGCGATCCCAAGACAAACAGTTCATGTTGCAGTTACAGAATGGTTGGTTGACGGCAAACTGGCTTCGAGCCGGATCCCATTCGCTCTACCCAGGCTCAGATGTGATGCTTAGTAGGTTCAAGGCGGCGCTCTCGAAATTGCTGGTTTTTTTGGAGCAACAGAAACTCGGCTCCTTCATCGGAACGATGTGGGACGTGACATATATTGATCACTTTCCAAGGGAGACGGTATGGTCTGCATATTCGGACCTCCCTGGCGTTGTTCCAGGTCTTCTGGGCCCGGCATGCACGAATGAGGCGCAGTTCGAATCAGTGCATGCAACATGGGGTCTAAAGCTCTTGAACATCCCTGGCCGCCTGAATGTAACGCTGACGTCAGCCCGTCAAAACGTCGATGCAGTTGAGATTCTCCAGTTCAGGAGCATTGCGAGGGGGCCAATCGCGGATTCGTCCGAGAACGCCATTGTTGATCAGTTGAGCCTTGGCAAGAAGGCGTTAGTGGATACGTTCAAGGCGGTCACTTCTCCCAATGCTCGATCATACTGGGAGGGTTCTTAATGCTTATCACTCAGCCACATACCGCGAGCGGGGTTGCGCCGATCACGGAAGTCCGCAGTTCATTGGCATCGAACACCGCATCAACGTCGGTTAGCTATGACTCGCTGGTTTCGGTATGGGGGCACGCCTACCGGCGAACTGCAGTTGAAGCGCTCAACCCAGCTGCAAGTCAATCGAGCCTCAAGGGCGAAGTTCGCTTGCTGGGTTGGATGCTGAACCCTCAACAACTCCGCGACCAAGAACTTGAGGTGCCCGAGCACTGTGATATGCGCCGGGCTCTTACTCACATCCGAACAACCAGGTCCCCTTGGGTTCTTTCGGGAGTCGGTGTTGGTACAGATCGAGATGTTTCGTTGGAATATCGTGACGGCACCTTTTTGAAAGTGATTATCTTCGAAGCAGGAAGAGCAGCGACGTTTATGGTGTTTGAGCAGGGACGCTTATTGGCAGAGGGTATCGAGCCTGAACCCAGGGATACGGAGTTCGAGGCCATGATCGGACAATCTGCGACTTCGGCAGCAGCGACGGTGATTGCCCCTGATGTTATTTTTGCTGCGAGTGATCCACGGAATGAGCCGTTCTCCGATGTCGCCACAGCTGCCTGATCCAAAGCGGCCGATGTTGCGTCGATTTCCGGACGCGCATGTAGGACTGCAAGGCCAACCGATGTGGCAGGCCTTCCTTCCAACCAAATCGGATAACGACGGCCTATCGATTCATTGCGGAGTCACACACATACCTCGTGAGGTGGCGGTCGACTTTCGTTCGAATAAGTCGGGCGGCAACATGTGGGTCGCCGCTGTGTGGAGCGAATCAATTCAATCGGTGGGCTTGACGATCCAGGCAAACCCACTGGAACAAACCGAAGTGCTACCGGCGCAACCTGGTCACTGCCTGATCCCTCAGATGACGAGGATGTGGTACGAGCAGGACAAGAGGCGTGCCGTTCCCGTCATGCAGGCACTTGCGAGCGCGGCGGTTGCTACACACGGTCCCTTTTCTGCGCATGACTAGGTTGCCCTTTCCGGACTGACCCCTCCCGCCTATCCTCTGCTCCCCTATTTCCCGCCCTCCCGCGGACGCCGGTGACCCCGGCCCCGCCGGGCCCCAGTCCCCGTACACGCGGCACCGCCGACCCCTCAGGACCACTCCCTCATGGCGACCACCGGAACCATCACCCAGGTCATCGGATCCACCTTCGACGCCCAGTTCCCAGAGGACCAGCTCCCCTCGATCTACAACGCCGTCCGCGTTGATGAGCAGACCCCCGTCGGCCACCTCCGCCTCACCGGCGAGGTCCAGCAGCACCTCGGCGGCGGGCGCGTCCGCGCTGTCGCTCTCGGCTCCACCGACGGCCTCCGCCGCGGCATGAAGGCCCTCGACGTCGGTTCCCCCGTACGAGTGCCGGTCGGTGAGGGCGTGCTCGGACGCGTCTTCAACCTCTTGGGCGAGCCCATCGATAAAAGGCCCGCTCCCCAGGGCCTGACCACCCGCCCCATCCACCGCGCCCCGCCCGAGTTCAGCCAGCTCAACCCAAACACCGAGATCCTCGAGACCGGCATCAAGGTCATCGACCTGCTCTGCCCCTTCGTCCGCGGCGGCAAGATCGGCCTCTTCGGCGGCGCCGGCGTCGGCAAGACCGTCATCATCCAGGAGATCATCGCCCGAGTCGCCCGTAACTTCGGCGGCTACTCCGTGTTCGCCGGCGTGGGCGAGCGCACCCGCGAGGGCAACGACCTCTGGCGTGAAATGGGCGAGGCCGAGTACATCGATGCGTCCGGCAAGAAGATGCACGTGCTCGACAAGGTGGCGATGGTCTTCGGCCAGATGAACGAGCCGCCGGGCGCCCGCCTCCGCGTCGCCCTCACGGCCCTCACCATGGCCGAGGAGTTCCGCGATGAGTCCGGCAAGGAAACCCTGATCTTCATCGACAACATCTTCCGCTTCACCCAGGCCGGCGCCGAGGTGTCGGCCCTCCTGGGCCGCATGCCCAGCGCCGTGGGGTACCAGCCCACCCTCTCCACCGAGATGGGCGAGCTCCAGGAACGCATCACCTCCACCAGCAAGGGCGCCATCACCTCGGTGCAGGCCATCTACGTCCCCGCCGACGACTACACCGACCCAGCCCCCGCCACCGCCTTCGCCCACCTCGACGCCTCCGTCGTGCTGCAGCGCGGCATCGCCGAGAAGGGCATCTTCCCCGCCGTCGATCCGCTCGGCTCCGGCAGCCGCATCCTCTCGGCCGACATCCTCGGCCAGCGCCACTACTCCATCGCGCAGCGCGTCCAGAAGACGCTGCAGCGCTACAAGGAACTCCAGGACATCATCGCCATCCTCGGCGTTGACGAACTGTCGGAGGACGACAAGCTCACCGTGGGCCGCGCCCGCAAGATCGAGCGCTTCCTCAGCCAGCCCTTCTACGTCGCCGAGGTCTTCACCGGCTTCCCCGGCGTCACCAGCTCGCTGGAGGCCACGATCGACAGCTTCGAGCGCCTCGTCGCCGGCGAGGGCGACGACCTGCCCGAGGGCGCGTTCATGTACGTCGGCACCCTCGACGACGCCCGCAAGAAGGCCGAGAAGATGAAGGGCTAAGGTTCAGACCGAGATTCTGGAAGACGAGAACCCATCCCACTCCGTGATGGGTTTTTCATTGAATAACGTTAGGTCGTCGCTAGTTCCCCCAAGATATTGGTCATCGAGTCCGCGCATTCGTGCAGTTTCTCGAATGCGACGAGCACAACTCTCGTGGCTTCGGCAGAGTCGGGACCAGTTATCTTGGACCAAACATAGGGGACTTCTCGATAGATCCGCGTCCACTCCGGCGTCAACGGTCGCACGGCCCGAAAACCAAACTCTTGAGGGTCGCGAGTGAGGCGATCAACAAGCATCGCTCGGCGAATAAGGTCGTGACAAGGGGAGACATTTAGAGGCTATCCGTAAACCGCGCAACCGGTGGTGGTCGGGGCGCGAATAGCCTTGCATGGCGATGCGATTGACGGAGGAGCAACTCGATTGGCTGGTTGCGCGCATGCCCGATGCGCCGGTGTCGTCCAAGGGCGGGCGGCCCGCGATGGATAAGCGCACGGCGCTGCGCGGCATCTTCTGGGTGCTCGACAACGGCGCCAAGTGGAAGGACCTGCC
>JACMLW010000113.1 GCA_014379385.1 Phycisphaerales bacterium
GCGGGCGCGATGGAGGCCGCCTCGAGCTCGCCGGCACGGGGGACGGGGGACGGTTCGGCGTGCCCTACGCCAAGGCGCTCCTGATTGAGCGGGTCGGGGGGAGGCGGCCGGATGCCGGAGCCGGGGGGGAGCTGCTTGTGGATGATATCGGACGCGGAGAGGCGGTTGATCTCGTCTTCGGAGAGCTTGCGGAGCGCTTCGCGAGCGCCCGGGGAATCGCCGCGGATGACGTGCGGGGTGAGGATAACGAGAAGCTCGGTCTTGACGCTGCTGTAGTCGCGCGACTTAAAGGCCTCGCCGATGATGGGGATCGCGGAGAGGAGGGGGACCTTGGTGTTCCGCTGTTCGTCGCGGGTCTGGATGAGGCCGCCGATGACGATGGTCTCACCGTCGCGGACGGTGACGTTTGTGTCCACTTTGCGGGTGTCGATGATGGGGGCCTGGAAATCCTCTGAGATCTCGGTGGTGCGGGCCGAGACGCTGGAGATCTCGGGCTGGATGTCCATGGAGACGAAGCCGTCGTTGGAGATGGATGGGGTGACATTGAGGATGATGCCGACTTCCTTGCGCTCGACGTCTGAGCGGGTGTCGCCGTTGTCGAGGCGCTGAACACCGGTGACGATGGCGACGTCCTCGCCGACCTGGATGCGGGCGACCTTGTTGTTCTTGACGAGGATCTGGGGGCGGCTGAGGACCTCGAGGCGGCCCTGGACCTCAAGGGCGCGGACGAGGAGCTCGAAATCGAGGGAGGATACAGCGAAGTTGGGGACGCCGAGGGCTGTGGCGATGCCGGCCCCGGCTCCAAGGAAGGAGGTGTTGTAATCTTCGCCGCCGAAGGGGCCGACCCTGAAATCAAGGCCCCACTGGCTGCCGACGTCGAGCGTGACCTCCGCGAGGAGGACCTGGATCATGACCTGCGGGGGCGTGGAATCGAGTTCCTTGACGATGGTGTCGATCGACTCGCGGTATCGCGGCGAGACGCCGACGATGAGGCGGTTGGAGAGCTCGTCGCCGTGTACGGTGACCTCGCGTTCGAGGAGGCGCAGGAGCGAGCCGGCGCGATCGGCGCCCAGCGTTTGGCGGAGCGTGGCGGCCTCGTCCTGGAAATAGTCACGCATGGTCGCGGCGACTTCGAGCGCCTTGGTGTTGCGGAGCTCGTAGACGATCTGCTCGCGCTCGTTGGCCTCGACACCGTCGAGCTGATTCACGACCTTGCGGACCTCCTCAAGGTACTCGGGGGTCGCCGAAACGAGCAGCGAGTTGGTGCGGGCATCGATCGTGATGGCAAGCTGCTGGCGCTCGTCGGGGACGGCGAAGAGGTTGTCGGCCACGCTGTCGCTCGAGGCGGCACCGCCCTCTGGCGTTGTAGCGCCGTCGCCACCGGGGACGAGCACGAGCGTGTTGCCCTGCTGGCGGAGGTTGAAGAGCTCGCGGAGAACCTCGGCCATCGCGCGGGCATCGGCGTTGGTGAGGCGGAAGATCTCGATGGTGCGGGCGCCGGCGACGGTGGTATCGAGGTCGTTGATGAGCTGCTCGATGAGGGCCATGATGCGGGCCGGGGCAACGACGACAACTGAGTTGGTGCGGTTGTCGGCGGTGAGGGTGACCTGCTCCTGGATCGCGCCGGAGATCTCGGCTTCGGACGGCTCGCCCTCGACTTCGCCGGCGATCTCGTCGCGCAGGAAGCGAAGCAGCGTGGCCTGTCGCGAGCCGGCGCGGGCGCCGGCGAGCGGGCGGCCCGCGAGGATGTTCTGGACGACACGCACGACTTCGCTGGCTTCCTGCCGGTTGAGCTCGATGCGCTTGATCTCGGTAACGACGGTGATCGGCTGCGATTCGAGTCGCTTGGCGAGCTCGCGCACGGCCTCGGCGTCGTCGGCGGTGCCGCGGACGATGATGGCGTTGAGACGGGAATCGGCGGTGACCCAGACGGCGTCGGTGCCGCGCAGCGCGTTCTGCTTGTCGGCGTAGAGCTCACGGATGGCCGGGAGGAGTTCCTCGGCGCGGGCGGTGGTGAGGCCGATAATGTCGATCATCTCGGAGGCGGCCAGGGCGCCGGCACCGCGCGAGAGGGCGTCGAGCACGTCCTTGACCATCTGGAGGTTCTCGTCGGAGGCGACGACGATAAGCGAACCCGTTGCGGGCTCGGCCTGCACCGAGAAGGTGTCGCTGGGGGAGGCCACATCGCCGGCGCGGCGCGCTGACTCGATCCGGTCGCGCACGAGGCGCTCGATCTTGGGCGCCAGCGTCGCGGGGTTGCCGCCCGGAACCGAGATCACGTGCATGCTGACGGTCGGATCGATATTCTGACCATCAAGCTGGGTGAGCAGTTTCTCGACGACGCCGAAGCTGCGGAGGCTCGTCGAGATGATCAGCGTGTTGGTGCGCAGGTCGGCGGAGACAATGAGGTCGTCTTCGGGGCGGATGACGCTCGTCGCGGCCTGTTGGCGGAAGATGTTGGTGAGGATGCCGGAAACGCGATCGGCGGCGGCGTACTTGAGTGGGAAGAGACGGACGGTATTGTCGGCGGAGGCGGCGGGGACATCAAGGAGCTTGACGAGCTCGTTGATGGCCGCGGCGTTGGCGGGGCTGCCTAGAACGATGAGCGCGTTGAGGTGCTCCTCGGGCAGCACGATGAGCGTGGAGAGGGGCGTGAAGAGGTCGGCCTCGATCGAGCCGAGCGGCTGGGGCTGAGCGGGGAGCGGGACGCCGTCCCCCCCCTCTTGCTCGGCCTGGATCGCGACGCGGATTCGCGCGACCTGGCGCTGCATGGCGCTGGCCTCGGGCGAGTCTTTGATGCCCTGGACGAGGACCTGCTGGATGGTGCGTGCGAGCTTGCTTGCGTCGGCGTGCCGAAGGGGGATGATGCGGGGCTCGACCCAGCTCGCGGCGCGGTCGCTATCGAGCTGGGTGATGAGGACTTCAACAAGGGCCACGGCTTCTTCGCGTCCCGCGACGATGATGGCGTTGGTGCGCTCATCGACCGTGACGGCGACCTGACCGATGAGGGCCTTTCCTACCTCGGTCGTGGGCTCGGCCCGCAGGTTGGTTCCGGGGGTGAGGCGGAGGCGGTCGCCCTGCGTGAAGAGCTCGCGCACGACGGACGCGATGCGGGTGGCCGAGGCGTTCTGGAGCGTGAAGAAGCGGACGGTGACGGCGTCGCCGAGCGGCAGCTTGTCGAGGAGCTCGACGAGATCCTTGAGCCCCGCGACGTTCTCTTTGGTGGAGGCGATGAGCAGCGAGTTGGTCTGCGCCTCGGGCTGGATGCGGATGGGCTTGGTGAGATCGAGGAGGAGGCTCGGCTGGTCGGCGCCGTTGCGGTGAACGCTGAGACGGCGGACCTGCTCGACGAGTGCCGCGGCGGGCGAGGAGGCGGCGTCGGTTGCGCGGGACTTGAGGAGGGTGTCGAGTGCGGTGGCGACGGCCTGTGCGGGGGCGGCGCGCAGGCGGACAATCGCGACCTCCTGATCTGGGAACGCGGGGGCGGCGTCGAGCGATCGCACAAGTGAGGTGACGGCCTGACCGTCGGAGGCGGTGGCGACGACGGCGATGGCGCGACGGCTCGTCATCACGCTGACTGTGATGGGCTCGGCAACGACTCCGGGACGGTCTTGCGGCTGCGCGCGCGTAAGACCCATGGCCTCCAGGATGCGGGCGATCTGCTCGGGGGAGTTGTTCGCGACGTCGATAATGAAGACGGACTGGCCCAGGCCCGGGACAGCGGTTTCATCGCCGGGGCCGGGCTTGGCGCCGGGGATGGTGTCGAGCTCGCGAACAGTGCGCTCGATCTGCTCGAAGAGGCGCTGACTCGCGGCGACGACGAGGGCGTTGGAGGTGCGGTCGATCTCGATGGCAATGGTCTCGCCCTCGGACTGCGCGATGGGCGCGAACGTGGTGCGGAGCGTCGCGGCGACCCGGCCGGCGGGGACGTTGGAGAGGCGCAGCACGTGGACGGCGGCGCGGCTGCGATCACCCTCTTGTTGCAGGGTCTCGGCAAGGGCCTTGATCTGGGCGAACTGGGCCTCGTCGGCGCGGACGATCAGGACATTGGACTTGTCTTCGCCGCTGATGAGGACGGATCGGAGGCCGGCGCCCTGGGAGCCGGCGCGGGATTGGTCGGTGAACATCTGGCGGAGCGACTGCGCGATGGCGGTTGCGGGGCCAATGCGGAGCGGGATGATGCGGGCTTCCGGGAGGCGGGCGAACTCGGGGACGTCGAGCTGCGCGATGACGCCCTTGATGCGGTCGGCCTTGTCGCGCGGGGCGGAGATGACGAGCGAGTTGGTGAGGCGTTCGGCGACAACGGTGACGGTCTCTTCGCCGCCCATGAGAACCGGCGGGACCTCGAAGATTGGCTCGCCGTCGCGGTTGTTTCTTCCCCCCCCGCTGCCCTGCTGCTCGCGGGCACGGGCGCGCTGGCGATCGATCTCGGCACGGAGGGGCGCTGCGAACGCCTCGGTGAGTGTAGAGGCAAGGCTCACGGCGTCGGCGTGTTTGAGCTGGACGATCTCGAGCCGCTTGGACGTGTCGTATGTCTCGTTGTCAAGCTTCTCGAGCAGGGCGCGGATACCGGGCCACTCGGCCTCGTCGGCGCTCACGACCAGGCTCTTGGAGGCCGGGTTGGCGATGATCGTGACGTTGCGGGCGCCGGGCGTGGCGGCCTCGGGGGCGTACCGCCCGTAGAAGACATCGAGCGCATCGGCGGTGGCGGAGGCGTCGGCGAACTTGAGGGGGACGAACTCGGTGGTGCGCTTGGCCAGCGAGGGGACGTCGAGCTCTTTGAGGACAGCCGCCACCTCGGCGAGTTGATCGGCCGTGGCGGAGATGAGCAGCGTGTTATCGCGCGATGATGTGCTGACGGTGGCGACCGCGTCGCCGGGATCGGCTGGGCGGCGCGTGAGCATGGAGCGCACGGTGGAAGCGACGTCGTACACATCGGCGTTGGTGAGCATGAAACGGCGGAACTCGACGGGGCTGCGGGCGGGCTGCTCATCGAGCTTCCCGATCTGCTCCATGACGATCTTGATGGCCTCGTCGGAGCCGGTGAGCAGGAGCGAGTTGGAGCGGCGGACGGGCGTGACGGTGACCTTGACGGTCTTGGGGAGGGCGCGGGAGAGCGAGGTCGCGACGTCCTCAGCGCGGGCGGAGGAGAGCGTGACCGTGACCATGCGCGTGTCCTCGGCGGATGGGGGCGCATCGAGCTGCGTGACAAGGGCCTCTACCTTGTCAAACAGCTCGGTGGGCGCCGAGACGATGACGGAGTTGGTGGAGGGCTGCGGCGTGACGATTACCAGTCCTTCGCGCTGGCTGAGGGAGCGAGGGAACTGGTCCTGGAGCGTGCGGGCGAGCTCTGCCGCGTCGGCGTTGCGGAGGTTGAAGATTTGGCGCTCGCGGCCCGCGCCCTCATCGGGCTGGTCCATCTGGGCGAGCAACTGCTTGACGGTGGCCATCTCGGCGGGCGGGGCGGAGACGACCAGGACGTTGCCGTCGCGCGAGCCCATGACGGCGACCTGTGGGGGCTGGTTGTCGCCGCCGGTGAGGGCGCGGTGCTTGTCTTGAAAGAAGCGGGTGAGGCTCTGCGCGATCTGATCGGCGCGAGCGAACTTCAGGGGGATTGATTCGATGGACTGGTCGGGTGCCTCGGCGGCGACATCGAGCTGGGCGATGTACTGCGCGGCCTGGTCGAGGCGTTCGGCGCGACCGATGAGCAGAAGGGAGCGCGTGCGGGCGTCAACCTCGGCCCGGACGCCATCAGGGTCGGCGCCGCGCCAACGGGGCCAGTCCGGCGTGGACATCGCGGCGGCGATGGCGGAGGCGACCGTGCGAGGGTCCGCGTTCTTGAGGTGGACGGCGCGAATCGCGATCGCGGCCTTCTCGGCGCGAGGTTGATCGAGCGCGGAGACGATGCTCTCAACGGTGCCGAACGACTCACCGTTGCCCATGACGACGACGCTGTTAGAGCGAGAATCGACCTGGACGACGAGCTTGTCCTGCTCCTGCTGATTGACGCGGGGTGACCACCACATGCCGGCGGGGAAGTTGAGCTCGCCAACGACGCTCTCGAGGGTCTGCTGGATCTCGGTGGCGCGGGCGTGCTGGAGAGGTATGACCTTGAACTGGAGATCGCGCGACTTGCTGGGGGCGTCGAACGTGGACACGAGGGACTTGACCTGCTCGAACTCCTCGTCGGAGGCCGCGACGATGAGCGTGCTGGTGCGGCGGTCGCCGACGATGGCGACTTGGCGCTGGCGTTGCCGCTGACCGGGGCGGGAGGCGGCGCGGGCGCGATCGTCGAAGAACTGCTGCAGCGCGCGGGCGACGGATTCGGCGTCGGCCCTCTCGAGCTTGATGGAGCGGGGCTCGAGGCCGGCGGCGACCTCGGCCTTGTCCATCTCTTCGATGACGCGTCGGGCCTCGGCGATGTGCTCGGGCGTGGCGCGGATCACAAAGAGCTGCGAATCGTCGCTGGCCGTGATCTGGAGCTTGTCCATGATCGCCGGATCGCGCCCGGCGAGGACGGTCTGCACGACCTGCTTCACCGCGGCGGGACGGGCGACCTGCAGCGGGATGATGGCGACCTCGGTGCCATCGTCGGCGAGCGGCACATCGAGCTGCTTGAGCAGTTCCTCTGCCTGGCGGAGTTGCGGCTGGCTCGCGGCCACGAGGATGGTGTTGGTGCGCTCGTCGGGGACGAAGCTGGCGCGGGTTTCCTGCATGCCTCCGGGAGCGGCGCCCTGGCGAGCCGCGTCGAACACCTGCTGCAGTGTGGGGGCGATGGCAGAGGCCTTGGCGCTCGTGAGGGTGAAGCGGCGGATCGCGGCGCGATCGGCCACGGGGGATTGATCGATGAGGGAGATGAAGTTGTCGAGCAGTGCGAGGGCATCGACCGGTGCGGCAACGATCAGCGACGAACCCGATGGGTCGGCCGTGACGCGGATGGTGCCGGGATCAATGACGGCGCGGGTGGGCTCCGCGCCGGGGAAGGTCATGTCGAGCGAGCGAACGCGGCGCGATTGCTGGCCACGAGGGTCGGGTCGGATGAGGTCGGCGACAGCGCGCAGGGCGCGATCGGCCGTGACGTTGGTGAGGGGGTAGACCTTGACGGTGAGACTGGTGGACGGCGCCGGGCGGGCCATCGCGGCGATGAGCTCGGAGACGACGGCGAAGTCGGTGTCGTTGGCGGAGACGATGAGCGCGCCGCCGGCGGGATCGGCCTCAACGGAGACGCGCGACGTAAAACCCGCGGGGTTCCCCCCACCCACCGCGAGATCATCGGGGGCCGCGCTGCGCGTCCCCATCTGACGGACGGAGGACATGACGATCTGCGCAACGGCACGGGCGTCGGCGGACTCGGGGAGCATGACGATGCGCAGGCGTGTGGGCTCGGCGAGCATCTGCCGCTCGAGCTGCGCGGCAAGGGCGGTGATGCGCTGCGTCATGCGGGCGGAGCCGACGACGACGAGCGAGTTGGTGGCGGGATCGACGGCGATGGTGACCGGGGGCTCGGGTGGATTAGAAGCCGGCTGAACGGCCGGCGGCGCGGTGTCGGGCTCGGTGCTGGGCGTGACGGGGTCCGGATCAAACGAGCCCATGGCAAGAGTCGCAATCAACGGCGCGAGCGCCCGCGTTGAGGCTGCAAGCTGCGTGGGTGCGGCGTTCGGTGCGACGAAGCCGCCGCGATTGTCGGGGGGTGCCGGCGCCGGTACCTGGCGCTTGAGCAGGTCTTCGGTCGAGATGATCTCTACCTTGACGCCGCCTCGCTGCTCGAGCAGTCGCTGGATGGCTTGGGCCATCACCCCGGCATCGGCCTTGGAGCGATCGACGCTGATCATGCGAAGGTCGCGCGACGTCGTGAGTGTTGCCGCGTCCAGCTTGCTTGCGAGATCGGTGATGGTGGCGAGCTGCTCATCGCTGGCGCGAACGATGAGGGAGTTGCTAGCCTTGTCTACGCGGACCGTGGGCGGCTGGCCGCCCGAGGGGTCGTCAGCGAAGACGGCGGTGATGCTGGCCGCGAGCTCGGATGCGTCGGCGTTGTTGAGAGAGATGACGCGGACGGCGCTGATGGAGGCGGCTCCGCCGGACTGCACGTCGAGTTGCGAGACGATCTGTTCGGCCACCTCAAGCAGCGCGACGGGGCCGGTGACGACGATGGCGTTGAGGCGGTTCTCGGCCGCGACGCGGATGGCGGCGGCGCCTTGCTGGGAGTCCTTCTGGGAACGGAAGAACTCAAGCTTCTGCCACGAGGGCAACTGGTCGAGGACGCTCTCGCGGGTGAGGAGCGATTCGAGCAGCGGAGCGACCGTTGCGGCGCGGGCGTGCTTCAGCGCGATGGTGCGCACCGAGACGCCTTCCGGACTGGCGGCGCCATCAAGCGAGGCTACGAGCGCCTCGGCCTGCCGGATTCGCTCGGGCGACGCCGCGATGACGACGGAGTTGGACCCGGGCTCGGCCGTGACGATGGGGGTTGGCTCGCCGGGCATCGCACCAGCGGCAAGTCCGGCCCGAATAGCGGCGGCGACGGACTCGGCGGAGCTCTTGGTGAGCGCGAACACACGCACCTCGACTGCCCCGCGCGAAGTCGGTTGGTCGAGGCTCTCGACGAGTCGGATCGCGATGGGCATCAGCGCCGAGGGGGCGCTGATGAGCAGCCGGTTGGCCGGGGCGTCGGCGTTGACGGCCGGGCTCGCGATGGCGAGCCCGGCACGCTCGGCGCC
>JACMLW010000114.1 GCA_014379385.1 Phycisphaerales bacterium
AGGAGAAAGAGCATAGCGAGGGGGATGGGGGGAGTGGGGTGTGTCACGGTTGGGGGAAGGATACTGGGGAAGCGGAACGGAGTCAGTTGGCCGATGGTCGCCGATCTGAAGGGTCATTCGTGTGGGCGTCCGTATGCTGGACACAGACAGGGAGCGCTTTGTCATGGGTGCTCAGGCGTCGATGAGCGGCGATCAACAAGGATTCTGGCAACGCGTGATGCGGTATATCGATGCGCCGGTGCGTCTGGCACGCCGTATCCAGCGCCCGGCAAATCATCGGCGTCTTCGGTTGCTCCCCGACAGGCACCGGGAGTACCTGCTCGATTGCGAAGCGAAGTCGCGGCCAAAGTGGCTCGGCTGGCCGCTCGTCGGTATCAGCATGGCGACGTTTTGGCTATGGCTACTCGGTGTGAATGAGGTGCTGGTCCACGTTGTGGGCATCGATGATCCGGAGGGCGCACCAAGATGGTTCAGACGGGTATGGCTCCTTGCCGCCGTCTTCAATCTTGGCGGGGGCTTTGTGGCTGCCTATGCGACATGCTTTTTCTTCATTCGAATGATTGCGTGCCGGCGCCTCACGAGCACGACGGTGCTGCTGCCGTGTTGGAAGTGCGGGTTCGATCTGCGCGGCCACATGGTTTCGGGGGCGGGGTGGACGTGTCCTGAGTGCGGGGATGAGAATGAGAGACTGCGGTGCATCGTCGAGGGCGATTCGCCCGGCGATTAGGGCGGGTCATGCGTCAGCGTGCGCTCATCTCAGAGGAACCATGTTCCTCCGGCACCTTCTCCTTCGGAGCTCGCGAGGGCGCGTCGGCAGGAACGACGAAACGGGCGGGATCCCGTTGCGCCGGGCGCGGCGGTCTGCTAGCCTGTGTCGAAGGTTCAAACACCAGCACGGAGACACACATGGGCGCGAAGGTACAGGTGATCTTCTACAGCACGTACGGGCATGTGTACCGGCTGGCGGAGGCGGTGGCCGCGGGGGCGCGCGAGGTGGCGGGGGCGAGCGTGGAGCTCTACCGCCTGGCGGAAACGCTGCCGGCAGAGGTCCTCGCGAAAATGGGGGCGGTGGAGGCGCAGAAGGCGTTTGCGCACGTGCCGATCGCCGACCCCAACAAGATGGCGGACGCGGACGCGATCATTCTCGGGACACCGACGAGGTATGGTGCCGCGGCGGCGCAGATGCGGGCCTTTCAGGATGCGACGGGCGGGCTGTGGGGGAAGGGGGCGCTGATCGGGAAGATCGGGAGCGCGTTCACATCGTCGGCGAGTCAGCACGGCGGTCAGGAGACGACGCTGATGAGCATGGCGACGTTCTTCTTTCACCAGGGGATGCTGATCGCGGGTGTGCCGTACAGCAGCAAGGAGCTGGTGATCATGTCGGAGATGTCGGGGGGCACGCCGTACGGGGCGACGACGATCGCGGGGCCGAAGGGGGAGCGGATGCCGAGCGAGAACGAGCTGGCGATTGCGCGGGCGCAGGGGCGGCATGTGGCGACGATGGCGGGGAAGATGGTGGGGAAGTAGAGAGATACGCACCGATTAGTCGTTCAGAGCAGCGACAAATCGGTGGCACGTCGGAGGGAGTGACCGCCGATTCAGAGCCGTCGGTGGTGGCATAGCAGAGGAGCACTGGTTGTCGCCCAGAGCGGCGACGGACCAGTGGCACGTCGGAACGAGCGCACAGGCGGAAGCAAGGCACACCGGTCTGGCGACCGGTGCCACCTGGACTCAGATCATTCTTCGAAGAGCTGTGGAGCCGCGGCCTGGGCGGAGAGCTTGAGGCCCATGTGCTCGGCGCCGGTGCGGGTGAGGGAGCGGCCGCGCTTGGTGCGGGCGAGGAAGCCGATCTGGAGGAGGTAGGGCTCGACGACGTCTTCGAGCGTGCCGGAATCTTCGTTCATGGTCGCGGCGACGGCCTCGAGACCGACGGGGCCGCCCTCGTAGGTGGTCGCGATGGTGCGGAGGTACGTGCGGTCGATCTCGTCGAGGCCAAGGGCGTCGACGCCCTCGAGCGCGAGCGCCTCGGCGACCATGGGGGTCGAGATGCGTCCATCGGACTTGACCTGCGAGAAGTCGCGCACGCGGCGGAGGAGTCGATTGGCGATGCGGGGGGTGCCGCGGGAGCGCTGGGCGATGGCCTCGAGGCCTTCGCGATCGCCCGGGACGGCGAGGAGGCGGCAGGATCGCTCAAGGATCAGCAGGAGCTCCGAGGGTGTGTAGAACTTGAGGTGGTGTGTGATGCCGAAACGGCTGCGCAGCGGCGCGGAGACGAGGCCGGCGCGGGTGGTGGCGCCGATGAGCGTGAAGGGCTTGAGGTGGATCTGCACGGTGCGGGCGGAGAGGCCGGAATCAACGGGCACGTCGATGCGGAAGTCCTCCATCGCGGGGTAGATGAACTCCTCGACGGCGATGGGGAGGCGGTGGATCTCGTCGATGAAGAGCACGTCGTTGGGCTCGACGCGTGTGAGGGCGCTGACGAGGTCGGTGCCGCGGGAGAGGGCGGGGCCGCTGGTGACGTGGACGCGGGAGTTCATCTCCTCGGCGATGACGTGTGCGAGGGTGGTCTTGCCGAGGCCGGGCGGGCCGTGGAGGAGGACGTGCTCCATGGGCTCGTTGCGGGAGCGGACGGCCTGGATGGTGATGCGGAGGCGCTGGAGCAGGTCGGGCTGGCCGACGTACTCGGCCATGCGCGTGGGGCGGAGGGACCAGTTGCGCTGCTCCTCGTCGGGGCGCTGCTGGGCGGAGACGAAGCGTTCGATAGCCATGGGATGCAGGGAGTGTACGTGAATGCCTCGCGCGTGATCGAGGAGACTTCAGACCTGGCGCGCGATGCGGCACACGAACTGCGGATGCCGGGGGCTGCCGCCCCCCGCCCCCCCCGCCCCCCCCCGGCACCCCCCGGCACCCCCCGCGGGAGCCCCCGACAATC
>JACMLW010000115.1 GCA_014379385.1 Phycisphaerales bacterium
GACACCGACGTGCCCGAGCAGGGCATGATCGACCTGTGCGAGGCGTACAAGGCCGTCTACCAGCGCTACAAGGGCGAGGTCTTCCCGCAGAACCCGTTCAAGCAGCTCGAGCTCGCCATCGAGGCGGTCTTCAAGAGCTGGAACGGCGACCGGGCCATCTCCTACCGGCGCATCGCGGGCATCCAGGGCCTCAACGGCACCGCCGTCAACGTCCAGACCATGGTCTACGGCAACATGGGCGATGACTCGGGCACCGGCGTCGGCTTCACCCGCAACCCCGCCACCGGCGAGAACAAGTTCTACGGCGACTTCCTTGTGAACGCGCAGGGCGAGGACGTGGTCGCGGGCATCCGCTCGCCCCAGCTCATCGACGCCATGCCCAAGTGGAACAAGAAGGCCTACGACCAGCTCCAGAAAATCAAAGCCACGCTCGAGAAGCACTACAAGGACATGCAGGACATCGAGTTCACCATCGAGCGCGGCGTGCTCTACATGCTCCAGACCCGCACCGGCAAGCGCACCGGCACGGCCGCCGTCCGCATCGCCTGCGACATGGTGCGCGAGAAGCTCATCGAGGAGAAGGCCGCCGTCCTCCGCATCCCCGCGGGCGACCTCACCCAGCTGCTGCTCCCCAGCTTTGATTCAACGAAGAAGAAGATCGCCGAAGTACTTACGCGCGGCGTCGCCGCCTCCCCCGGCGCGGCCGTCGGCAAGCCCGCCTTTACCGCCGAAGAAGCCGTCCGCCGCACCCAGGCCGGCGAGAAGATCATCCTCGTCCGCAAAGAGACCAGCCCCGAAGACGTCGAGGGCATGCACTCGGCCGTCGGCATCCTCACCAGCACCGGCGGGCGCGCCAGCCACGCGGCGGTCGTCGCCGTCGGCTGGGGCAAGTGCTGCGTCGTCGGCGCCGGCGAGCTGCACATCGACGCGCCCAAGGGCCAGTTCACCATCAAGAGCAGGGTCATCGGACGCGGGGACGTGATCTCCCTTGATGGCACCACCGGCGAGGTCATGCTCGGCTCGGTGCCCACCGCCGAGCCCAAGCTCTCCGGCGACTTCACGCAGGTCATGCGCTGGGCCGACAAGTACCGCACCATCGGCGTCCGCACCAACGCCGACACGCCCGAGGACGCCCAGCGCGCCCGCGACTTCGGCGCCGAGGGCATCGGCCTCTGCCGCACCGAGCATATGTTCTTCGAGGGGCCCCGCATCCTCGCGATGCGCGAGATGATCCTCGCCGAGACCACCGAGCAGCGCCAGAAGGCCCTCGCCAAGCTCCTCCCCTACCAGCGCGACGACTTCGTCGGCATCTTCTCCGCCATGAAGGGCCTGCCCGTCACCATCCGCCTCCTCGACCCGCCGCTGCACGAGTTCCTCCCACACGACGAGGCTGGACAGGCCCAGGTCGCCAAGAGCCTCAACCTTTCGATCGAGAAGGTCCGCCAGCGCGTCAGCCAGCTCCACGAGTCCAACCCCATGCTGGGCCACCGGGGCTGCCGCCTCGCGGTCACCTACCCCGAGATCCTCGTGATGCAGGTCACGGCCATCGTCGAGGCTACCATCGAGTGCCTGCACTCGAACATCAAGGCCATGCCCGAGATCATGATCCCCCTCGTCGGCATGCAGAAAGAGCTCGCCTACCTGCGCGAGCTCACCGAGCAAACCATCACCAAGGCCCGCGCCGACCAGGACTACGCCAAGCGCATCGAGATCAAGATCGGCACTATGATCGAGGTTCCCCGCGCCGCCCTTTGCGCCGCCGAGATCGCCCACTCCGCCGACTTCTTTTCCTTCGGCACCAACGACCTCACCCAGATGACCTTCGGCTTCTCGCGCGACGACGTCAACACGTTCCTCCCCGACTACCTCCAGCGCGAGCTCCTCGAGGGCGACCCGTTCATCTCCCTCGATAAGTCCGGCGTCGGACAGCTCGTCGAGATGGGCATCCAGCGCGGCCGCCAGACCAACCCCACCCTGAAGATCGGCATCTGCGGCGAGCATGGCGGCGATCCCAAGAGCGTCCACTTCTGCCACAAAGTCGGCATGGACTACGTCTCCTGCTCGCCCTTCCGCGTGCCCATCGCCCGCCTCGCCGCGGCACAGGCCGCGCTCATGCAGTGATCCAGAACCCAGCGACATCAGCCCCTGGGTTTCACCGCTCTGACAGACCCCATCAGAACCCAGGGACAGCCGTCCCTGGGTTTCTTTGCATGGGGTCGGCACAGGCTTCACGGTCTCTTGCAGCCCCGCCATAATCCCGTAACCATGCCCAGTCCGTCGCTCAGTTCCATTCCCGGCGCCCCGAAATTCGCCGACCCATCCGAAGCCTTCGCTCTGCGCCAGGACGAGCAGGATGTGCTGCGCCACGCGCGCGAACTCTTCACCATCCCCCGCTCCCCAGCCAACGGCCACCAGGACGCCATCTACCTCACCGGCAACTCGCTCGGCGCCATGCCCAAGTCCGTGCGCCCAGCCATCGAGCAGGAACTCGCGGATTGGGAGCGCCTCGGCGTCGAGGCCCACATGCACGGCAAGAACCCGTGGGTTCCCTACCACGAAGCCTGTCGCGAGCCCGCCTCGCGCCTCGTCGGCGCCCTCCCCTCCGAAGTCGTGCTGATGAACTCGCTCACGGTGAACCTGCACCTACTGATGGTCTCGTTCTACCGCCCCACCACCGAGCGCTTCAAGATCGTCATCGAGGACACGGCCTTCCCCTCCGACTCCTACGCCGTGCAGTCTCAGGCCGCGTTTTACGGATTCGACGCGTCCGCGGCCATAATCCGCTTGAAACCGCGCGAGGGCGAGACCGCGCTCCGCACCGACGACATCCTCGCCTCGATCGATCGCGAAGGCCCCTCCCTCGCCCTCGTCCTTCTCGGCGCCGTCAACTACCTCACGGGTCAGTGGTTCGACATGCCCCGCATCACGGCGCACGCCCGCTCCAAGGGCATCATCGTCGGGTGGGACCTCGCCCACGCCGCCGGCAACGTACCTCTCTCCCTCCACGACTGGAACGTCGATTTCGCCGCGTGGTGCTCGTACAAGTACCTCAACTCCGGCCCCGGCGCCGTCGCCGGCGCCTTCGTTCACGAGCGACACGGAGGGGGGGGAGCGCGGGGCGGCGGCGCGATCGACTCGCCCGACTACCTCCACCGCTTCGCCGGCTGGTGGGGCAACGATCCCGCCGCTCGCTTCAAGATGGGCCCCGACTTCGCCGCCGCGCCCGGCGCCGATGGGTGGCAGATCTCCAACCCGCCCATCTTCTCCCTCGCGCCCGTCCGCGTCTCCCTCGGCATCTTCGACCGCTTCGGGATGCCCACCCTCCGCGCCAAGTCGCTCGCTCTTACCGGCTACCTCGAGTGGCTCCTCACTCGCCACGACCCCGACAACCCGACCGCTTCCAGCCGCTTCACGATCCTCACGCCCCGCGATCCCGCGCAGAGGGGATGCCAGCTCTCCATTGCCGTGCAGGGGTGCGGTCGGGAGATGCTCTCCAAACTCCACGCCCGCGGCGTGATCTGCGACTTCCGCGAGCCCAATGTTGTCCGGGCGGCGCCCGTCCCCCTGTACACCTCCTTCCACGATGTCTGGCGCTTCGCCCAGGCCCTGCGCTCCTGCTGCTAACACCGACCGTTACGGAGGCGGCGGGCGGAAGGGGTCGTTTCCCGGTCGCGGCTGAGGCCATTCAGGCATAGCGTTCAATGGCCGATAATGCATGGCTGAACGGAGTCGCCATTGGCCACGTAGAGAGGGTTCGCGAGTTGTTCCGGCCCTTGCCGAGTGCAGCTCTCGGGCGATGCCAAGGGGAACCGGGCGGCCGGTGGGCGGGCGATGAATCCTCTTATTGAACGAGGGAGTCCTCTTTGAGAAGCACAACCAACCGCACGTCGCATCGTGCCGGTTTCACACACAACACCGGACTTCGCACCGGCATGGCCGACGACAACGGCCGCGGGGGACTGGGAAAGGGCGGGCGCGGCCTCGGTCGCGGCCAATCGGGCGGCGGCTC
>JACMLW010000012.1 GCA_014379385.1 Phycisphaerales bacterium
CGTCGGCTCGTTCGTCCCCGCGGACTCCGCCGTCATCGGCCTGACCGACCGCATCTTCACGCGCGTCGGCGCTGATGACGCCCTCCACGCCGGACAGAGCACCTTCATGGTCGAGATGACCGAGACCGCGCGCATCCTCCACCACGCCACCTCGCAGTCGCTCGTCATCCTCGACGAGATCGGCCGCGGTACCAGCACCCTCGACGGCCTCTCGCTCGCCTGGGCCATCGCCGAGACGCTCTGCACCACCCGCGCCCGCACCCTCTTCGCCACTCACTACCACGAGCTCACCGACCTCGCCGAGCGTTTCCCCGAGCAGGTCACCAATCTCCACGTCGCCGTTCGCGAATGGGCGGACGAGCGCGGCGAGCCCTCCATTGTCTTCCTGCACCGCATCCTCCCCGGCAAGACCGATCAGTCCTACGGCATCCACGTCGCCAAGCTCGCGGGCGTGCCCGAGGCGACCATCCGCCGCGCCCGCGAGGTTCTCGACTCGCTCGCCGTTCATCACGTCGATCCCGGCGCTGCGGCCCTCGGCGCCGGCGGTCACTCCGCGCTTGGCGCATCGCGCCCGGCCCGTGCGGGCTTGGGGCTCGGGGGGGGTAGGGGGCAGCTCTCGCTCTTCACCGAGTACATCGAGCACCCCGTCATCGGCGAGCTCCGTGAACTCAAGCTCGACGCCATGTCCCCAATCCAGGCCTTCGACGCCCTGCGCAAACTCCACGCCGCCGCCACCGACCCCCCGCGCTGATTCTCTCCCAATGCCCGATGCCTAGTGCCTTCTCAATCGTGCCTCAGCGCCACGATCGGGTCCTGCCGCGCCGCCTGCAGCGCCGGGTAGATCCCGAAGATCAGCCCCGTCGCGGCCGCCACCGCGAACGCGATGATGATCGACCACCCCGTGATATGCGTGGGGAGCGTTACGTCGGCCGAGAAATACCGGCCGATCATCGGCGCATCGGGCAACAGCGGGACGACCTTGTCAAGCCCGGCACTCACGCCGATCCCGAAGCCGACCCCCAGCAGCCCGCCCAGCGCGCTCAGCACGCCCGTCTCCACCAGGAACTGCCACAGGATGTGGTGGCGCGTCGCCCCGAGCGCCCGCCGGATGCCGATCTCGCGTGTGCGCTCCGTCACGCTCGCGAGCATGATGTTCATGATGCCGATGCCGCCGACGAACAGCGCGATCCCCGCGATGAACGCGCCCACCACCTTGCCCGTCAGCGCGCTCTTGCGGGCGCTCTCAAGCAGCTCGTACGGCACGATCACCCCGAGGTCCCGCATCTCCGGGTGCCGGACTTCCAGAATGCGCTTGGCGAGCTCCGCGTACGCCAGAACCTCGTCGCGCGACGGCGCCACCAGATACACCTCGCTGATCTGAACCTCGCTCGCCTGGAAGCTCCCGCTCTCGCGCCGGAACACCGAATCCCCGAATAGCTCGCGCGCCGTCGTGATCGGGATCAGCACGTCAAGGTTCAGGTCGCGCCCCACGAGACCGGCCCCGGCGCCCCCCGACAGCCCCACCGGCGCCAGGATCCCCACGATCGTCACGACCTTCGAGTCGACCCGCAGCGAGTTCCCTAAGGGGTCATCGAACGGGAACATCTCCTTCGCCACCTCGGCGCCGATCACCGCCACCGCCGACTTGCTGTCAACATCCTCTTGCGAGAGATACCTCCCCCGCGCCACCCGCAGGTTCGCCACCTTGGCGAACTCCGGCGTCGTCCCGAACGTCTGGCTCGTCTTCCGCCGGTCGGCCCGCAGAAGCTGCCCCCCCACGCTCTTGAGCGGGACGATCGTCTCGACGTCCGGGAAGTTGTCCTTCAGGATCTGGTAATCCTCGCGCGTGATCCCGAACTTGCTCACGAACGACTGCTGCTGCCCCCCCTGCGCCTGCTGGCTCTCCGGAGGCTTCTGCGACCGGATGATGATGTTCTTGGCCCCCAGCGCCTCGAGCTGGCTCAGCGCCTCGCGCGTCTTCCCCTCGCTCACGCTCGCGCTCGTGATCACCGCCGCCACGCCCAGGATGATCCCCAGCGCGGTCAGGAACGCCCGCAGCTTGTGACGCCGCAGGTTCCCCAGTCCCAGACCGATCATGTCGAGTATGAACATGCTGCTCCGTCTGCTGTCCTGGTGGCACAGGCGTCCCGCCTGTGCGCAATCGAGTCGTGATGGTACCGATACTCGGCTCCCGCGTGGCATTCTCTTCCCCAGTCCCCAGTGCCACCAGTGCCTCCCCGTCCCCCGCTATCTTCTCCCATCTCCATGGCCGCGCCACCTCCTGCCATCTCGCTCTCGACCCGCCTCGCCGATCTCCCCCCCACCGCCCGCGTCCGCCCCGCCCACGTCAACGCCCTCGCCGCGCTCGGCGTCAACAACGTCGGCCAGCTCCTCGCCCACCTCCCCGCGCGCCACGAGTTCCAGGAGGCCGAGGCCCCCATCTCCTCCCTCACCGCCGGCGCCCTCGTCACCGCCCGCGGCGAAATTTCCGCCACCCGCGTCGTCAACAAGGGCCGCCTCCCGCGCTTCGAGGCCGTCCTCATGGACGACACCGGCCGCCTCGACCTCGTCTTCTTCAACATGCCCCACATGCGCCACTCGCTGCATCCCGGCATGCGCGTGCGCGTCTACGGCAAGGCCCAGGCCTACGGCCCCGGACTCCAGCTCGCCAATCCAAAGGTCGAGCCCCTGCGTGATGAATCCAAGGAACCCGCCGCCGCCGACTCGCGCCTCCGCCCCGTCTATCCCGCCAGTGAGCTCATTCCCTCGCGCGCCATCGAAGAGATCATCGCCCGCATCCTCGAGCCCGCGCTCCCCCTCATCGAAGACCATCTCCCCGAGCCCTACCGCAAACAGCGCGAGCTCCCCGAACTCGCCGCCGCGTATCGCATGATGCACGCCCCCGCCTCCGAGGGCGAGATCGCCGCGGCCCGCCGCCGTCTCGCCTACGACGAACTCCTCATGCTCCAGCTCGGGGTCTTCCTTCGCCGCGCCCAGTTGCGCGCCGCCCACCGCTCCCCGCCGATCCCCTGGTCGGAGGCCATCGACGCCCGCATCCGCCGGCGATTCCCCTTCTCCCTCACCGAGGCCCAGGAAGCCGTCATCCGCGAGATCGTCGCCGACCTCGCCCGCCCCGACCCGGCCAACCGGCTTATCCAGGGCGATGTGGGCTCGGGCAAGACCGCCGTGGCTGTGTACGCGATGCTCTGCGCCGTCGCCGCGGGTCACCAAGCCGCGCTCATGGCCCCCACGGAACTCCTCGCCGAGCAGCACGACGCATCAATCTCTCACCTGCTCGCAAACTCCAAAGTGCGAGTGCGTCTCCTCACCGGCAGTCTCGCCGCCGCCGAGCGCGAGAGCACCCTCGCGGCCATCGCCTCCGGCGACGTTGACATCACCATCGGCACTCATGCGCTTCTCACCGAGCATGTCCGCTTCAGTTCCCTCGCCCTCGCCGTCATCGATGAACAGCACCGCTTCGGCGTCCACCAGCGCGCCGGCCTCCGCACCAAGGGCGCGCAGGGTCAGCCCGAGCCATCGTTCGACTCGCCCCCTTCCCCCGCGCCGATCCTCACGCCGCACGTGCTCGTCATGACCGCCACCCCCATCCCGCGCACCCTCGCGCTCACCATCTACGGCGACCTCGACATCTCCACCATCTCGGCCCTCCCGCCAGGTCGCTCCCCCATCGCCACCCGCGTCGTCACGCCCGACAAATCCGCCGAGGTGTACGCCTGGCTCCGCACGCGATTGGACGAGGGCGATCAGGCCTACGTCGTCGTACCCGCAATTGATTCCGGCGCTACTGCCGGCGATGCCGACCTCGCCGACCTCCGCTCCACCCTCAAACGCCTCGAAGAAGGCCCGCTCGCCGGCAAGCGCCTCGCCGCCATCCACGGCCGCCTCAAGCCCGACACCCGCGAGCACGTCATGTCTCGCTTCCGCGCCGGCGAGATCGACGCGCTCATTGCCACCACGGTCATCGAGGTCGGCGTCGATGTGCCCAACGCCACGATCATGGTCGTTGAGAACGCCGACCGCTTCGGCCTCGCGCAGCTCCACCAGCTCCGAGGGCGCGTCGGCCGCTCCACCAAGAAGTCCGCCTGCATCCTCATCGCCGATCCCGTCACCATCGACGGCGCCGCCCGCCTCGCCGTCATGGCCCAGACCAATGACGGCTTCGAGCTCGCCGAGCGCGATGCCGAGATCCGCGGCCCCGGCGAGGTCTTCGGCACCCGCCAGGCCGGCGCCCCCGCCTTCAAGGTCGCCGATCTCATGCGCGACCGCGACCTCCTCGGCCTCGCCCGCCACGACGCCGCGGCGTGGATCGAGGCCTCGCC
>JACMLW010000116.1 GCA_014379385.1 Phycisphaerales bacterium
CAACGGTCAGGGACGAACAGGCGAGCCCCGCGGCGAGCGCGAGAATCAGCGCCGTTCGGGGGGCGGTACGAGGCGCGGCACACGTGGTCTGGTGATCGGTTTGCATCCCGTGTCCATGTCGCCGCGGAGGGGGGGTGCCGATGTGGAGACGGCGTCGCGCGGGAGCGGATGCTACGGGAATACGGCTCGGTTCACAACTCGCGGGGGACTCTCTGTGGCGCGTTCGAGCAATCCTGACAACGGCTACAGTCGGCGGCGCCGGAGCGCGGCGATGCACCCGAGGGCCGTCATGGCGACGACGCCTGGCGCCGGGATGCTGTTCCACCCCACGACGACTCGCGGCATCGCTCCATCACCGGGGACGGCATCGACCGGCCACGTGGCGATCAGCGTGTCGCCGGAGCCGTCGGCCGCGCCGATCTCAACACCGAGGCCGTTGAATACGCGCGCCGATCCGGAGCCGGTCGCGATGGCGTTCTCGAAGCCGGCCATGAATGCGTCGGGTGCCGAGCTGTCGAGCAGGAAGCTCGTGCCGGGGAAGCCCGGGTTCGTCACCACCTGGATGCCGCCATAGAGGTGCGTGAACGCGATCGATTACCCGTGCGCGAGCGAACCCTCGACCTCGGTGCCGAGCAAGCCCTGCGCCGTGCAGCACTGGGCAAGCCCAACAATCGCCACGCCGCCTGTCATCACCAGACGCGACTGAGTCATGAAGAACCGCCAGAGGCTTGCACCTCTATCGGCTCTCGAATCTGCGGTGTGCCGGCAATCGGAACCCAGCGATGGGGCTCGCTCACCTACCGCCCCCATCTCCCCTCCCCCCTCGGCACTCCCTATTCCCGTGCCCCAACTACACTCCGCCATGCCGGTCCTGGGCCACGGAGTTGACATCATCCACGTGCCGCGCCTGGCCCGTGTGCTCAGCGAGCATCGGGAGGCGTTTCTGGAGCGCTGCTTTACAGAGGGGGAGCGGGTCTACTGCATGGCGGCCCCGAAACTGGCCGCCCAGCGACTGGCGGCGCGGTTCGCCGCGAAGGAGGCCGCGTACAAGTGCCTGGCGCACGACGCCGGCCCCGCGGCGGGGATGACGTGGCTGGACTTCGAGGTCGTCAAAGAGGCGGGGGGGAGGCCGAAGCTGCTCGTGCCGGGGGAGGCGGCGCGGCTCGCCGCGGACCGGGGGATGGACGACTGGCTGCTGTCGCTCTCGCACAGCGAGGAGTACGCGATCGCGAGTGTGATTGCGCAGGACACGCTGTGAGGCGTGGATCGGGGCGCTACTTCTTTGCCGCCGCGCTCTCGGCTTTTAGTGCGAGCTCGCGCTCGACCTTCTCGCGGTGGGGCTTGAACTCGGTGGCGTACCAGTTCTCCCATGCCTTGCGGTCGTAGCCGAGGTCCGCGGTGGAGCGGCCGTCCCAGCCGGCGTTCGCGAGGCCGACGAGCGAGTCATGCACCTCGGTGCGGTAGATGGTGACGTACGCATCGTGGATGCGCAGCACCGTGCCCTCGTTGAGCACGCTCACCTCGGGGTCGAAGCCCACGGCGCTGTCGGCCACGACGGGCTCGAGGTCGGAGATGAACGCCTGCTGCGTCACCACGGCGATGTACGCGATGTCGGAGTGGCCACCCCCCGCCCCTGCGCCGCTGCCGCCGACGCCGCCCCCACCCGGGCCCTGGGCGGCGATGAGCATGGGGATGGCTTCGTAGAGCTTGAGCGTGCCCGCCATCTGCGCGCCGGCGACGAGGGCGTCGCCCTTGGCCTTACCGAGTGCCGCGGCGATGACACGCTGAGTGCGGAGGGGAACCTCGCCGCGGGTCTCGGTGCGCGTGATGATGCGATCGGCGGCGAGGGCGCGCAGGCCGGGGTCTTTGTCGAAAATGGCGGTCCAGGCGAGGACGGTGTCGGCCTCTTGGGCGTCCTGAGCCGCGATGTGGTCGAGGACGGCGGCGCGGGCGTCGTCCTTCTCCTTGCGGAAGACCTCGATGAGGACGGGGAAGATGGTGGGGTCGGTGTGCTCGCGCATCTTGGCGAGGCCGATGGCGCGGATCTCGGGGTTGCGGATGCCGCCGAGGTACTTGGCCTTGAGCTTGCGGAGCTCGCGCTCCTCCTCCTTCAGGGTCAACTGGTCGGTAGGGGCGGCGGTGGGCGTGGCGCCGGCATCTGCCATGATCACTTCGAGCAGGGCTTCGTCGGTCGGCTCGGCGGGGACCGGTTTGGATTCTCCGGGCGACCGGTCTTCCGGTGGACACGCGGATGCGGCCAGCGGGAACGACGCCGCGGCGAGCAGAACCCAAAGCGGGACCAATCGCGAGGCTGGACGTGACATGCTGGACTCCGGGTCGGTGGGCGGGCGCACGAGAACGCCTTGCTTCTATAAGGTTAGACGCCCGGTGGGGTTCCGGGTTCCCCGTGGGAAGGCACTAGGCATCGGGCACTGGGCACGAGGGGAGGGATCAGGAGGCGCGGCGGAGAGGCGTGGGGGAGAGCGGTGGTGCGGCGCCGGCGCGGGAGAGGAGATAAGAAGG
>JACMLW010000117.1 GCA_014379385.1 Phycisphaerales bacterium
CCTGCGGCTGACGGCGGTCGATCCGCTTCAGGCGCCGCTTGCCGAGCCGGTGCGGGTGCTGACGCCCGCGATCGCGGAGCTCACACGCCTCACGATGCGCGGCGTCGCTATGGCCGCCGAGCGCAAGGTGGTTGACAAGGACGCCATTCCCCTCAAGTACGAGATGTTCGGCAAGTCGGGCACTGCGGATATCCCGCTCGGCAAGCCGCCGGCGGGGAAGAAGCGCCCGCGCGGCATGAAGGGGTACTACGTCAATCAGTACTACTCGAGTTTCGTTGCCGCGGCCCCCGCCGACGATCCGCGGTTGGTGGTGCTCGTCGTGATCGATGACCCGGGGCCGGAGGCGGTGCGGACCCGGCACCACTACGGGAGCTACGCGGCGTACCCGGTGGCGCGAGGGATTTTGGAGCGGGGGCTGGAGTATTTGGGGGTAGAGCCGAGCGTTCGAGTGGAAGAGGGAGAGCCACCGGCTGGCGATGCCGGACGCGCCAAGCCGAGTCGCGCTGGGCGGTAGCCGCGGGCTTTCGCCGCGCACGGGTCACGCCGATTGGTCTTTACGGCATCAACGATGAAACCGGCCTTCGTCTCAAGGCGGCGGGTACGTCATGAACAGCCAAGAGCGAGTTGCCGAGTTACGAGCGGAGATCGAGAAGATCCTTGCTGATGATGACATGCTCGTCAGATGCTCCATGGATGATGGCCAGTCATGGTGATGCGACCGGGCCGGAACATGAGCTTCTTCAGCGAGGGGTATGGTGACGTCTGCTATCTGGCGGGAAAGGACATTGCGGATCGCGATCCCGACATTATCTTCCATGGCGCCATGCTCCTGTTTATCAGCAGGGTCGATGGAGTTACTGAGCCGGAGTATCGACGCTCGCTGTAAACGGCACCGGTGGAAAATGTTCTCAGGAGTCGGGACGCGGGGGAGACGCCGCGAGGGCGGGCGAGGGCGCGCGGATTGGCGGCGACGGGAGCGGGCGGTGCTGGTTGAGTTTTCGATGCATCGTGGGATGTCGCGGCTGGAGTTGGCGAGATTGGCGGGGCTTCCATGCACTCGACGATTGGTTCGGTGGGTGCGGCGTCTGGATTTGCGGGGATGGGGTCTGCGACGGGGAGGGGCTTGAATCTGAAGAGGGCCGAGGTCGCCCATCGGCGCTCGGCGAGCGACGCATCGGGCTTGCTGAGGGCGGCGACGACGGCGGCGAGCCCGAGCGCCATGGCGCGGGTGAGGGTGAGGTTGAACTCGGGGGGTGTCATCGCGAGCATGGCGGTCTCCGTGTAGGGGCCAGAGTGGTTCGGGCCACATCCTGACATCGGAGATCGGGGTGTCAACCGCGGCGTCGTCGATGTGCGCCACGTAGCGCACAGGAATGAACGGCGCGGTCAAATAGCGCACAGGAACGAACGGTGGCGAGGGCGCTGGGGAACGGGCAGTAGGGAGTGGTAGGGGAGCCGACACGGAATCCGCGGAGGCGCGGAGAAGCGGGGATTGGCGAGCACGGGTTGCCGCTCAGAGCAGCGGCGAACCCGTGGCACGACTTCGCTCGACGTGGCAAGAGAGACGCAAGGGGGCTTACCTGTCCTCGTCGCGGATGCCCATGCCCTTGCGGTCGGGATCGGCGGGGCGCTTGGCGGCCTTGTAGGGGTTCTTGGCGACCTCATCGAGCATGAGGGTGATGGCGGTATCGAGCTGGGGGTCGCCGCCGCTCACCATCTTGGCGGGGTCGTCGATGACCTCGATATCGGGGTCGACGCCGTGGCCCTCGATGCCCCAGGTGCCATCGCGCTCGTAGAAGCCGAAGGTTGGGACGCTGACGTAGCCGCCATCGATCAGCCCGGGGTTGCCGGAGATGCCGACGAGGCCGCCCCACGTGCGCGTGCCGATGGTCTTGCCGACCTTGCTCTGCTTGAAGAGCGCGGGGAACATGTCGCCGCCGGAGCCGGCGAGGCCGTTGATGAGCATGCACTTGGGGCCCTGGTGGCTGTCGGGCGGCCACGTCCAGTCCTTGCCGTCGCGCCTTGCCCAGTAGTTGGTGACGGGGCGGTTGAGGAGCTCGATGAAGCGAGTGGGGATCTGGCCGCCGCCGTTCCAGCGCTCGTCGATGACGAGCGCCTCCTTGCCGATCTGGCCGTAGAACTGCCGGAACAGATCGTTCTGGCCGTCGACGCCGGTGTTGGGGACGTAGATGTACCCGACCTTGCCGCCGGACTTCTCGTCGACGTACGCGCGCTTGCTCTCGATCCAGGCGCGGTAGCGGAGGCTGGTCTCGCTGCCGAGCGGCTCGACGACAATGTCGCGCGACTTCTCCTTGTTCGCGGGCTCGGCGCTCAGCGTCAGCGTGACGGCGCGCCCGGCCATGCCCTGCAGCGCGGCCCACGGGTCGCGCGAGGCGTCCACGGGCACGCCGTTGACGGCGAGGAAGAAGTCGCCGACCTTCACATCGACGCCGGGCTGGCTGAGGGGGCCGCGGGCGTCGGTATCCCAGGAGGCGCCGGTGTAGATCTTGCTGATCTTGTAGAGCTTGGGGCCGGCGGCTCCATCTGGACCAGCGAGGCCATCGGCGACCTCGAAGTCGCACCCGAGCATGCCGACAGGGACGGTGGGTTGGGCTTGCACATCGCCGGGGCTGGTGACATAGGCGTGGCCGACGTTGAGCTCGCTGATCATCTCTGCGAGGACGAAGGCGACGTCCTCTCGCGTGGCGCAGTCGGCGAGCATCCTGGCGTACTGGTCCTTGATCTTGGGCCAGTCAACACCGTGCATGTTGGCGACGTAGAAGAAGTCTCGCTGGATGCGCCAGGCGTCGGTGAAGATCTGCTTCCACTCCTCGCGCGGGTCGATCATCGTCGTCATGCCGGTGGTGACGACGTTCTTGGCGGAGGCGGTACTCCCTGCGGAGGCGTCCTGGATCGTGCCGGCGCCGCCGCGCATGAGCAGGACTTTCTTGCCGTCGGCGGAGAGCTCGAAGCTGCCGCCGCCCGCGGCGACTTCCTTCTCTTCCTTCTTGTCGTCCTTGAGGTCGAAGATCTTGATGGCCGCGGCGCCGTCGCCGCCGACGGGGAGGCGGGCGAAGAGGAGCTGGTTCTTGTCGTTGACGGCCATGTAGCCGAAGTTTCCGGGCGAGATGGGGAGGGGCATGGCGCGCGACTCGAAGCCGTCAAAGGCGATCTCGACCTTCTCGCGCGGCTTGTCCTTGTCTTCTTCTTTCTTGTCGCCACCGGTGGCGCCGGGCGCGCCGGTGCGCTCGCAGGTGAGCTGGAAGGTCTGGCCGCCGGCCTCGGCGGAGCCGGAGAGCTTGTTCCCTTCCTTCTTCAGGGTGAACGTGACGTCGGCTTCGCCGACGGTGATGGAGAGGGTCAGCGTCTGGCTGGCGTCGTCGAACTTGCCATTGATAGCGCCGGAGTAGACCGCGGAGACGAGCGTGCCGGTGACGGACTTGTCGGCCGCCATGGTGAGCTTGAGTGTGAGCGGCATGCCCTCCGGGGGCAGTGGCTCGGGGCCGGTGGCTCGACCGGCCCAGGTGCCGCTGATGCCGTCGTCGGGCGCGGCGGGCTGGTCATCCTTTTTCTCGTCGTCTTTCTTGTCGCCGTTGCCGTTGTCCTTGGGTTTGTCGGCGTCGTCGGCGGGCTTGTCACCGTTTCCGTTCTTGTCGCCGTCGTCCTTGTCGCCCTCTTTCTCTCCGTCCTTTTTCTCGTCCTTCTTGTCGTCGTCTTTCTTGGACTCGTCTTTCCAGGTCTCTTCGTCGCTCGATGGGGCCCAGGGGCTCTTCGTGTCGGTGCGGAGTGGGACGGCGTGGATGACGTTGGTGCCGCTGTAGACGAACGTGGTATCGAGATCGCTGTACTTGGGCTGGAAGTTGCGGGCGCTGGTGAAGTAGAGGTAGTCGCCCTTGCGGTCGAAGGCGGGCATGGCCTCGTTGAACATGCCGCTGGTGAGCTGGTGCTTCTTGTCGGCCTCGCGCTCGAAGACCCAGATGGCGGTGCCGGGATTGGTGTCGTTGCCTCGGGGATAGGCGAGGAAGCGGGAGTCGTGGGACCATGAGAGGACGGGCTGGTTGCCCCACGGGTCGGTGTCGATGACGGCGGTGGCGGCCTCGACGGCGGGCTTGGCCTCGGTGGTGACCTTGCCGTCCTTGTCTTTCTTCTCCTCGACGGCGGCCTGTGCCTTCGTGTGCATCCAGATGCTGCCGGTCTTGTCCGTGAAGGCGATGAACTTGGAGTCGGGCGACCAGACGGGGTTGTACTTGAAGCCGCCCTCGCCCTTGAGGTCGGTGAGCTTGCTGGTCTCGCCCTTGCCGTCGGACTGCTTGATGTAGAGCTCGTACTCGCCGGTCTCGTCGGAGAAGTAGGCGATCCAGCGGCCGTCGGGGCTCCAGGCGGGGCTGCGCTCGGCGACGCCGCTGGTGCGGGTGAGGTTGCGCGGCGAGCCCTTCTCGGCGGGGCCGGTCCAGAGGTCGCCGCGGGCCTCGATGGCGGCGCGCTTGCCGGTCGGGGAGATGCTCATCGAGGTGATGAACTTGGAGGCGTCAACGGCCTGGGGTCGCAGGGTGGGCCGGGCGCCGGGGATGGTGACCTCGATGGAACTGATCTTGCCGGTCGCGAGGTCGACCAGCGAGAGCTGGGGGCCGTACTGGAAGATGATCTCGCCCTTGCCGCCCTTGCCGGGTCCGATGGAGGGCCACTTCACGTCATAGTCGGTGATCTTGGTGACCTGGGCGCGCTTGCCCGAGGCGGTGTCGTAACTCCAGATGTTGAGGCGGTGCTCGGGGCCCTGGTCGGACATGTAGTACACGGTGGCGCCGTGCCACATGGGCTGGCTGTCGGTGCCCTCCCAGTCGGTGATGCGCTTGGAGGTGTTGTCCTTGAGGTTGAAGAGCCAGACGTCGGTGGCCATGCCGCCGCGGTAGCGCTTCCAGGTGCGGGTGTCGGTGGAGTGGGGGGTGTAGGCGAGCCAGGTGCCGTCGGCGCTGATGGATCCGTTGGCGCCGTAGGGGACGGGGAGCTGGGTGGGGAGGCCGCCGGCGGCGCTGGTGGTGAAGAGTTGCGTCTGGCGCGGGATGGTGACCATGCCGGGGGCGAAGAAAATCAGGCGGCCGTCGGCGGTCCAGTCGGTGAGGTTCTCCGCGGCGGGGTGGTGGGTGATGCGCGCGGGGATGCCGCCGGACACCGGGAGCGTGTAGAGATCGCGGTTGCCGTCGTAGTTGCCCATGAAGGCGATGGTCTTGCCGTCGGCGCTGAAGCGGGGGAACAGCTCGGGGCCCGGTGGGCTGGCGAGCGGCGAGGCCTCGCCGCCCTCGCGCGGGACCATCCACAGGTCGTTGGCGTAGACGAAGACGATGTGGGTAGCGCTGACGTCCGGGTAGCGGAGCATTCCGGCGTGCGGGGTGACGTCGTTGCTCGTTGTTGGTGAGGCGGCAGCGGCGCTGAGGCTGGTGCCCAAGCCGGCGGCGAGAACGAGGGAACGCATCAGACTGGTGCGCTTATTAGCCACGAAAGACTCTCCAGGGGTTGAGCAGTGACAGAAAGGCATGGGTTCTTGCGGGAAGCTGACCGCCGCGATTTGCACGGCGGAGGGTTCTTCCCGATTCAACAGGGTACCGAAAGCGATAGGATCCGGCTGCGGCAAGTGGGGTGGTACCGGTTATTGATTAGGAAACGGCACGGGGCGGCCTGCGGATGTGCCGGGGCGTTGGTGGGCTGAAAGTCGCAGACTGAACACGATGGCGAAGAAGAAGGACAAAGCGGCTCCGCGGGTGATGGAGAACCGGAAGGCCCGGCATGACTACAGCATTCTCGAGACGCTGGAGGTTGGCATCAAGCTGGCGGGACCGGAGGTCAAGAGCGTTCGAGACGGGAGAGTCTCGCTGACCGAGGGGTATGTTCGGGCGACGGAGTTTCCGCCGGAGCTCACTCTGTATGCGGTGACGATCTCAGATTACCAGCCGGCGGGCGGGGGGCCGAGGCAACCGCCGGGGGCGCGGCCGCGGCGGCTGCTGGCGCACAAGAAGGAGATCCTGAAGTTGTCGCGTGCGAGCGACAAGAAGGGGATGTCCATCGTGCCGCTGAAGCTGTACTTCAACGATTATGGGATCGCCAAGGTGCTGATCGGGCTGGGTGTTGGGCGGGCGAGCCACGACAAGCGGGCGGCGATCGCGGAGCGGGAGAGCCGGCGGGATATCCAACGGGTGATGTCGCGCCGGTCGTGAAGCGGGCCGAGCGAGGGCGCCGGGCATGAGGGCGGATTCGGGCGCGGCGCGGGATTTTCACGGTTTGGTTGCCTATCATGTTGGTACTCGCCGGTGACCTCAGTCTCACACGCGCCCCTCCCACACATGCGGCGGGGCCTGCTGTTCTGGGAATTTGCTGGCAGCGTCCGCGAAGAGTTTTCGCGGATGCCCACCCCCAGTACGGCCCTTCACTTGTTCCAATCAGCTTGGTGCAGGAAGCGCCCGAATCAATATTCGTCCGTGGTGGCGTTATGCCGCGCGGACGAAGGAGTATCGATCCATTGTTGCAGTTTTCATCTCTCGCTCTCTGTGAACCACTTCTCATCGCTCTCGCCGACGAGGGCTACACAACCCCCACGCCGATCCAGGCGCAGGCCATCGGGCCGGCGATGGAGGGGCGCGACATCCTCGGGTGCGCGCAGACCGGCACGGGCAAGACGGCGGCGTTCGCGCTTCCCATCCTTCACAAGCTCCACACCGCGCCGGTGGACAAGACGCGGCGCGGCCCGGTGCTGCCCCGGGCGCTGATCCTCTCGCCGACGCGCGAGTTGGCAACGCAGATCGCCGACAGCTTCGCGACCTACGGCGGGCAGACGATGCTGACGCACACCGTGATCTACGGGGGCGTGAGCCAGCAGCGGCAGGTACGCGACCTTCAGCGGGGCGTTGACATTATCGTGGCGACTCCTGGGCGCCTGATCGACCTGATGGAGCAGGGGTTCGTGAACCTGAGCGCCGTCAGCGTATTCGTGCTGGACGAGGGTGACCGCATGCTGGACATGGGGTTCATCCAGCCGATCCGGCGGATCGCCGGTGCGCTGCGGGCCGAGCGGCAGACGATGCTGTTCTCGGCGACGATGCCGCGCGAGATCATGAAGCTCGCGGACTCGCTGCTCCGCAGCCCGGTGAAGATCGCGGTGACGCCGACGGCGTCGGCGGTGCCGGCCATCGATCAGTCGCTGTACATGGTTGGCCGCCACACGAAGCAGGCGCTGCTGGAGCACCTGCTGCACGAGCACCGGATCGTCCGGGCGGTGGTGTTCACAAAGACCAAGCACGGGGCGGACAAGGTGAGCAAGCGGCTGCTGCGCGCGGGCATCACGGCCGAGGCGATCCACGGGAACAAGGCCCAGAACAAGCGGCAGAAGGCCCTTGACAAGTTTCGTGCGGGGCACTCGCGGGTGCTGGTGGCGACCGACGTCGCGGCGCGCGGGCTCGACGTTGACGGCATCACGCATGTGTTCAACTTCGATTTGCCGATGGAGGCGGAGGCCTATATCCACCGGATCGGCCGGACCGGCCGGGCTGGTGCGAGCGGCATCGCGCTCTCGTTCTGCGACCACGAGGAGCGGGGGCTGCTGCGCGAGATCGAGAAACTGACGGGCAAGAAGATCCCGCTTCTGGTGACGCCGACCGACCTGCCCGAGCCCGCGCCGTATGAGGCGGGGCCCGGGAGGGCTGGTTCAAGCGGTGGGCATGGGCATGAGCGACCGAACGCGGCCCCGCACGGCCGGCATCGCACGGGCGGTGGCCAGCGGTACTCACGTTCACGCCCGACGGCCGGCGCGGGCACTCCCGGTACCGGCTCGACGGGCGGCGAAGGCCATCGCCA
>JACMLW010000118.1 GCA_014379385.1 Phycisphaerales bacterium
CCCCGCGTGCAGTACGCCCTCGCCGGGCACCTCCCCATCTTCCACATCACGCCATCAGGCGCCGTCACCGACCTCGCCAACCAGTCCCTCCCCCTCGGCTTGTTCCCAGAAGAGTCCTACCTCTGCGGCGACACCATCGCCAGCCACGGCGACCTCTTTGCCCTCTACACCGATGGCCTCACCGAACTCCCCCACCCCGCCGCCCCCGGCACCGCCCGCCAGCCCGGCCACGACGGCCTCCGCGCCGTGATCCTCTCCCACGCGGGCGGAACGTCCCTCGCCGCCGCGCATAGCGCGATCCTCGCGCAGGCGCGAACCGCCGACCCGCAGGCGGACGACCAGACACTCGTTCTGGTTCGCGTGCTGGATCGCTCCGCCGCCAACTAGCGCGCGACCACCGCCCCCGCCGGCGCCATCTTCACGTCCGGCCCAGCGCGCCTCGCCAGCCCATCCCTCAACCCCGCCGCCTTCCGCACCGCCCGCGCGATCCCCGACCCGTCGATCCCCGCCTCGGCAAGCTGCGCGCTACGCGAGTTCTGCATGATCCACGAGTCCGGCAGGCCGATCCGCACCACCAGCGATGCATCCAGATGCATCTCCTGCGCCGCCTCCAGCACCGCCGCGCCAAACCCGCCCACCACCGAGTGATCCTCGACGGTCACGATCGGCACGCGCCGGCCCAGCAGGCTCCTGATCAGCTCGCGATCCACCGGCTTGGCGAACCGCGCGTCGTACACCTCCACCGCGTACTCGCCCGCCAGTTCCTCCGCCACCTTGAGGGCATCGAGCGCCGGCGTGCCGAACCCGAGCACCGCGCAGTCCGGCGACTCGACCGCCGCCGTCAGCCGCCGTGCCTTCCCCAGCTCGAACGCCGGGCACGCCTGCTCCACCAGCCGCTGGCTCACGATGTCGCGCGGGTACCGCACCGCCGACAACCCCGTCTCGTACGTCCGCATGAACTCAACGGCGCCCTTCAGAGACGGCTCGTCAATCGCCGCCATCAGCGCCGCCTCGGGCAGCGTCCGCAAGATCGCCACATCGCAGAACCCGTGATGCACCGCCCCGTCCCCGCCCACCAGCCCCGCCCGGTCTAGCAGCAGCCGCACCGCGAGGCCCTGCAGCGCCACTTCCTGGAATGCCTGGTCAAACGCGCGCTGCACGAACGTGCTGTACACCGCGAAGAACGGCTTGTACCCCGTCTTGGCCAGCCCCGCCATCATGTCCATCGCGTGTGATTCGCAGATCCCCGTGTCCCACGTCCGCTCCGGGAACCGCGGCATCACCTTGTTCAGCCCCGTCCCGTCCGGCATCGCCGCCGTGCACGCCACCACCTTCTCATCACGCTCCATCGCGTCTATCAAAATATCCGCGATCGCCGCCGTAAAGCTCCGCCCATCGCGCTTCATCTCCACGCGGCAGCCTTCCCGTACAAACGGGCTGGGCGAGTGGAACGTGCTCGAATCTTCCTCGCAGAAATCAAACCCCTTCCCCTTCACTGTCTTGACGTGCAGCACCATCGGCCGGTCAAAGTCCCGCGCCTCGGTCAAAAACTCGATCAGTTGCGGGAGATTGTGGCCGTCGATCGGCCCCACCGTCACCAGCCCGAAGTGCTCGAACCAGCCGCCCCCGCCCTCGGCGATCACCGCCTTGGTCGCCTCGCCCGCGCGGTGATACGCCTCGCGGATCAGTTCCCCGCCCGGCACGTGCCGCAGCACCTCGCGCGCCTGCTTCTTGAAGTCCGCGTACAGGTGCGACAGCCGCACCCGGTCAAAGTACTGCGCCACCGCCCCCTGCGGCTTGGAGATCGACATCCCGTTGTCGTTCAGCACCACCAGGAACTGCCGCCTCAGCGTCCCCGCGTTGTTGAGCCCCTCCATCGCCACGCCGTTCACGATCGAAGCGTCGCCGATCAGCGTCACCACCCGCCGGCCATCCGCCCTGGACTTCGGATCAAACGCCTCGCCGTTGAGCACATCCCCGCGCGCCATCCCCACCGCCGTTGAGATCCCCGTCCCCGCGTGACCCACGCTAAACAGGTCGTACGGCGATTCTTGCGGCGCCGGGAACCCCGCCATCCCCTTTGCTGTTCGCAGATCCTTGAGGAGCGGCAACCGCCCGGTCAGCAACTTGTGCGGGTAGCACTGGTGGCCCACGTCAAACAGCAGCCGATCATGCCCGAAGTCGAACACGTAGTGCATCGCAATGGTCAACTCGACCACGCCCAAGTTCGGCGCCAGGTGCCCGCCCGTCTTCGACACCTGCTCGTAAATCGCCTCCCGGATCTCCTGCGCCAGCTGTGGCAACTGTTCCACGCTCAGCTTCCGCAGGTCCGCCGGGGTCGTGATGGTCTCGAGCAGCCGCGTCGGTGACGACGAAGAAGGTACGGGCATGTCATGTTCCAACCCGTCGCGGCTCGCCGTCAGGTCCGGGCCGCCGCGCCGGGCAAGTATCGAATCTTTCAATCGAGCGTGAAAGTCTAGGGACCGGGCTCCCGCGGGGACACCCGTCCCTCCCGCCGCCAACCTACTTCGACCGCACGGCCATGTACGTGCAGAGGTCGCGCAATGGTTCGGCCGCGTCGACGCCCGCCAGCCCCGCGATCGCCGCCAGCGCCGCCGCTTCGAGTTCCCGGACCTGCCGGCGCGATTCCTCAATCCCCAGCACGCCGGGGTACGTCAGCTTCCCCGCCTCATGGTCCTTCCCCGAACGCTTCCCCAGGTGGTCCGTGCTCTGCGTCACGTCCAGCAGGTCGTCCACGATCTGGAACGCCAGACCCACCGCCTCGCCGTAGCGCGTGAGCGCCTCCAGCCTCGAGTCCTTCTCCAGGCACTCCGCATCCACCCCGATCGACACCAGCCCGCTGATCGCGCCCATCCGGCACGCCGCGCGGATCAACGCCCCCGTCTTGTTCTCATGCACCGTGCGAAGCTTCCCCACCCCGTCCAGATCATTCAGCAACCCGCCCAGCGTGTCGTACACCTGACCCGCGATCATCGCGCTCGTCGCGCCCGCGATCTCCCCAGTCAGCAGCCCAGCGCTCATCCGGTTGCCGCCCCCACCGCCACCCGCTCCCGACCGCTCCACCAGCACCCGAAACGCCAGCGTCAGCATCGCATCCCCCGCAAGGATCGCCATCGCTTCGCTCGTGTGCTTGTGCAGCGTCGGTCGGCCGCGCCGCAGGTCGTCGTTATCCAGCCCCGGAAGGTCGTCATGCACCAGGCTGAACGCATGCACCAACTCAACCGCCGCCGCGGCGGGCAAACTCTCCTTCGGATCGGCCCCCACCGCGGTGCACGCGTGCCACGTCAGCAGAGGCCGAACCCGCTTCCCCGGCGCCAGCAGCGAGTATCCGATCGCCTCCGTCAGGTTCTCCGGGAGCTGCGCTGCGCCCAAGCACTCCGCCAGGTACGCATCAATGACCGGGATCGGCGCCGTCACCGACTCCGGGAGCCCGCCGCCGGTGGAAACCCCCGACGGTGGCCGCGTTTCCCCCACCTCCTCATCCGCGACTGAGAGCGGGCGGCGGTTGGCGGGCGTGGTCGACTGTGCGGTCGCGGACGCTGAAGGCATAGGGGTGAGTATAAGGCGAACGGTCAGCCCCTCGCGGCCGCCGCCCCCGGAGGTGACCGATCGAAGTTGTGCCGAGGGAGGAACGCAGGGACAGCAGTCCCGGGTGGGCCGAGCCCCCCAATCAGCACTCGACACACTCACTGCCCCGGTAAGGTTCCGCTCGATCGGTCGCGCGTCCGAGCGCCTCGATCAGCCCATTCATCTCACTCGCGTCGCGGATGGCCCACTCCGTGCAGTCCATCGCGCTCTCGGTCCCCGGCGTGCAAAACATCAGCACCACCGTCGGCCGGATGGACTCCGGCAGCATCACGATGTCGATCCGCTTCCCCGGCCGCGCAACCAGCCACCAGCGCTGGAGGCCTACCAGGCGTCCGGGGCCGAAGTGCTCAGAAAGTCGTACAGAAACGCGCTGGTACATATCGAGGTCGATCACGTTACGCGACTCAAAAGATCCGAATTCCTAGGAAGATCGCCGTATTCGCGGCAGACCCACGCTGTGCCGCTGAGCGCCGAGAATATGGAACGGCCGCGCCTCCCCGGCCTAGCCCGGTGCCAACAGGGCAGTTGGCCCGCAATACGATGTCGGCGTTGCTGGTCAGCAGATTGACGCAAGCCCACCGAGTGTCTCCAATACGCGACAGCACAACCGCAAAACTGCTATATCAACTCGCGAACTAGAACCCCGCGGCGCTCATCCATTGCGAGGGCGACCGCTCCAGCGATCCAGCGATCGCCAGCAGCGACTCCAGGCTCGGCAAATGACTCCCCCGCTCGATCGAGCTGAGCTGACTCACGCTCATCCCACACCGCTCAGACAACTCCTTGAGCGTCCACTCACGCTCCGTCCGCGCCATCCGGATCTGACGCCCAAGCTCGTGCCTCAGTTTGTCCTGCGGCCGCTGCCCCAGCCCGAACGCCGCCGCGGCCTGCCCGATCGCCGCCGACAACTCCGCGACCGAGAAAGGCTTCGCGAGATAATCGAACACGTCCTGCTTGAACGTCTGCCGCATCGAATCAAGGGTTGGATACCCCGTCACCACGATCACGCACAGACGTGGCCAGCGCCGCCGCACCTCCTGAAGCACCGTCTCCCCGTTGTGACGCCCCATCTTCATGTCCAGCAGTAGGATGTCCGGCAGCGATTCCTCGCAGAAGGCATAGCACTCCTCCGGCGTCGCCGCCGCACGCACCTCGTGCCCGTGCCCCTCCAGCACGCTCACCATGTACTGGCGAAAGTCCGCGTCGTCGTCAAGACACACGATCGACAGCGGCGGCGCGGCCTGCGCCGCCCCCTCGGGCAGCGCCATTCCCGCCGCTCGTGGTGCCGAGACAGCGGCCTCGCCCGGCGGTCTGTTCGACTTCGCTTGACCATCAGCCATGTGCTTGCTCCGTCGGCCCGAGTGTACCGGCAAGCAGCGGAGTGGCCGATTCCCTGGGCACGCTTTTTGCCCGTGTATCGCTCGCGCCCTCGGCCGCGGCGGGCAGGATGAACTCGAACACCGCCCCGTGGGCGCTCGTTCGGTTGCGCGCCAGCAGCAGCCCCCCGTGCTCGCGAGCGATCCCCTCCGCCACCGCCAGCCCGAGCCCCGTCCCGTGCGAATCAAGATTGGTGCTCACGAACGGCTCGAACAACCTGCTCAGCACGTCGGGGTGAATCCCCGGCCCATTGTCTGTGATCGTGAGCATGATCCACGACCGGCCGTCGCGCTCGATGGCCGTCGCCGCAACCTCGATCGCCGGACTCGTCACCGCCGGCGCATCGGCCATCGCATCAACAGCGTTGCGCAGCAGGTTCACGAGCACCTGTCCGATGCGGTCGGGATCGCACTCCGCCAGCAGCCCCGGCGACACCAGGTTCGTAAAGCGCACCTCACCCGACCCGCGCCCCCGGTCCAGCCTGACCAGCGTCCAGCTCTCTTCGACAATCGGGGCCAGCGAGCTCGGGCGCGTCACCGGGTGCCGCGCCCGCGCAAAGTCCAGCAGGCTCTCGCTCAGCGTCTCCAGCCGCCCCACGACCCGCAGCATCAGCGCCGCCTCAACCGGCGTCACCTGATGGCCTCCGCCGCCACCACCATTCGTGCCTCCCCCTGAGTTCAGCTTCTCCACCAAGCCCTTCAGCACCGCCAGCGGTGTGTTCAGCTCGTGCGCCAACCCCGCCGACATCATCCCCAGGCTCGCAAGCCGCCCCGCATCCGCCAGGTTCCGCCGCGCCGTCTCCAGCAGGTGGTTCTTTTTCTTCAGGTCCGCCGCCACCTCTTCAAGCTGCCGCAGGGCGGCCTCGAGGTCGCGCTCCTGTCTGCGGATGGTCAGGATCGACCGGTTGCGGGAGCGCATGATCTCACCGAGCTCGTCGGCAGGGAGCGCCGACTCGGGGATCAGTTCCCGATCGCGATGGCCCTCTTGCACCGCCCGGTCCGCGTCGAGCAGCCGCCGAATCGGCCCGTACACGTGCTCCGGCAGCACGAACAACTCCAGCGCCGCGGCGACCAGCGCGTACACCGCCAGCAGCGCCACCGTCACCAGGATGTACAGCCGCCGCACCGCGCTCCGCGCCTCCGCGAGCGTCGCCTCCACCACCACGTACTCCCCCGTGCGTGAATCCATCGCCGCGACCCGCGCCCCCCCTTTCGCCACCTCGGTGAGCGCGTCCAGATTGATGATCCCATCGCCCGCGAGCCGCACCGCCCCCACCTCGCCCGGCGTCAGATTCACCGCCGCCGCATCGCCGCGGCTGACCAACACACCCGGCGCGAACGGGATCGGACTTGGCTCCCCCGACGCCAGCAGTTGCGACAACACCAGACGCGCCTCGTGGGCCTCGGCGAGCCGCACCACCTCGCGGATCGCCGGGCGCATCGCCAGACCCAGAATGCCCGCGAGCACCAGGGAGAACACCGTGTGCAGGAAGATCAACTTCTTTCGGATCCGCATCCCTGCCAGCAGATTGGCGGGCCGTCCGATGAACGCCCACCGCGCGCGCCGAACCCGGAGCGATGGCGCTCCTGATTGGGGGGTTCGATGGATTGGTGAGGGAGGGGAGAAGGGCATACGCGGGCTCACGCTACAGTGGCTCGTGACACAATCCAAGCCAGGTAGCAGCGATGGGGAACGGGGACGACCGATCGCCGGCGGAGGCCGAGACTCGCGAGGCGGCCCGCCGCGCCGGAAGCCTACGGGTGGCCGCTCCGGACCGCATGGCGGACCGCGCATCGGAGCATTCGGGGGGGGCGTGGGAATGGGCGGAGGAGCGACCGGGGGACCACGAAAGCACGGACGAAGGTCGAGCGAACCGCTGGACCCCAGCGTGCCGGTGAGTTCGACGCCGCCACCCTTGGGCGACGCCGCCCGCGACTTGGCCCTCCGCATCCTCGCGCACCAGGCACGCCGCTTCCCCGACCTGGCGGTCGTCGAGCTCGAAACCAAGGGCCTCACACCGCGCGACGGCGCGCTCGCCGTCGCCATCTACGAATCAGCTGTCGAGCGCTGGCTCACCCTCTCGCACCTCGTCAACCTCTACCTGATGAAGCCCATGTCGGCGCTCGAGCCGCGCCTCGCCGCGGTGCTCCTCGCTGGGGCCGCGCAGCTCCTCATGATGGACCGCCTCCCCGCCCACGCCGTCATCAACCACGCTGTCGAGTGGGCCAAGCAGCGCGTCCGACCCGGCGCCGGCCCCATGGCCAACGCCGTTCTCCGCAAGGTCGCGGCCCTGCGCCTGCCCGATGACCAAGGCGGCCGCCGCCCCACCTACACCGGCCAGCGCGACGAGCTCCCCCTCGCCGATGGCTCCGCGATCGTGCTCGCGCAGCCTGTGCTCCCCGAGAGTGAGCTCGAGCGCCTCGCCGTCGCCTCCAGCCACCCCCCGGCGCTGCTCGAGACCTGGGGCCAGCGGATGAGCCCGCACCAGGTGCGAGCGCTCGCCATGCACTCGCTCGTGCGTCCGCCCATCACGCTCTGCACCGCCTACACGCTCGGCCCGCTCCCGAGGGATCTGCTCACGCCCCACGACAGCCCCAATCACCATGTCTTCTCCGGCCCGCGCTCCGCCCTCACCGAGCTCCTCGAGGCTCGCCCCGACATCTGGGTGCAGGACGCCGCCTCCTCCACCGCTGTTGAATCCGTCCGCACCCTCAACCCACGCCTGATCATCGATCTCTGCGCCGGCCAGGGCACCAAGACCCGCCAGCTCGAGGCCGTCTTCCCCGATGCCCGCATCGTCGCCACCGACACCGATGGCGCCCGGCGTGCCGTGCTCGCCGGTGTCTTCGAGGGCAACCCGCGCGTCAAGGTGCTCCCCATCGAGGAGATCAAGGTCGCCTGTGTCGAGCAGGCCGACCTCGTCCTGCTCGATGTTCCATGCTCCAACACCGGCGTCCTCGCGCGCCGCCCCGAGGCCAGGTACCGCGTCGATCAATCCCACCTCGACTCCGTCACCGCGCTGCAGCGCCAGATCATCGTTGACGCCATCCCACTCCTGGCCATGAAACCTCGCCGCGGCATGATCCTCTACTCCACCTGCTCGCTCGAGCCGCAGGAGAACCAGCAGCAGGTTGAGTGGGCCGTGAAGTGGCACCGCTTCCGCTCCGCGCACGAGGAGAACCGGATGCCCGCCGGCGCGCCGGGCGGACCCCCAACCAGCTACTGCGACGGCGCCTACAGCGTGCTGCTCAGCTAGCAACCGGGCGGGATTTTCACCCTTCCCAACCAGGCGGATCGCCAACCGCCGCCGCACCGGCGGACGGCTAAACTCTGCCCTTGTGGCCCGCGGCGATCCGTAGCCGCGGCACGCACAAAACGCGCTCGCGCCCGTGGCCCGGCGCCGGGGCATCTTCTCGATGAACCTTCTGGACATCCTCACGATCGACTGCATCAAGGCGCCGCTTGCCTCCGCGAACAAGCAGGGCGCGATCAACGAGCTGGTCGACGTGCTCGCCGCTGCGGGGCGCGTGAAAGACGCGGGCGCTCTCAAGGAAGCCGTGTGGACGCGCGAGCAGACGCGCACCACCGGCATCGGCCACGGCCTGGCGATCCCGCACGGAAAGTCCAGCGGGGTCGATTCGCTCGCCATGGCGATCGGCAAGCCCGCGACCCCGATGGAGTTCGCCGCGATCGACGGCAAGCCCGTCAGGCTCGTGGTGCTCCTCGCGAGCCCTCCGGATCGCACCAGCGACCACATCCAGGCGTTGGCGCGCATCAGCAAGCTGATGACCATGGAAGACTTCCGCGAGCGTATCTACGCGACGCGCAGCCCGCAGGAGATCTACGACCTGCTCAAGTCCCAGGAAACGCCGGGGAAGGCGTGAGCGACGATGGGCGGCACGGCAGTGGCAACCCAGGGTCCGGCGTCGGGGACGGCAACCGATGCGGCCACCCCGCGCCCCACACTCCTATTTACAGCATTTGAGCCCAGCGGCGACGACCATGCTGCGCCCGTGATCGCCGAGCTGCTGCGCCGCCACCCGGGCCTCAAAATCTATGCCTGGGGGGGCCCCAAGATGGCCAGCGCCGGCGCCATCATCGTCGAGCGAACCGGCGACGCCGCGGTCATGGGCATGCCGGGGCTCGCCAAGCTGCTGGAGCACAAGCGGATCAATAAGCGCATCGGCGCCTGGCTGGACGCTAACAGGGTCACGGTTCATGTGCCCGTCGATTCCCCCGCGGCCAACTTCCCCATCTGCAAGCTCAGCAAGGCCCGCGGCATCAAGGTCGTGCATCTCGTCGCCCCGCAGATGTGGGCCTGGGGCCAGTGGCGCCTCAAGAAACTTCGCCGCCTCACCGACCTCGTGCTCGCTCTCCTGCCCTTCGAGGAGGACTGGTTCCTCACCCGCGGCGTCAAGGCCAAGTTCGTCGGGCACCCGCTCTTCGACCACGTGCTTGATCTGGAGCAGCTCGAGACGCAGGCCGCGGGGCTCGGTGGGGGGAACCCGAAGATCGCGATGATGCCCGGCTCGCGCCCCGCCGAGTACCTCGCGAGCTTCCCGGTGCTGCTCGATGCGCTGCGCCGGCTGCGGGCCGACTTCCCCGACACCCGCGCCGTCGTTGCGGTGACGCGCGAGGAGGTCGCGGAACAACTCCGACAGATCGCTGCGCAGCAAGGCGGATGGCCCGATGAGCTCCGCATCGTGATCGGCAACGCCGACGCGGTGGTCCGATGGTGCGACTTTGCACTGGTGGCGAGCGGGACGGTGACGCTCCAGGTGGCGCGCCAGCACAAGCCGATGGTCACGTTCTACCGGCCCAGCAAGCTCATGTACCACCTCGCGTATCGCTGGCTCGTCTCCACGCCGTTCTACACCCTCCCCAACCTCATCGCCGGCAAGAAGATCGTCCCGGAGCTCATCCCGCACTTCGGAGATGGCGAGGCGCTCGCCGTCGCGATCATCCGACTGATGCGCCAGCCGGGCGCGGCGGAGGACCAGCGCGCCGAACTGGTGAAGGTTATCAAGCGCTTCGAGGGCAAGTGCGCCGGCACCGCCGCGGCGGATGAGATTGAAAAAATGGTCGGGTTGGTGTGAGAGGCGCACTCGCGTAGCGTGCCCAATCCGAGCCCGAAGCGCGAGCGAGGGCTGGGCTCGCGGGGTCACGGGCGCACGAGCCGATGCCCCAACTCCGCTTCGCACGCATCTACGCCACCCAACCCGCGGCGTCCTTACCCGACATGCTATCTTGCTTCCCGCATGTCCGGGAACCCCGAACCTGAGCGGCAAGCCGCTGGCCTACTTCCTCACGTGGACATGCCATGGAACCTGGCTCCATGGCGATGAGCGCGGCTCCGTTGATGCTGATCACAAGCAGATCTCAACGATGGGACTTCCCCCTTCGCCGGTCAGGGAATGGTCACACAGGAAACGGATGAACGCTCCGCCTGTCCCGCTCTCACAAGGAGCTCGCGGGGTAGTGCAAGAGGTCGTCGAACGCCACTGCGCACTACGCGGCTGGAAACTCTGGGCCGTGAATGCTCGCTCGAATCACGTGCATGTCGTCGTTGATTGCGGGGAGGTCGCGCCTGAGGACGCCATGTCCCAGTTCAAGGCCTGGTCCACACGTGAGCTGCGATCGGCTGGGTATGTGGAGGCCGCGGCGCGCGTCTGGACGGAGCACGGGAGCACGCGGTATCTGTGGCAACAGGAGTCGATCGCATTTGCGGTGCGGTATGTGCTGGAACGACAAGAAGGCAGCCGAGGCTGAGCGGCGCGCGAGGCGCTCGAGGAACCGGCGGGCGCGCTCGTGACACCCTGAGCCCTGCCCTCGCTCGCGCTTCGGGCTCGGATTGGGCATCGCGCGGGGCGCTCCACGCATCTCTCAATCCTCCATCTTCCACAGCTTCCGCAGCGCCCCGAGCAACTGCTTGATCGTCGCCGCGTCGACGCCCCGGCGCTCCATCACGTGCCGCGCCATCGCGATGCCGGTCTCCCCCTCCTCGTACACAGCCTTATTGACACCCGCCAGCTTGATCGAATCCATGCCGCGGCGAACGCGGCGGCCATCGTGGTGAGGAGCGGGAGATCGTGCATTGGGGAGGATACCGGTAGGGGCGGCGTGTCGACCACACTATCGCCCGGACATCGGGAGAATGGCGGTGTGGGTTGGGGGAGCGACGCCGCGCGGACCTCATAAGGAACCGCGGTCGGGTTGCTCGGCGCGCTGGACGCGGTGGGCGGCTGGGGGAAGGGGTACAAGCTGCACGCGACCGCGGAGTCCAACAGTGCGTTTATCACGACCGGGGTGGCGCCGCTCTGTGTCAACGAGAAGGTGGTCCCGCACGTTGATCCCCCGGCTGGCGCGGACCGTTCGCCCGATCGTGGCCGATGGGGGGTACGACCGTGTGGGGCGGCGCCCGCTCGCATCGGTCAAGGACCAGAAGATCTACAACTCGCTGCGCAACGCCTGCCCCCGTTTGTCCGAGGCTTGGAGCCAACCCGCCTGTGGACCCACCTCAAGCTGCTGCTCTCCCACGCCCGGCTTGCAACAACGAAGCGGCCCGCCTGATGCAACTCCTTGCACAGATCGCCGCGTTGCCCCTTCTGCATAGGATTGGGCTCCCTCACCTGTTGGGGTTGGTTGATGGCGTCTGAAGGTGGGGGCGTGTCGGGCGGGCGAGGGAGGCAGGAGCTTCGGAAGTGCCCAAAAACTCCGTCGTGGCGGCGACCGCTTCGTCGTCCGCAAGCGTGTCGATTCAGCCCGAGGGCGCTCCCATCCCCGACGTCCAAGCCTCGTGTGACGCCCGCCAGATCGCCATCGACAAGGTCGGCGTAAAGGACGTCACCTACCCCATGCGCCTCCGCACCCCCGACGGCGGCGAGCAGCCAACCGTCGCCACCATCAACATGTACGTGTCCCTGCCCCATCATCAGAAGGGCACGCACATGAGCCGCTTCCTCGAGGTTCTCAACGAATACTCCTACGCCCTCACCCCCGAGTGCATCCCCGTCATCGCCCGCGCCATCCGCGAGCGCCTCGCCGCGGCCGAGGCCCACTTCACCGCCTCCTTCACCTACTTCATCCGCAAGCTCGCCCCCGTCACCGGCATGCCCGGCCTGATGGACTACAAAGTCGTCTTCGAGTGCTCCAGCTCCGCAGCCGGCGAAGATTTCACTATCTCCGTCAAGGCCCCCGCCACGAGCCTCTGCCCCTGCTCCAAAGAGATCTCACGCTTCGGCGCCCACAACCAGCGATGCCACATCGAGGCCAAGGTGAAGGTCTTTCCCGGCGCGCCCACGCTCTGGATCGAGGAACTCGCGGCGCTCATCGAGGGCTCCGCCTCAACCCAGGTCTACGCCGTGCTCAAGCGCCCCGACGAGAAGTTTGTCACCGAGGCCGCGTACGAGAACCCCAAGTTCGTTGAGGACATCGTGCGCGACCTGGCCATCGCCCTCGAAGCCGAGCCGCGCATCGCCTGGTACTCGATCAACTCCGAGAACTTCGAGTCGATCCACAACCACAACGCCTACGCGCAGATCACCCGCAAGAAGCAGGTCTGAGGTTTACGGCCCTCGGCGCAGATGCAGACAAGCTCACGAACTGCTCTCTCCGTGTTCTCCGAGAACTCCGTGTGTTAGCTCCGGCTTCGTTGCGATGTTCGCGTTTTTCGTGCCAAGAAACGCGGGGACTCAAGCAGCCCTTAGGCCCCACCCACCATCACCGCGATCGTCAGCAGCAACGCCACCACGACCGCGAACCCGGTCTTGAGGATCGTCGCCACCAGCCGCCCCGTCGCCGCACCCGCGCCCACCTTGGCCGTCTGCTTCCAGGTCATCTCCGCCGACGGCTTGTGGCGCTCGAGCACGAACGCGCCGATTCCAGCGCCAACCGCACCGCCCAGGATCGTCCCGATGGGGAACAGCAGCGGTGATGCGACGATCGCCCCCACCACGCCCCCGATGATCGAACCAATCGCGCCCTTGCGAGTGCCGCCCGCCTTGGAGGCCCCCGCCGCCGACGCCGCGAACTCCACGACCTCCGCCAGCAGCGCCAGCACCCCCGCGGTGATCATCGTCCAGTTCTCAAACATGTCCGGCTGCCACCACCAGCACAGCGCCGCGATCGCTAGGCTCACCCAGATCCCGGGCAGCGTCAGCATCGTGAGCACCACGCCCACCACCGCGCCGATCACCACGCAACCAGCCGCGAACGTCATCATGGCGTGACCATCGTTGGGAAGCCCGCCCCCCGCCTTGCAACCGTGCGACGCACCCACTTCATCCGTGCGTGTTCGGATCGATCTCCAGCACATCCTCCGGCCGCACCGGGCCCGCGTGCGCCACCGTCACCGGCTCCTCCGGCTTGTCCCCCGTCCCCGAAACCTCTTCCATCCGCAAGATCCAGTCCTCTAGCGGCTTGTACCGCAGCAGGTCGAACTGATAGGAGCGGTTATCGCGCAGATGCACCGTTACGAAAAACTTGTGCCACTTCCGCTTATCAAGCTCGCGGATCTCCCCCGCCGAGATCGTGTCGCCCCCGCCCTTGCCACCCCGCGGCAGCGTCAGCCGGTTCTCCACATCATCAAATGTGTACTTCCGGCCTGAAGCCCGCGCGATCACCAGCAGCACCCATGCGCCCCCCGCGAGCCCCACCACCACGAAGATCCACTGGAAAAGCATGTCGTACGCATCCAGCGGCTTCGCATTGCTCCACGACTTGGACTGGTTGTCCAGCTCCTGCATCAGCGCCACCGGGTCGGCGAAGGTTGTGCGCGACTTATCCAGCCGCCACATCTTCCGCAGCGAGTCCAGGTACTGGTACCGCTTGAGCTCGAAGTCCGCCTGCTGACCCGCCCGGGTCGTTCGGTCGGCCGCCGCTCTCCGCAGCTCGGGCTCGCGCGCCTCGAGCTCCGCGATCGTCCGCTTCGGGTCGTCCACGCTCACATGCGAGGCCGAGAACATCCCCGCCGTCTCCGCCGCGTGCAGGTAATCACGCAGTTTCACCTTCGCATCGGCCTCACCGCGAGCTGGGTAGAACACCAGCGCATCGGCGAGCCCCCAGAGGCCGAAGCCCACCAGCACCACGAGAAACACAACCATCTTGGTTAGCCAGCTCCGGTTGAGCCTCGTCGTGTGTATCGCCATCAAACCCCTGGGCCTTTCCAAACTCGCAGCGAATCCCGCCGCGCGCCAACTCTATCGGCTATCCGCCCATCGCCCGTCCTCCCCCATATGAAGAACGAACCGGTCCCCCCGAGAAAACTTCGCATCTCAAACAGTGGCCAGGCTAATCGTTCGCCAGATCAAGGTCTGATCGCTCGAACATCCCGTTCCAGAACGACTCGGCGCTCGCCCGGCCCTCGCTCGAGACCATCAGTCTAGCGAAACCACCGCTTTCAACAGGCGCCACTGGTATCCGTGGATACGCGTGCGACTTCCCGAGCGCGACCGATAACCACGCCGTGTGCCGCTGACGCGCCGCCTCGCCCTCTTCAAAACTTCCTATCCGAGTCGTCCAGAACATCCCTTCAAGAATACCCCCGCTCCGCTTCCCAGTGCATCCCTCAAGTTTCGCGCCCGGCCGCATGGCCCCCTTCCCTATTCGGATTACACTTGCCCTCGCGGCCCATCACCCGTCCGGGCAGCGCACATGGAGACATCGCGAATGCGTACCCGGTCCAGCGCTCCGCTCCCCCGCGTCGCGATCCTCGCCGCATTTGGCGCGATCGCCGCGGCACCTCTTGCCCTCGCCGACCAGATCACCCTCGTCTCCAACCACGATTCCACGCTCTACGAAGTTCCCATCGGCGAGGCCGCCAACGGCGCCGGCGCCTACATGTTTGTCGGCACCACCAACCAAGGCTTCAGCCGTCGCGGGCTCGTCTCATTCAATCTCGCGGCCATCCCCGCAGGCGCCACCGTCACGGGCGCCTCGCTCCGCCTCCACCTGAGCCGCGAAACCGGCCCCACCGCCACCTTTGATCTCCATCGCGCGCTCGCGAGTTGGGGCGAGGGCCCGACCGACGCCGGCGCCAATGGCGGCGGCGGCGTCGCGGCGGAACCCGGCGACTCCACTTGGAACTACCGCGTCTATGAGTCCCTTCTCTGGACCAATCCCGGCGGCGACTTCAGTCCCACTGTTACCGCTAGCCAGACCGCCAACTCCATCGCGTTCTATACTTGGACGAGCACCCAGCTCGCCGCCGATGTGCAGGGCTGGTTGACCGATCCCGTGTCTAACTTCGGCTGGCTCCTCAAGGACAGCACCGAGGCGATCCTGCACACCGCCAAGCGCTTCGACTCGCACGAGAACTCGACCGCCGCGAACCGCCCCCAGCTCACAGTCACCTATGTGATTCCAGCGCCCGGCGCGGCCGCACTCGCGCTCTGCGGGGGGCTCATGTCGCTCCGTCGCCGGCGGTGAGGCGCACCGGGTCCACAGGTGTCTAGCGTGCCACCGGGATGCCGATCGCCGCGCTAAGTGTGCCCGCCTCGCTCTCGCTCATCGCGGGAGTGTACTGCCGTGCCTTACTCTGTCGGACCACAACTCACCGTCCGAGCATTCCACACAGTGTCTCCGCCGCGCGCGCCCGATGACTCAACCGGTTCTTCTCCGCCGTACTCAGCTCCGCGCTCGTCTGCGCAAACGCCGGCGCCATCAGGAACAATGGGTCGTACCCGAAGCCGTTGTCCCCGCGCGGCACGCCCCCCTGCTCCCCGTCCCGTCCCTCGACCGTCCCGCGCGACTGCACCACGATCAGCCCATCCGGCCGCGCCACGCACATCACGC
>JACMLW010000119.1 GCA_014379385.1 Phycisphaerales bacterium
GCGCCGTTTGCCACCTCGCCGGCAGCCGCGGGAGGGGAGGGCCCGCCCGGCGCCAGCACACCGCCGGTCAGCACGAACCGGATCGCCTCGTCCACCGAGATCGGCATGTCGATTGCCTCGCTCGCGAGGATGGTGATCGTGAAGCCGGTGAAGGGCGTGGGCGTTGAGGGCACAAAGACCGTCAGCGCCTCGCCGCCGATCGCTTCGGCCGCGCCGCGCAGGGCGCCGCCGGTGACAAACCCGAGGCTGTAGATGCCCTGGCGAGGGTACTGGACCATGACCACGCGCTTGAACGCCATCGAGCGCTCGCCCAGCACAAGGTCGACCAGTTGCTTCACGTGTGGGTAGACCTGCTTGAAGAGCGGGATGCGCGTGATGAAGCGTTCCACTCGTCCGGCGGCGCGCCGGCCGAGGAAGCCGCCGAGGACGCGCCCAGCGAGGTAGATCAGCGTGACGGCGATGATCAGCCCGATGAACCGCAGGTACCAATGGTTGTCCCAGAACCGCCGCAGCTCGAAGGCGCGCAGGTCGGCCCGGAGCGCCTCGTCGGTCTGGCGCGCCAGGGCCCTCTGGCTCGCGTCCGGGTGCGACTCGAGGTTGGCCCGGAACGTCTTCACCTCGTCGTCGGTCACCACGAACCAGCGTGGCTGGAGCGACTTGGGGAAGGTTCGTGGCACCACCCAGACCACCGCGCTGCGCACGCCGCGGTTGATGGGCTGGGCGACGCGTGCATCGAGGAAGAAGTAGGCCTGGACGAGGATCCAGAGCGTGAGGACTGAGGGGAGCAGGATTCCGAGGCCGCGGAGGAAGAAGCGCTTGAAGTCTTTGGAGAAGGTTGGCCGCGAGCGGGGCGGGAGTGATGATCGGGCCATGGGTGGAAGCATATTGGCCCGGCCGGCGCCGCACGGTGGTGGAGCGGAAACTCAGTACGATGAGGCGGATGATCGAGACGCCGTTCTGGTCGAAGCGCCGGAAGCTCATCGCGTACGGCGCGTGGGTTGTGGGGACCGCGCTGCTCATGCACGTTGTGCCGATCGCGCTCGCGGAAGGGTTGTTCATTCTGCTGTTCGGAGCGCCGGTGGCTCTTCATCGGCGCCCTGTTCATGTGGTGAGTCTCGGGTTCATGGCGGTGATCATCGCCTCGTTTTTTCTCTGGATCGACCCTCTTGCGGAGCTGCTCGCACCGCTTTCCGACCAGTTGCCGAGGCGGGGGTGGCTGGACTTTCGGCCCATGATGGTCGTGAGATCCGCGGCGACCGGTCTCGTAGGCGCCATGTTGCTCTTGATCACAACAAGATCGTGGCGTGTGATGGCCTCTGCGGTGGGCGCGACACTGCTTTCCGCAACTGGCATATGGTTTGAGCCCGATTACTTGGTCAACTTAGTCGTGCACTTCTGGTATCTCTGGATCGGCCTTACGCTCTGGATCTGGATGGCCCGCTCGCCTCAGTATCGTCCCGGCCAATGCCGGCGGTGTGGGTATGACCTCGCCGGGCTCGCAGCGGCGGTCTGTCCCGAATGCGGCGCTGCGCGAACCATTCAATCCCAGATCGCGCGAAACTCGGACGGCGTTGCTCCCGCCGACTTGTAGACGCCGAGGAACGCGTTGAGCCCGTCGAGATCGTCCGGCTCGTCGTAGAACAGAATATCCCGCGGCGGTTTGCCGTCGGCCGCGGCGTAGGTCATCCCCTCCGGGCTCATCGTGGTCTCGAACGCCACGTGCGAGTCGTTGTACCCGATGTTCCCTTCCCAGCTCGTCCGCCCACCGTGGATCAGGAGCGTGTTGCTCGCGTCGTTGAACGCGGGCCGCTTTCCGCCCTTCGTCCACCCCGTGACCTCTGGCCCACGATTGCCAAAGAACGCTTCCGTCGCGCTGAACGTGTTTCGCCACTGCTTCTCCAGCCGCGCTCTCGATGGCATCATGTGCGCGTACGAGTTGTTCGCCTTCTGCGGCGCGCCCGGGCTGAAGTCGGCCTTGAACGCCGGGTCCCAGAGCGCGTCCGCGGGACGCACCGTGGCGGGCGGGTCGGTGTACTGGTAGTCGTCATCCCGCTCGATGAACGCGGTGTTGCTCTCGGCTGGATTGATCGTGATTTCAGGCGAAATCCAACCGTTGAAGATGAGGATCGACAAGATGTTCGCCGTGTGGTCCTTCGCCGCGCCCTGCTCGGTGGTCGTCGCGTTCTCCGGATCGAGCACTGATGGCAGCGGGTATCGATCTTGATTGCTGTTGGCCCAGACGACCATCGCCTGCACGATTCCGCGCACCTGCGTCGAGTCCTTGAGGTGTCTAGTACCGCGGTGGCGAGGCTGACCGATCGCCGGCAGAAGGAAGACAGCGAGCAGAATGACAAGCAAGACCATCACCACCAGCACCTCAATAATCGTCATTGCCCGCCGCGTCCGTCTCCGTGCGTTCAACATAGTCGCCTCCTGCTTGTACTGGGCTACTCCCGCCTCCCACGTTGCTCCCTCTCGTATCCGCGGCGGCGAGTCGCGGGGTTGCTCTCTGTGCGCGCCGCGCATGACGACTCACGGGGATTGCCCGTTCGTCATGGCGGACTTCCGGAACTGGGTCGGCGAAACAACGTGCGAGCCACGGCGCCTTGGCGCTACCCGGCCTCGCGGTAGGGGTAGGGGAGGTGCGCGCCGGGGAGCGGGCCGGAGGCGTCGAGGACGGCCGCGGGGTAGCGGGCTTTGAGTTCAGCGATGCGTCGCGCGTAGCGGGTGCGCTCGGCGTCGGTACACCGCGCGACGTTGAGGGCCATGTCGAGCCAGTGGAACTCGGCAAGTTCTCGTGCGCGTGTGGGTTCGTCAATGGAAATGGACGCTGGCGAGTGAAGCGCGGGTCCCGGCGCCGTGGTGGTGTCGTCGGTGGATTGCGACGCCGGGGGGAACCCTGCGGGGGTTCCACCCGCGATCGGTGAAGGAGGGTTGAGTGAAGTGGGATCTGTGGTCGCGGCAACAGGAGCACGCTCAGGCGGGACGCCTGAGCCACTTGGAGAGGAGATGCGGGGACC
>JACMLW010000120.1 GCA_014379385.1 Phycisphaerales bacterium
GGTCGCGGCACCCGTCAGGTCCGCACCCACGCCCCGCGCCGCGAACTCGGCGCGCCCCAGATCCTCATCGCGCGCCAGCTCGAAGAGCCGCCGCGCCAGCCCCGCGCCTTCACCACCGGTCAGCGCCGCGTATGACTCCGGCAGCGAGAGCCTGTTCACATCGATCATGGCCGATCCTAGTGCCCAGCCCCGCTCGCCTGCCCGCGGCGCTCCTCCGCTCTACACTGCCTGAACAATCGACGCGCTATTTCCTGCAACACGGAGTCGACGGAGCCCGCGGAGTAGACGTTCAGCGTTCGTGAAACAGGGGTGCAGGAACTGCGATTCTGTCCACTGCTACTTTGCTTCTCTCCGTGCCCCCCGTGTGCTCCGTGTCTCAACCTCAGGTGCTTCTCCGCATCCTTCGCGTCCCTCGCGTTCCAGGCTCTTCCCGGAGTTCCGAATGACCCTCCTCCAGAACAAGACCGCGCTCATCGTCGGCATCGCCAATGAGCGCTCCTACGCCTTCCACATCGCCAAGTCCCTGGCCGAGCACGGGTGCCGCTGCGCCTTCACGCACCTCCCCGGCGAGAAGAACGAACGCCGCACCCGCCGCTCCCTCGATGGACTCGGCCTCCCCGGCGGGGCCGACAAGGCCTGGCTCACCCCCATGGATGCCTCCAGCGACACCGACATCGACGCGGCGTTCGCCCGCTTCGCCGAGGCCCACGAGCGACTCGACACCCTCGTGCATTCCATTGCCTTCGCCGACCGCGAGTGGCTCCAGCCCGGCAAGTTCATCGAGACGCCGCGCGAGTCATACAAGAGCGCCGTCGACATCTCAGCCTACACACTGCTCGCGATGGCCAAGCGCGCCAAGCCACTCATGGAGCGGGTGGGCGCCGGGGGGGGCGGCGCGCCCACGGGCGGTTCGATCATGGCCATGAGCTACTACGGGGGCGAGAAGGTCGTCCCGGGGTACAACGTCATGGGCGTCGCCAAGGCGGCGCTCGAGACCACCGCGCGCTACCTCGCCTGGGAGCTCGGCCCCAGCAATATCCGCGTGAACATCATCTCCGGCGGCTACCTGCGCACCCTCGCCAGCTCGGCCGTGGGCGGGGCCGAGGCGATGATCGAGCAGGCCTCGCTCAAGGCGCCGCTGCGGCGATCCGTCGAGGGCACCGATGTCGGCAAGACCGCGGTGTATCTCGCGAGCGATCTGTCGTCGGGCGTCACCGGCGAGACGATCTATGTCGATTGCGGCGTGAGCACGCTGGGTGTCTGAGCCGGGGGCGGCGAGGTCGGCTTACGAGCTGCCGTCGCGCATGCGCTCGAGACCGGCGGGGAACGGGAAGCTGGGAAAGACGCCGGTGTTCCCGAACCGCCACATCGCCGGGCTTGGGTAGACGTCGCCGCGGAAGCCGGCCTCGTACATGGTGCGCAGCACGGTCTCGAAGCTGGGCGGCTGGCGCGAGGCATCGAGCAGCTTGTTAGAGCGTGCCGCGAGGAACGAGACGCTTGCGACGGGGAGTCGCTCCTCGCGCCCCTGGAGCATCTTGGAGATGGTCTTGAATCCGCGCGAGAGATCCTCGAGCGTGAAGTGATCGCGCGCGCGGGGCCGGAGCAGCCCGAAGATCAGGACGCTGTCGAGGTCGTACTTGAGGACGAAGGGCTCGCGGTCACCGGCGTCATGTACGCCCACGGATTCCTGGAAGACCTTGGCGAACGAGGTGAGCGACTTGGGGGTCCACTGGCTGGTGCGGCTCAGTTCGACGAGCTGGGTGATGATGCCGTGGGAGTTATCGTGGTCGTTCACGCCACAGACGACGGCGCGGTAGCGACCGTCGAGCACATCACGGAGCATGTCCTGGCCCCAGAGGATGCGGATGCGCTCCCCGGCAACCGCCGCAGAACCCCCGGCCATCCCGGCGCTCGCGCTGGTGACGGTCCCGGGGAGGAGCGTGACACGATCGGGGAACTGCTCGGAGCCCATGAGGTCCCCGGCGTCCCCGTCGTAAAGCCTGGTGTCGTTGGTGCTCGCGGCAGTGCTGTCCATGCGGGTCATTCGGCTGCTCCGTGCGGTGTTCGGCAGAGGGCAGTATACCGGCGGCCGCGCGGCGCCGGCGATCGGCGAATGACCCCGATCGCACCGAGCACGATCGCGGCGGTGCCGAGACTCAAGCCGAATCACAGCGGAGATGCATGCTGAAAAAACGAAAAGACCCCGCTGAGAGTTACCTCAGAGGGGTCATATACGCCGGCGACGACCTACTTTCCCGCGATGCAGTATCATCGGCGGTCTGGGCTTAACTACTGTGTTCGGGATGGGAACAGGTGTGACCCCAGACCAATGGTCACCGACAAACCTCGACGCGGCGATGAGGCCAAGTCGAAGGAAGGAAACTCCGCGCCGACCTTTCGATCGGCGCGGCATATTGACAGGATATGGATTGGTGCCATCGACACGGACAGAGATCAAGGACAAAACTCTATCGATTGCATTGAACGCTGTGTTCCGGGCAGCATCGGGACTCGGCTCGGAAGCGGGGCTTCCGACAGAGGCCAGACGATGCGGCATCCGGTTGGAGTGATCAAGCCTTTGACCGTTAGTACCGCTCGGCTGAGAGCATTTCTGCTCTTACACCCGCGGCCTATCAACCTGGTGGTCTACCAGGGGTCTATAAGCAAGTCTAATCTTGAGGGGGGCTTCCCGCTTAGATGCTTTCAGCGGTTATCCCTGCCCAACGTAGCTACCCAGCTATGCACCTGTAGGTGCAACTGGATCACCAGGGGTTGGTCCAACCCAATCCTCTCGTACTAAGGTTGACTCCTCTCAAACTTGCACCGCCCACA
>JACMLW010000121.1 GCA_014379385.1 Phycisphaerales bacterium
GCCCCGCCCCCACTGCCGCCGCCACCAAAGCCCGGCACCGCGACAGGGATCAACGACACCACGACCGATTCGGCCGTCACGCCCTTCTCGTCCCCGTTCGAGGGCGCTTCAACCATCGGCAGCAGCATCTTGGTGAGCCGGACCTGTTCCTCCGCCCACGCCGTCTGTATCTCGGCTTCCGTCGGTTCACCGGTCGCGGACGCCGCCGGGTCCGTCGGCGTCGCCCCCACCGCCGCTCCACCCTTTTTCTGCTGCGCCACCCGCACCGCCCAGTCGCGCGGCACGCTCACCGCCACGTAGATCTTCGTCGGCTTGCCCTTCGGATCAACCGTCGTCGTCTCCTCGCGCCCGATCGCCGGCTCGATGGTCGTCTCCGCATCCTCCTGCGTCGTGCGATTGCCCGCCCCGCCCCCACCGCTGTTCACATCCATCGCCGTGTTCGCGAGCACCCCCGGGGCCGCGCCGCGCGTCCCCTGCGATGAATCGCTCGTGTTCGTCTTCTCTTTGACGACGAACACCTCACTGCCTGCCTTGTTGGGAAGCACCTTCTGGATGCGAGACTGGCTCTGCCCCACGTCAACGTGGGCGTTCACCGAGACCACGACGCCCCCGATAAACGCGAGCTGGTTCTCGATCTTCTCCTGCACCCGCTGCTCGACCTTCGCCACCTGCTCCATGTACGTCCCGCCCGCGTCCATCAGCCCATCACCCGCGCGCACCTTGTACCCGCGACCCTTGTCGCCATCGATGATCTGAACCGCCCGGGGCTCCAGCCCCGCCGTGCTCCCCGCCACCAGCGACGCCAGCGCATCCACGCTCGATTGATCCAGGTACTTGCCGGGCTCGGTGAACACCGTCACCTGCGCCGTCGGCTTCTTGTGCGAGGGGCCGAACCCGGCCTGGGCCGGCGAATCGATGATCACCCGCGCATCGCGCACCCCGGGGAACTCACGGATGATCGAGCACAGCTCGTTCATCACCGCCCGCTGGTACACCTGGTCCAACTGCCCCTTGCTCATCATCCAGTTCTGGCTCTCGGCGATGCTCTTGAACATCACCGTCGTATCCGCCGGCATCTTGCCCGCGAGCTGCAGGCGCGCGGTGAGCGAGGTGCGGTCCGCCGGACGAACCAACAGCTCGCCGCCATCCCCCTCCTTGAACGCAACCTGCTGGACGGCCAGGAACTCTTTGGCCCGCGCCACGTCCTCGGGCGGCGAGCCGGGCATCAGCGGCACCCACGAGGGCTTCCCCGCGTACTGCGTTACCAGGAAAAGCGACATGATCGCAATGACCGCGAGGCTCGCGATCAGCAGCCGATGGGTGCCCGTGAGCCTCCCGAGCTGCTTCTGGATCGTCGCAAGGATGTTCCGCAACTGATCCATTCACCGGCCTCCTGCCGTTCACTTCCACCTGTGCCAGGCCGAGCGATCCTCGCTTCGGCCACGCCACCGACCGGATAACCCCGATCGTGCGTCGTCATTTCGCCCTATTGATTCGGACTTGTGCGCTCTCCGGCTTGAGCATCCCCGCTCTCAAGCAGCGCAAACAGTGAGCGCAGCACCCGCGCCGCCAGCGCACTTCGTGCGCTCCCGCTACGTGCGCAGCGTCCCACACCCCGCCCCCACCACTCACACCCGGATCTGCTTGATTTCCTCGTACGCCTGCTGAACCTTGTTCCGCACCGAGAGCAGCATCCGGAACGCCGTGTCCGCCTTATTCGTCGCCAGGATCACGTTCTCGAGGTCCTTCCGCTCCCCGGTCATCAGGTCCTCAACCGCGGTCGTTGCCTCCTGCTGCAGCTTGTTCACCTCGCGCAGGTTCGCCATCAGCACGTCCTTGAACGACGGCCCCGATGGATCGACCGGCGCTCCCCCCGCCGGCGTGCGCGGCATCATCGGAGCGCCCCCGCCCACCCCGCCTACCCCTCTGATTAGTCCCAGCGGATCACTCATTGCTTGCTCACGTCTTCGCCGCAATCAAACCGTACTTCCGATGCCCAGCCAACACGCCCTACGCCAGCAACCGCAACGCCTGTGCCATCATCGACTTGGTCGCCTCCGCGGCCACGACGTTCGCCTCGTACGCACGCGACGCCTCGATCGCGTTCACCTGCTCAGTCACCGGATGCACATTGGGCAAGAACACCCGCCCTTCCTTGTCGGCATACGGGCTCGATGGATCGTACTTCACCATCAGCCCGCTCGGGTCGTCCTGGATGTCGGCCACATGCACGCCCAGGGCCCGCCCCTCCTCGGTGCTCGCCCCCGGGTCACCGGGCGCAAAGAACACCTCCTTGCGGCGGTACGGGTTCAACTTCCCCTGCGCATCGAACATTGTGTCCTTATTCGCCAGGTTCGCGGCGATCACCTCCAGCCGCGTCCGCTGTGCGATCATGCCGCTGGTCGAGATATCAAGTGATCCGTACACCGCCCGGCCCTTTCAGATTCCGATTGCCGTCAGACCCGTTCCGAGATCGCCGAGTTCATCAGCGTCGTCCGGCTCCGAAGCAAATCCGAGGCCGCGCGGAACGCCCCCAGGTTCTCCACCACGTCCTGCATCATCCGCTCAAGATCCGTGCTGTTGCGGTCGTGCTGCAGGATGCCCGCACGCGGCCCATCCATCAACCTCGCCGTCAGCTCCAGGCTGCCATCGGGGTTCCGTGCCACCGTGTCGTTCGCTCGGAATGAAAGCTCGCCCATGTTGCCGCCGGCGCGCCGCCTGTCCACCGCGTCGCGCAGCGCTTGCCGAAACTCGGCGGGCGAAACATCGATCGGCCGAAAGTTCGGGGTCTCCCAGTTGGCGATGTTGTGGCTGAGGATGCGCTGCCGCTGGCCGGCAAACCCGACCATCGCCTCCAGCACCGGCGTCGTCCCACCGCTGATCACTTCGTTCACGAACATGTTCACCGCCTCCGCAATCCGGGTGCCTGCCCCGAGTCCGTTCTTTCGCCTCGCTCTTCCAGTGCCCAGTGCCTCCTTCTACAACGTCTGCTCCACCAGGTTCTCGCTCTTCCACTTCTTGAGCTTCAGCCCCAGCGTGCGCACCCCGATCCCCAGCGCCAGGGCCGCCTTCTGCCGGTGCCCCTTGTAACGCTTGAGTGTTGCCACGATCGCGTCGCGCTCGATCTCCTCCAGCGGTCGAACCTCGCCCCCGGCGCCGAACACGCTTCCCGGCTTGGTCTCGACAACCAAGCCGCCGAACGACCCGGACATCCCCGACCCGGACATCCCCGGATACACCGTCGCCATCGTCGAATAGGGGGGCGGCGCCAAATGCGGTAGCGGAGCCGGTGGGGGCGGCATCCTCGCCGAGCCCGTACCCGGGTTCCTTGCGCTCGCGTTCGTCACCGTGTCCCCCTCCACGCTCGCCAGCAGCCACGGCTCGATCAGTTCGCCACTGATCACCTCCCCCCGGCACAGCACCGAGGCCCGCTCGCAAATATTCTGAAGCTCACGCACATTCCCCGGCCACGAGTACGCCGCCAGCACCACCAGCGCCCCGGGCGAGAACCGCTTGGCCGCCTTGCCCTCGCGGGCCGCGACCACTTGAACAAAGTGCTCTGCCAGCGCCGGGACATCTTCTATGCGATCACGCAGCGGCGGCAGGTGGATCGGCAGCACATTGAGGCGGAAAAACAGATCCTGCCTGAACTCCCCGCGCGCCACCGTCTGCGGCAGGTTCCGGTTGCTCGTCGCGATCACCCGCACATCCACGCCGATGCTCATGCTCGAGCCGACACGCTCGAGCGTCCGCTCCTGCAGCACGCGCAGCAGCTTGGCCTGCACCCGCGTGCTCACCTCGCTGATCTCATCCAGCAGCAGGCTGCCGCGATCCGCCAGCTCAAACCGCCCCTTCCGAAGCTTCTCCGCCCCCGTGAACGCACCTTTCTCGTGCCCGAACAGCTCACTCTCCAGCAGCGACTCGCTCAGCGCCGCGCAGTTCACCGCCAGATAGGCCTCGCCCGAGCGCGGGCTCAGCTCGTGAATGGCTCGCGCCACCACTTCCTTGCCCGTCCCTGATTCCCCGTACACCAGCACCGTCCCGTGGCTCTCCGCCACCGCCATCACCTGCTCGCGCACCCGCCGCATCGCGGCCGAATCGCCGATAATCCGGTCCATGCCCGAGCGGGCCGGTTCGCCTTGTTCGGGCACCGAGCCCTGCGAATCCTCGCCGGCCGCGGGTGTCCCGCCCCCGCGCCGCAGCACCGCGTTCTCGCGCAGAAGCCGGCCGTGCTCGATCGCCCGCTTCACGGCGATGATGAGCTCATCGCCCTCGAAAGGCTTGGTGAGGTAATCGAACGCGCCCAGCTTCATCGCCTTCACGGCGGTGTCCACCGCCCCGAACGCGGTCATCATGATCACCGGCACGTCGTCGTGGATCTGACGCACCTGCTCCAGCAGCTCAACCCCGCCCATCCCGGGCATTTTCTGGTCCGTCACGATCACGTCCGGGCGGCGGCGCGCGATCATCTCCAGCGCGCCCTTCCCGTCCGAAGCGCCCACCACCGACATCCCCGCACGCTGAAGCGTGGCCCCCACGCTGTCCCGCATCAGTTCCTTGTCGTCCACCACCAGCACCATGCTCATGTCTGACCTTCCTTGGTTCTCGAACGACGCACACCACCTCTTCGGAGCGCGGACTAGATCGACCCGGCCGCCACGAGCCGGCCGCCCTCGGTCACCGAGTCCCTCGGCTCAACCCCGCTTGCGAACAGCAGCTCGACCACCGCGCCGCCGTCCGCCGAGTTGAACACCCGAACCCGCCCACCGTGAACATCCATGATCCGGTGGACGATCGCCAGCCCCAGCCCCGTCCCTGTCGCCCGCGTCGTGAAGAACGGGTTGAACATCCGCTCCTTCACCTCCGCCGAGATCCCGGGGCCGTTGTCGCGAACGATGAGCGCCGCCATGCTCTGCCCCCGCCCCTCCGCGCCCATCAGCGTCCGATGCCCCGACCCGATCCACACCGTCGCCTGTTCGCCGGCGCTCCGCGCCGCCTCGGCGCCGTTGCGGATCACATTCACCAGCGCCCGGTGCGTCAGCGACGGATCGCACCACACCCGGTCGCACCCGGTCTCCGCCACCACCACCCGCACGCCCGCGAGCATCCGCTCGTCGCCGATCGCCTCATCCGCCGCGCTCCGCAGCAGTTCCGCGGCGTCAACCCCCTCGGGGCACGCCCGCATCTCCCGCGCAAAGCTCAGCACGTCCCCCACCACCGCGTCAAGCCCGCGCACGCTCGCCAGGATCCGCTCCGCGTGCTGCCGATCCGCCGGACGGTCCGCCAGGTCCTGCTCGAGCATCCGCGCGTACAGCCGGATCGAGCCCAGGGGGTTCCGAACCTCGTGAGCAATCCCCGCGGCCATCTCGCCCAGCGCCGCCAGCCGCTTGGATCGCGCCACCTCGTCATTGGCCGCCCGCAGCTCCCCCTGCAAGCGCGCCACCTCCGAGTGGAGCGACTCATGGGCCGCGTTCAGCTTGGCCGTTACGTCGTTGAACGTGCCCAGCAACTCGGCCAGGTCTGCCGGCGCCATCGCGCTCAGCGATCCCCCGCCCGCCCGCCCGCCCGCGACCATCGCCGGCTCGTGTTGTTGCGTCTCGGCGTTGATGCTCATCCTTGCCGGTCCTGGTACATCGCCCCGCCGCCGGCCACCCCGCCCGTGTACGCCGCCACCGCCCCGCGCCCGCGGCTGACCCCCGACAGCTCCGTGGTGATCGCCGAGCGGCGATCCTCAAGCGTGGCCCGGTCGGCGTCGTCCCGCTTGCACACCCGGTCCACCAGCCCGCGCAGTTCCAGTACGCAGTGCTCCAGCTCGGCGCGCGGCCCGTCCGGCAACCGGCTCATCAGCTCGTCCCATTGCCGTCGGAACGGCTCGATCTCGTTGCTCAACCTCGTGACCTCGTCAACCAGCGCCTGACGCTGCGCCAGCAGCCTCAGGAGCCCGTCCGTGTCTCCCGCGCCGATCAGCTCGCGCTGCGGCTCGCCCAGACCGTCAAGCTCACAGAAGAGTTCGCACTGCCGCGCGAGCATGCGCGACAGCCTCGGACCCCACACGGCCGGATCGTCATGCGGGCCGGCGCTCGCGATCAACTTCTTCGGCTCCGTCATCCGTGACCTTCCTGGCCGGCTCCGCCGACCGCTCCCGCCCGCACCGACTCCTCCCCCGACCATCGCTCGCTATTCCTTCGCCCTCGCCTCCGCCGCCGCGCGCTGCTCGAGGATCGTGCTCGCGTCCAGCCAGCGCTGCCAGTGCTTGCGCTCCATCGGCAGGTCGGGCGAGTCCCACACGTCCTCCGGCAGCCGCTCGAGCTGCTGGCGCGCCCGCTGATTCGCCGTGATCGCCTTGGCCCACTCCCCCTGCTCGATGTACGCGCTCACAATCTGCACCATCGCGACCAGGGATGCCGGATCGCCCGAGTACTTCTGGCGCGCCGTGTCGTACGCATCGATGGCCGCCTGAAAGTCACCCAGGTCGTATGCGCAGTCCCCGATGTAAAAGGCGCAGTTGCGAAGCTGGACCTGCTCAAGATCCGACAAGCGCGCCTGGTCCTTGCTTTCTAGTGTTGTGAGCACCCGCTCATACAAGCCGATGGCCGACCTCAGCCTTTCGCGCCGCTGCCCTTCCAGCTCCGACCGCTGCGACGGCGGCATCGCCTCGCTCAGTTCCCCCTCGATCTGGGACGCACTCAGCCGGTGGCTGTCCGCAAGCAGGTACTGCTGCGACTCCGCCGCCGGCCCCTCCGGGTAGCGTTCAACGGCCTCGGTCAGCCGCGAAATCGCCTCCGGATATCGCCCGCTCTCATAGAGCAGCCGCCCCAGCTCAACCAGCCCCTCCCGGAACTCCGCTGCCTCCGGCGCCAGCGATACCCCCTGCACCACCGAAACCAGCAAACGCTCCGCCTCCGCGTCGTTGTTCGTGTCGGCATCTCGCAGGTAGCACTGCGCCAGCGGCACCACGCTCCGGTCCGCCCACGGACCCGAGCCCCCCTCCTCACGCCCGCGCTGGAGCTGCTCGTACTGCTCCTGCGCCGAGCCGTAGTCACGCTTGGCCTGGAACACGCGCCCCAGTCGGTACCGTGCCTCGGGGCGGCGCGGATCCTCATCCGTCGCCCCCGCGATGTAGCTCGAAAACACCCCCTCGGCCGCCTCAAGGTCGCCCGCGAGGTCGTAGCAATCGCCCGACTCCCACATCGACGCCGCGAACCCGCCCACGTCCTCCACCTGCACCCGCTGCGCGTGCCGCTTGAAGTACGCGCCCGCGCCGAGGTAGAGGCTCTTGACCTCCTCACGCGTTACCGGGCTCACATCGTCCATCCAGCGCAGGTCACGCCGCCCGCCCCGCGCCGTCTCCAGCACCTGCTCGGCCCGCCGCCGCTGCGACTGCCCCAGCGCCAGCAGCACGTCCGCCGGTACATCGGCCTCCGCGTACAGCCGCTCGGCGAGCTGCGCATACTGCAGCGCCCTGGCAACATCGCCCGTTCCCACGCGGTCGGCGAACACCGCCATCAGGCTCTCCCGCACCGCGTCGGGCTCGACACCGCCACCGGCCGTGCGCTCGTGCCCCGTCACGGCCCCCTCCACCACGTCGGCGAAAAGCTGGAGCGAGTCCTCGTCGTTGCTAAGCGCCGCCTCCACACGGGCCATGCCGAACTGCGCGGGAGAATACCAGTTGCTCTTGGCGTGGTCGGCCACCACGCCCGTGTACTGCTCTTTCGCCTCTTCAAGCCGCCCGTTCTTCTCGTCGATCCGCCCCAGCAGCACCCCGATCTTGGCGCGCAGCGGGTCCGTCGCTTCCAGCATCGATCGCGAGCTCTCAAGCTGCACCTTCGCGTCCGAGTGCTCGTCGGTCTGCAGATAGGCCTCCGCGAGCAGCACGTGCAGCTCGGCCCGGACCGCGTCATCGGCCCCGCGCAGGTGCTGAAGCTCGCGCAGCAGTCGTGAGATCGCCTCGTCGTTCGCGCCCGCCGCGAGCTGGAGCTTGGCCTGCCGCCCCACCGCCCACGCCCGGTCGCTGATCCCGAGCGCCGGCTCGGCCAGCATCTTCCCTAGTTGCTCCATCACCAGCTTGCCGTGATCGCGCGACAGCTCCGCGTCCTCGAGCGTCGTGTCCACCAGCTCGCGCACCAGCTTCTGGCGCGCCGAGTCATCGGCGCCCAGCGTCTCGATCCGCTCCGCCGCCTGTCGGATCTCCCCTAGCGCGATCATCGACCGCGCCAAGCGCGCCGTCTCCGCCGCCTCCAGTTCATGCCCAAGCTCCTCGAGCTCCAGCGAACTGGCAACGATCTTCTCGTGGTTCTCGGCGCGGCTGATCCCCTCTTGTTCCTGCCACTGAGACACCGCCATCGCCACCAGTTGGAGCGTCTCGACGTGCTCCGCCGGCCCCGCCGTGCCGGCGTTGATCATCGGCACCATCCGGGTATTGAGAAGCTCCAGCGCCTGCTCATACTCCTGATGCTCCAGCAGATCCCGGGCCGCCCGCAGTGGGGCGCCCGGATCTACCCGTGGTTTGGTCCTGAACGCCCCCACCACCCCCGCCGTCAGCAGCCCGCCCGCCGCGAGCAACACCACCGGCGCCGCAAGCAGCTTCCAGTTGACGGAGCGCGGCGCAGGCGCCGCTGCGACGCCCGCGGGCTCAGCGCCCGCTGTGACCTCTCCAGGTCCAGACCCCTTCGTCTGTCCCGATGCCTCCGACACGAGGTGTGTTCCTTACTGCTAACGACACCCCACCCCAAGGCCCAACTCTTATCCAAGGTTGCTCACGTCCGCTTTCGCTTATCGGGCAACCCCCGCCGGTCCCTTCACGATCGGATCGACGACAGCGCAAGTTTTGCGGCAACCGATCGCCAGCCCCGAAATGCCCCACTCTCCGGCAAAGGGGGCGCGCCGCGACTACCGCTCGATCACCCGCTCCACCGCCAGCTCCTTCACCAAGGCCCCGAAGTCGAAGGCTCTTTCATCCATGCGACCGAATCCATCCTCCATCTCGGAGAGATCCAGCCGAAGGTCCGTCCCCGTCTTCGTATGCGACACCGCAGCCCGGGTCGCAACCCGCGGCCCGCCCCCGCCGATCCCCCGGATCTGGACATACTCGTACCCGGCAAGGTCGGCCACCACCACGAGTTGAACTCGTGAAGGCGAATCGCCTTGCTCGCCTGCCTCGTACAACTCGACCTTCACCGGCTCGAAGGTCTCAGGATTGACCCACACCCGCTGCAATCCACCCTCGCGCGCGGCCGCCGTGAGCCCGAGCAATCGGCCGTCGGATGACCACTGGGTTTGCCCCGTCGATGGCAGCGGCACCACCCCGAGCAGCAACACCAAGTCCAGCGGGTGAACCCCCCCACCCCCTCCCTCGCCCAGCCCCACCTCGCTCTTCATGATCTGGCGGTATCGCTCGTGCGGCGCCACCATTCCAACTCGTTCATCAATCAAATCAAACCACCAGAACCGGCTCGCATCCGCGCCGAACCAGAACAGCCGCTTCCCCGCCTTATTAAGGCTCAGCGCCACCCGGTCAGGCCGGATGATCTGGAGTGTCCCGTCCCCTTGCTCGTGCCGCGCCTCACCACTCGCCCCACCCCCAGCAGCCGGATCTTCGTAGTCGATTCGAATGATTGTCCGCGCAAACAACCTGTCGAGGCGCTGGACTCTCTGGTTGTACTTGGCCGCGGTTTCGGCGTACCCCGGTGCCTCCCCCCGCGCGATTGGCTCTGCACCGACGGCATCCTTGATGCCCCTGGAGTCCGAGCATCCCGCCCCCGCGCCCACCCCCGCCATGGCCGCGACGACCCCGAGCACCAGCAGCAGTCGTCCCGAGTGCATCGGCTCTCTCCTGTTACAACGCCGCGCTAGGCCCAGCGCCCGTCGGCTCGTCACCGGCCACCACCTCGCCGCTCAAGACGGCTCCGAGTTGGGCAATTACTTCGGTCACCAAAGCATCGCTCAGCCCGGGATCGACAACCTCGATCCGCCGACCACCGCCCCCCACCCCTCCCTCCCCCTTGAATCGAAGTTTCATACCTCCGGCGTCCATCGAGTCCACCAGCAGCAGCCTCTTTCGGATGAGAATCAGCGCGAGCACGAAGATCAGTCCCGCCCGTCGCCCCCCCGTCCCCCTCGCGGGAGCGTCTTCTGTCGCCAGGGGGAACGGCGCCTCGATCAGTTGCTCGAAGAAATCCAGCAGACCAGCGTCGTCGATTAGAAGTCGCGGCCGGTTCTCTGATGTACCCACCACACCGCGCCAATACCCAAAGAGATGTCCCGAGATCGGCCGGGCGCCGGCGTCCCACGCCGCACCGGCGTAGTCGAGGCGGACGAGCTCTTCAGAACCGGCCTGTTCAACCAGGGCCGCTACGTAAGGCTTTCCCGGCGAGAGCCGCTCCCCCGTAACACTGCACACCCCGGATGATCGTGGAATCGAGATACCCGCGGCGGCGGCCCTGCTCATGCGGCCACTTTAGTCAATTGCAGCTCACCTCGAAAAACCGCTTGCTCGTTCCACCGGGTCCGATGGGAAAGCGAATGGTCTTGGCGCAGCGCGGACAGCGGCCGAGGTAACATGTTCCATCCGAAGCCTTTGCAGCGCGGGCGTACTGATTGGCGCAGCGGAACCAGAGGCGCAGGAAGGCGCGGTCGGCGGCGCTGCCAGCGGGTGGCTCCGCACTCGATACAACGGATGGCTCAAAGGTGTCGCGCGGGTCGGACATCGCAGGACTTCATCGGCTCAGAGGGCTTATGGAGCGGTCGAGATAGGACGGTCGAGTTTTAGGGGGCACGGAGATCCCGGCCGATAGATTCATTGATCGATCGAACTACCCCCTCGAATCGGAACCGAGCATCCGAAGAGATGCTATTGACTACTAACCTCGGCCCGGGCGGGCTATCCTGAACGCGACTCATGGCCGGAACCCTCACCATCCTTCCCGATCCTCCGCCGCCACCGACCCCGATCGGGCTGATTGCTGGCGGCGGCCGACTGCCTCTGATCATCGCCGAGGGACTTCGGAGGGTCGGGCATCCGATCCACGCCCTCGGGCTGGCCCACCAGTACGAACCCGCTCTTCCTTCGATTTGCACGACCTTCCGCACCGTCGGGGTGCTGAAGGTCACCAGTTGGGGGAAGGTTCTTGCTCGCCAAGGCATCACCCATGCGATCATGGTTGGCCGCGTGGACAAAGCCAGCTTCATGCATAATCCGTGGCGGCTTTTGCAGAGCCTGCCCGATCTGAGGACACTGTCGGTCTGGTATCGTCACCTGCGGCACGACCGCCGTTCGCACGCGGTGCTCAAGGCGATCGCCGACGAACTCGGACGCAGCGGAGTCCACCTCATCGATTCGACGGCTCCTATCCCGGATGCACTCGCCGAGGCGGGGGTGATGACCAACCGCCAGCCCAACTCGGAGCAGCGGGCCGACATCGCCTTCGCCTGGCCGCTGCTCGCGCAGACCTTGCGCCTCGACATCGGGCAGGCCATCGCCGTCAGGGAACGCGACGTGATCGCGGTCGAGGCGGTTGAGGGGACCGACCGGATGATCGAGCGCGTCGGACAGCTCTGCCGCACGCCCGGGTGGACGCTCTGCAAAGGGGCCCGGGCCGGGCATGATCGCCGCTCGGACGTGCCGACCGTGGGCATCAAGACCATCGAGCACCTGCATCGTCATGGGGGCGGGTGCCTGGCGCTGGCCGCGGGCGATGTGATCATGATCGATAAGCCCGAACTTCTCGACCTCGCGGACCGGTTGGGGATCGCGGTGATCGGCGTGCCGCCGGCACAGGTCTGAAGAAGGCACTGGGCATCGGGCACTGGGCATTGAGCAGGAACCAGAGGCCCGGCAACCTGCCCCGCTCAGTCGCGGTGCGGAGCCGAACGGGCCGAATCGGCGAATCTACTACGATGCGTTTGGGGGCCGGGCTCGGCGGGGCTGGAGATCTGCATGCGCGTGTATCGACTCGTCCTCGCCTTGGCCGCCGCGGCCGTCGTGTCCGCCCCCGCTTTCCCCACGCTCGCGCAACCCGGTTCGCCCGCGGGCGACCGCCAGCCGGTACGTCCCGCGGCCCCACAGAAACCAACTGACAAGAAAAACCCCGAGCTTGCGCCTACTACGCCGGAGAAGCCGGCGCCCGACGGCGGAAGCGGCGGGCCGAAGAAGGCCAAGGATGGCGTCCGCATCGACCTGCGTCCGAAGTGGCGCCAGGGGAGCGTCACCAAGTTCAAGATCGACAGCACCGCCACCAGCAAACCGCGCCTCGAGGGGATGGACGAACTGGGGCGGGCCGACCAGACCATGGACCACCAGATGGTGCTCGCGCTCACCGTGAAGCAGGTTCAGGAGGATGGGAGCGCGACGGTGGAGGCGAAGATCGTGTCGCTCAAGATGCACGTCGCGGCGGGGGGCGATGACGTCATTACCTTCGACAGTTCCAAGCCGGCCTCGAAGGACGACCAGACGGGAGCCTCGATGCGCGGAAGCGTCGGCGCGCCCTTCACGATCGAGCTCGATTCTCAAGGAAACATCAGCAAGGTCACCGGTGCCGACATGCTCGCCGGTCCGCTGGCCGAGCAGCTCGGCAGCCCGGACGCCGCGAAGAACATGCTCGGTCCCATCTTCACCCGGAGCGCCGGCGACGGCATGGCGGCCGTTGGCGAGACGTGGATGAACGAGGACGAGATGAGCATGGGGCCGATGGGGGGCATGAAGATGACGACCGAACACAAGCTCGTTTCGGCGCGCGGCGGCAAGGCCGTTGTAACCATCACCGGCAAGCTGGAATCACAGTCGGAGGGGATGGAAGCGGCGCTGAAGATCACGGAGTCCAAGTACGACGGGCGCTACGTGTGGGACACCGAGCTCGGGATGCTCGACGAGATGACGATGACGCAGGGGCTGACGATGTCCGGCGAGATGCAGGGCGCGAAGATGTCGCAGAGCGTGCAGTCAACGCACAAGATGAAACGGGTGGAGTAGGAAGGGACCAAGGCACGGAGGGACGAAGGGACGAAGACGGAAGGGAACAGGGGAGCGGGGGATCTCTGGGTGGCTCAAGGCGTGTTGACTGAGCAGGGCATGACGCCGCGCGTGCGCGACTCAGCTCGACACGAGTCTCCGTCGCGCCGCTCCGGAACGGGTGTTGAGCGGGAGCAGACGCAAGAGATTGCGCACGCACAGGCGGGGACGCCTGTGCCACCAGGAGCAATGCCGGCTCGCCGCGCGGACCCCTCCACCACAGTTCACAGATTTTTTCGTTGCTGACTCTTGAACCCGTGTTGCCGCGCCGGTAGTTTGGGCAATCGCTTGGGCACGCTCGCGCAAACGCGACGCCCGAAGCGAGGGAGGTAAGCAGCATGAGACTCTTGGGAACTTGGCTCGTCGCCATCACGGCGGCGATGGTTGTCGCTCCGGTTGCGAATGCTCAAACCAGTACAGGCAGCATCGGGCTGCAGGCGAAGCTCACAGGAGTCGCCGATGGCTTGCACACTGTCACGGTGCGCTTCTATGAATCTCCATCAGGCGGCTCTGCCCTTGAGACGGTGGTTGTGCCCGGAGTGCTGGTCACCAGCGGTCTGTTCAGCACTGCCGTGCCGGTGACCACGACCATCTTCGACGGAGCGAGCCGTTGGTGGGCAGCCGCCGTTGACGCAGGACCAGAATTGTCGCCGCGCACGCTTGTGTCGACGGTGCCTTACGCAATCCGGGCCGCGACCATCCTCAATCCCAGCGGAATGGCGAACCTTAGCAATGGATCCGGCACAGCTCGTCTCGGTATCAACACCACACCCGAGGCATTATTGCATGTACAGCAATACGTTCAAGAACCACAAGCAGTCTTGATTCAGGGACGGCTCCTCAATGAGCCTGCCCCACCCGTCGTCGTCTTCACCTTTGAGGACTTGGATGACGCCTCAGACATCAAGACCGGTGGCGTTGCCTTTCTTGAGAAGCACGCTGACGCACAACACCGTTTGATCAAAGCCTTCTACGAGGACGACGCAAAGCTCCTGCTTGAAAACAACGGAGACCTGTGGCTGCGCGGCGACCTTTCAACAACGGTACTCGAAATTCGTGGCGGCTCCGACGTTGCCGAGCCGGTGGGAGTCACCACCGGCAATGGGATCGCGAAGGCCTTGACCGGCATGGTCATGGTCATCGACCGCGACCACGACGGCAAGCTTGTGCCGTGCTCGAGCGAGTACGACAAGGCGGTCGCGGGCGTGCTCTCGGGCGCCAACGGACTCTGCCCCGGCATGGTGCTCTCGGCCGAAGGCCAGCAGCACACCGCGGCTGCCGACGACACGATGCCCCTCGCAATGGTCGGGCGCGTCTGGGTTCTCTGTGATGCGACCAGGACACCTGTTCGGCGCGGCGATGCACTCACGACCTCGGCCACACCCGGCCACGCAATGGGGGTCACCGACGATTCCAAGCGCGGCGGGACAGTGATCGGCAAGGCGATGACGGAGCTCAAGGAAGGCAAGGGCTTGGTGTTGGTGCTGGTCAACCTGCAGTAACGGGAGCGAGCATGAGGCCGACACTCAGAACAGCTCTGGTTGCGTTGGGGCTTGCGACCGCGCCGCTCGCTGCGCAAGACTTTGATGGTGACGGCGTCCCCGATGCGGTCGAAACCGATCTCCTCACCCGCTTTGCCCCCGTCTGGTATGCTCGCGGCGATGGTGCTCGACCTCCCTTGCCAATTGAGTGGTATGTCCGTCATTGTCGACTGGAATGGTACGACCAGGAGTACAACGGCCGAAGCGACGCGGGCGACCGCTTGGGATTTGTGGATCCTATTTCACTCGCTATACTCAACTCGATCAACTTCGACGAGAACGTTTATTACCGATTGACGTTTCGCGACGAGAGTTGGCAAAGCGGAGACGACCTCAATGACACCATGTCATGGGAACGCCTCCAGAACGAGAATCGCGGCGTGTATGGGCGTGTGTATCCCCTTGCGGCCGTTGGTTGCCCCAATGCCTATCTCGTTCAGTTTTACATGTTCTTTGGACTGAACTCGACCGACAATCCTCCGTGCAGCAACTTCGGATACCACGAGGGTGACGTGATTTGCGTTGAGTTTGAGGTGATGCCCGACGGCACCGGCGCGCCGCGAATCGTTCGGGCGGTCTACAACAACCACGGACGGAAAGCGTTTATAGATTCGCCTGGCGCGCTGGTTTTCGAGGATGGCCATCCCGTGGTTTATATGGAAACGGGAACGCAAGAGCCACTGCCTTGGAGCGGTGGATGCGGCTTCTTCTCGGGTGAGCCGGTGCCCGCGTGCGTTTCCACCAATGAGATTTTCGAGGGGTATGAGGTGCTCGGCTGGCGATTCGGAGCAGAGTGTGAAGATTTCCAAGTCGTCCGCGAGCACTGGGGTGAGGGACCGCGGTTGCTGGTGACGAACGTCACGAACCTCGGCGAGATCCACTACCCAGGGAGCAACCCCGAAGCAATCTTTCTGGAGCGGTACCCGGGTTTGTTTGGCCACTACGCGGAGGATCGCATCTGCTATCCAGTCCCCTTTGACTGCAACTGCACAGGGCAGATCAGACCGGTCACTTCGCCCAAGGCTCCCCGCCGTCAGTTGAAGATGTGGAATCGTGAGGGGAACAGCGATCCGCGGATCTGGTCCCCTGCCTGCCATGACCTCTCGGCTGTTTACGTGAACTTCGCGTTCAACGGCGAAGAATTTGGCACCGCAGGCAACCCCTTCAACAGCCTCTCGGAGGCACTTGCCGTTGCGGCACCGGGTGGAACCATCATCGTCAGCGACGGCGCTACCAGTGAGCGCCCAAATCTGTGTCGCCCCGTCACGATCACCGTGCCCGGTGGGTCCGCCACGATCGGAAACTAAGGATGTTCATACAGGTACTCTTGGAACGCGTGAAAGGGTTCGAGAATGAACTATTCCTGTATATTTTGCGCCTTCGCCGCTCTCACTGTCGGCGCCACGCCCTTGCTGGCTCAGCCGATTGACCTTGAGTGCTCGGTTCTCTCTTCGGGCGGCGTTGCCGGAGCACAGGCGACACTCGTGCTCGGACAGCCATTCGCCGGAGTTCTGACGGCTGGGGCTGTCACTCTCAAGGCGGGATTTGTGCCCTGCGCCATCCCCACCTGTCCCGCCGACTTCAATAACTCAGGCAACGTCTCCTCCGCCGACATCACCGCCTTCCTCTCCGCCTGGTTCGCCGACCTGCAGAACGGCACACTTGTCGCCGACTTCAACGCCTCTGGCGCCACCACCTCGGCCGACATCACCGCCTTCCTCGCTGCGTGGTTCGCGGCACTGCAGAACGGCTGCTGAGTAACGCGCTGGAACGGGAGCTGCGCACAGGCGGGGACGCCTGTGCCACCAGGACATACCTGTGCCGCCAGGAGCAAGGCCACCGGTCTGGAGACCGGTGCCACCAGAGACCGGCGCTACCAAGACAACGGAACACACCGGTCTGGAAACCGGTGCCACCGTGTGCCACCAAGACATGGCTGTGCCCCAGCAACGGGCCACCCGCTGGTATGATGCTGCCCTATGGCGGCTCCGAAGAAAAAAGGACGGACCTCACGAGCGGGATCGACCAAGCGTTCGGGCGCGGCCCCACCCACCCCCTCCGCCCGCGCCCGCGCCGGCAAAACGCCGGCGAGCAAGCGTGCCAGCGCCCCGAGCACCCGCGCTAAAAAGGTGGGTGCCGAGCCCGGCCGGAGGGGTCGTGCATCAGTCGCCGGCGCAGCGCGGGCCCTTCGCCTTCCGCCCGAACCAACCGGCTTCGCATCCCCGCACCGCGCCCGCATCAAACGACTGGCCGATCTTGTCGGCAGCGCGGGCGGCAAGGGCGCGGCGGCGCTGCTCGTCACCAACCCGAAGGACGTCGGCTACCTCACCGGCTTCCTCAATGGCGACAGCTACCTGCTCGTCCCGGCCGACCCGGGCGCCGACGCGGTCATCATCAGCGACTTCCGCTTCCAGGAGGAGCTCGAGCCCGTCCGCACCGGGGGCATCGCGCGGGTCCACATCCGCAAGCGCTCCATGCTCGAGGCCGTCACCGACGTGGTCGGCGGGTCGGTGCGCGGCCCGCTCGCGGTGCAGGCCGAGCATGTCACCGTGTCGCTCCGCCAGAGCCTGGCGGACAAGCTGAGCAACGGCGACGCCTCGCGCCTCATCGATACCACCAACCTCGTCGGCCGTCTGCGGGCCGTCAAGGACGAACTCGAGATCGCGCTCATCACGCACGCCGCGAGGATCCAGGAAGCCGCGCTGCTCGCGGTGCTCCCCACCATCAAGCCGGGCCAGACCGAGCTGGAGATCGCGGGCCTGCTGGAGGCGGAGATGAAGTCGCGCGGCTCGAGCGAGCCGGGGTTCCAGAGCATCATCGCCGCGGGCGCGCACGGCTCGCTCCCCCACTACCGCCCCAGCGGCTACAGGCTCGAGAAAAACAGACCGCTGCTGGTCGACTGGGGCGCCGTCTTTCAGGGGTATCACTCCGACATGACGCGGACGTTCGCGCTGGGCAAGTGGGATCCGAAGATCGCGGAGATCTACCGCATCGTGCTCGATGCGCAGGAGATGGCCGCCGCGGCGCTCGCGCCGGGCAAGACCACGACCGAGATTGATGCAATCGCGCGCCAGCACATCGCCAGCCACGGGTACGGCGAGTACTACGGCCACGGGCTGGGGCACGGCATGGGCCTCGACGGCCATGAGGAACCCCGCCTGTCGAATATGCTTGCCGCCAGCACGCTCGTTCCCGGGCAGGTGGTGACGGTCGAGCCGGGGATCTATCTACCGGGGATCGGGGGCGTGCGGATCGAGGACGACTACGTGATTACCGCCACGGGCGCGAAGAATCTCTGCACATTGCCCAAGAGCATGGAGTGGGCCTCACGATGATCGATATCCGGAAACTCAAGGAACTCGTCCGACTGATGGTTGAGAATGAACTCTCCGAACTGGACCTCCAGGACCAGCAGGAGACCGTCACCATCAAGCGCGGCGGCACCCCCGTGGGCGTGCCGGTCTATCACGCCGCACCGATGATGCAGGGCCACGCGCCCGCGGTAGCGATCAGCCCGGAC
>JACMLW010000122.1 GCA_014379385.1 Phycisphaerales bacterium
CCCAAGGAATCACGGCATCCACGGCAAGCAATCCGGGCAGATCGCGCGGGATGTCGGTGAGTTACAGGAATGGCGTCGGAATTCGTCTCCTACGTGGGCCGCCTGATAAGCGTGAGGTCGGTAGTTCAACTCTACCCAGGCCCACTTTCTCAACCGCTCGCCCCGCTTGGTGATCTCGCACCGAGTGGGGCTTCTTCATGGGCCAAAAAGAAGGAGGGCGGCGAGCAAGTACAGCATCGCCCCCTTGATGAACCAACGGGTCATGAGAGGCATGCAAGAACTTTATGCGTGTCGCGATCGATGCGGCACTCAACCCAAAGAGGTTGCGCTCAGCTCGTCACGCCATTTCACGCGGCGGGCCACACAAATGCCGCCCTTGGGCGGCCCAAAGGAGGGGTTTGCTTGTCCATGCCACCTGACCTCCCTAGTATAGAAGTCATGCTGGCCCGGCCGGGTCGATCGCACGCAGGGCTCCTCCGTGGTGACCTTAACCGAGATATCTACATGCCCCGCGTCTTGTGGATGGCCGCAGGCACCGTAAGCCTCCTTTTCGCTGCCTGCCGTTCCTCCGTCCCCTCTGATCGTGCGGCATCCGCCCGTCCCGGCTCCCCCAGTACTCAGGAACACACGACGAGTCCCCAGGAAGAGATCGACACCGTCCCGCCGGCCGATGTGTCGCACGGCGAAGCGAAGATTGGCGGACCGGAAGGGGACCCGCCACCGATGCTCGCACGGCTTGCCCCTGCCGAGCGGACCCGCCTCCACACGATCCGGATCGAGATGAAGCACGCTCCAGTGACTATCGCGCCCGGAGTGAAGTATGCCGCCTGGACCTTCGGCGGCACGGTGCCTGGGCCCGCGCTCCACGTGCGCCAGGGAGATACGGTGGACTTCACCCTGGTGAACCGCGCGAACATTCCGCACAGCATGGACTTCCATGCGGCCGAGATCGCGCCGAGCAAGTACTATACGAACCTGATGCCGGGCGACTCGCTTCATTACCGCTTTGTGGCGCGTGTGCCAGGCGCCTTCATGTACCACTGCGGCACCGCACCCGCGGCGATGCACATCGCAAATGGGATGTATGGTGCGCTTGTCGTGGACCCTGCCACGCCGTTGCCCAAGGCCCGAGAATTCGTCTTCGTGCAGAGCGAGTTCTATCTAACCCCCAAGCCTGCGGCCGACGGCACCCGCAGCTTGGAGTGGGAGAAGCTCCTGAGCCTCGCGCCGGACCATGTGGTCTTCAACGGCAGGGCCGGCCAGTACGCAAGCCGCCCGATAGAGGTCAGGCCCAACGAGCTGCTTCGGCTCTACGTCGTGAACGCCGGCCCCAACCGGATCAGCTCCTTCCACGTGGTGGGCGGAATCTTCGAGCGCGTTTACGAGGGCGGGTCCCAGGCAAGCGCCAGGGTCGGCGTTCAGACGGTGAACATCCCAGTGGGCGGCGGGAGCATCTTCCAGGTGCGGCTCCGCGAGCCCGGGGACTACCCCTTCGTCACCCATGCATTCGCCGACGCAACCAAGGGCGCGGTCGGTGTCCTGCGGGCGCTCGCGCCGGGCGAGACGCCGAGCGCGCAGACGCCTGCGATGGCGCACTGAGAGCGGAGTTAGATCGCCTGGATCGGACGCTAACTTTCGCGAATGACCCCCACGCTGTGGACCATCGGTCACTCGACCCACTCGCTCGAGGAGTTCATCGCGCTGCTTGCGGCTCACCGGATCGAAGCGATCGCGGATGTCCGGCGTTACCCCGGATCTCGGCGCTGGCCTCAATTCCACAGCTCCGCGCTGAAAACAGAACTGGAGACTCGTGGCCTTGAGTACGTATGGCTCCCACAGCTCGGGGGACGGCGGGTCCCCAAAGCGGACTCCCTCAACACCGCGTGGCGAAGCGCCTCGTTTCGCGGATACGCCGACCATATGGAAACGGAGGTGTTCGCCGAGGGTTTGCAAGAGCTTCTCAGCCTCGCCTGCGGGATGCGCACGGCGGTCATGTGCGCCGAGGCGGTGTGGTGGCGCTGCCATCGCCAACTGATCGCCGATGTGGTGCAGTGGCTCGGCTTCCGGGTGCAACACATCATGTCCACAACTACCCTCGTCAATCATCCCTATACCAGTCCCGCCCAGGTTGGTGACCGGCTGACCTATTACGCTATGCACGATCCGCGGTCGTGGGTGTCGCCCAGCTTCCACGTCCTCCCGCCGAGCGACGGGCGCGTATTGGGCAAGCTGCCCGCGCGCGGCGACATC
>JACMLW010000123.1 GCA_014379385.1 Phycisphaerales bacterium
GAGTGCCCCAGACCGTTGAGCGACCCGTGCACGCTCAGCGCCCCGCGCGAGCGCACCTGGCGCATCGCGTACACCGCCTCGAACTCGCGCGCGTGCCGCAGCCGCTGCGCCGGCCTGAACCGCAGACTCTGCATGCTCAATGATAGAAGCCGCTACCGGCGCGCCGTCGGCAGCACCCCGACCAGCACGCACACCGCGCCGCCGATCAGCATCAGCCACCGGCTCTCTTCCCCGGTCACCAGGTCCGAGAGCGTGGTGCGCACCTTCACCCGCTCCTCGATCTTCAAGGGCTCCGGCTCCAGCGCCGGGAAAACCGACGCCGTCGCCCGCGCCGGATCGGTCGCGATCACTCCCCCCAGCCCCACCGCTCCACGCGCCGAATCATCCATCGCCACCGGGATCCACCCCGCCGGCGCCTTGTTGAGCTGCATCGCGGCCAGCGATCGGATCACCGCCTCGTCCCCACGCTCGACCGCGTCCAGGTACGTCGCGTACCGCTCGAGTCGCTCCAACCGATGCCGCTCGATCGCCAAGGCGCGGTCGCGCTGCCACCGCGCGCTCTCAAGATCGTCCCCGGCCGGGATCAGCATCACCGAGGCCAGCACCGCCAGCCCCGCGAAAAGGAACAGCCACCCCGGATCGAACCGCGCCATCAGCCCGCCCGAGCCGGCGTGGCCAGACCGCCCACGCCCTCCGCTCGCGGGGCGCGCTGCCACCAATCCCTCAGCCAGGCCGGTTTCGTCGCTCATCGGGTCATAACACTATCGGCCCTCCGCCCGGCCCGCCGCGAATGAACCGTTCCTGGTGGCTCAGGGGTTCCGCCTGACGGCTTTTTCCTCCGCCCCCTCACAACCCCACCCATGATTCCAGCCCTCCGCCATCACCCCGCAAGTCTCCCCTTCCAACGCCCGATGCGCGCACTATGCGACTCGTCGGCGCCGGCCCTACTCGCGCCCGCCTCCTCAATCCCTTCGGTCTCCGCCGCCACCCCCGCCACGACGTCCGCGGCCTCACCTGCTCCCTCGGCAAGGTTATCGACTTCTCCTCTCGCGGCATGCGCCTCCGCCGCTTCCGCGCTGTGCAGCCCGGCCGCGCCCTGGGCATGACCCTCGGCAGCACCGAGGTCGGCCGCGTTCGGGTCCGGGCGACGTGCGTGTGGTGCCGTCGCGAGGGCCGCTTCGGGTACACCCTCGGCCTCGCCCTCGCGCCAGCGTCCGAGGAAGACGGCCGGCTCCTCAGCCGCCTCGTCGAGCTCCACGCCGTCACGCCCATCCTCGCCCGCGCGGCGTAACGCGCGATCCGCTCACGCAGATCGCCTCGGCGCTTTGCTCCTGTACCGGTATCCTCTTTCTACCAGGAGACCGCCACATGCCCGCCGCACCTTCACCCTCCCCTACCGTCACAACCCGCCGCTGGTCCGATCTCGCCCCCGACCGCCCCATGGCGCTCCTCGAGCGCCGCCGCTTCATCGGCGACAAGGCCATGCTCTCGCACATCACCCTCCGCCGCGGCTGCGATGTCCCCACACACGCCCACGATAACGAGCAGTTCGCGTGCATCCTCTCCGGCCGCCTGCGCTTCGGCATCGGCGCCGAGGGCTCGCCCGAGCGGCGCAACGTCGTCGTCTCCGCCGGCGAGGTCATCCACCTACCTTCCGGCGTCCCTCACTCGGCTTACGCCGAGGAAGACACCGTCGTCCTCGATGTCTTCAGCCCGCCGAGCCAGACGACCGGCATCGATCGGCCTGCGGCATCCTCGCGTTCCTGATCCACCGTCCACGATCCGTCACCCGCCGAACTTCGGGCGCACCCGCTACCTGCGCGATGTCTCAAGGGAGGGGCCGTCGGGAAAGCGTCTGGTTCTCGTCGAAGAACCCGCGTTGCGACATCAGCGCGGGAAGCCCCTTCCTCCGGCGCCTTCATCCCGACCAAGACACAGACGACTCCGATTCAGTGATGAGCCGGGGCCGGTCTACTTGTATCCCTTCTCGGTTTGTAGCCGCGTGTCACACTTCTTACAAAGCAGCCGCGTGTTCTCAGGGGTATACCCCTTCATCGCCTCGATGCGGTCAAGGACACAATACTTCTCAGGAAGCGGCTCGCTGCACGTTGGACAGATTCCACATTGAGACTTCCGTTTCGCTCCTTTGAGCTTCCGCCGCTTCATCGGCTTGCCACGCTCGTCGTAGGTCAGCTCTTTGAAGACCTTGCGACGAAGCGCCCACAACAACGTTTCATCTCCGCGGGAAAGCTGGTCGAGCTGCTTCCGGATCTCTGCGAGCAGCTCATTCGCTGTCACGAGCTCCGAGGGACTGAGATTCCGGTTTGCCATGCGACGATTCTTCGCTTCGCCCCCGGACACTTCCATGAACGAAAGAACAGACTCCATGGACATCGGCGATCATCTTGTTATCAAGTATGTCTGGAGCGCGCACCACGGCTAGACCTCGGCGACGGCACCGTCCGCTACTGAACCCACCCCGGCAACGCCGCGGCCACCATCACCCAGCTCGCCATCTGCGGCTCGACGTGCTCGCCCTCCCCACTCGCGTTCGCGGATGTCGAGGTCGCGCGAGCCCTTGACCTTGTTGGGGCCGGCGGGGGGCGGGGGGCGGTCAGCCCTGCCGCTTCACCATCTCGTTGATCCAGATCGGCGCGAACGGCGACGTGCAACCCTTCGAACACGGATAGTCGCGATAGATTCCCAACTTCTCGCCGATGGCGATGGCCCGCTTGCGATGCTTTGCAAAGTTGATGCCGATCGCTGCCAGCGCGGCGTTCATCGTCCATTGCGCCTCCGGCGCAGCGTCGCCCATTTCCGACTCGATGCGATCCAGAAGCGCTGCGAGATCAAGCCCTTCAGCGCCCTTCCCGATCCGCCCCGCCGTCAGGTTCCAGCCTGCACGCGCGGCCATGGGATCATCATCGACCATCCACCGCTCGCGAAGCGTCTCATTGTCGGGGTGATCTTTGACGACGTACGCGTTGAGCCAGTCCGCCACGTGCACAAAGGTGACCGAGCGCACCAACTCATCCATTGCCGCGGCCGACAGAGACTTCGGCTTCATCAGAAGAATTGCCAGCAGTTGTGCGTCGATATTCTCGGTCTTCCACAGGTCCAAAGCCAGCTCGTGATTGGTCTTGATCTTCTTGGCCAGCGTGCGAATGTCGCCGAGCGCGACGCCGAACTGGTTCGTGCCGGCCCCGTACTTGGCGTTATGGGCGCGCCGCTTTTCATCGCCGAGCGACTCGAGCTTCGCGATCGTTTCCTCGAGTTTCATGGCCGCAATTGTAGCGAAGGGGCAACAGCGCCTGCAAGCGATTCGCGATCAATCGCCCCGACGATTCATCAGCTACCGGGGGGCGGCGACGGGGCAACTCAACGACGACACGCGAATCAAGGAGCCACCCAAACCCAACGAGTTTGAACTCTATGTCGAACGCGTCCTAGGTCGCA
>JACMLW010000124.1 GCA_014379385.1 Phycisphaerales bacterium
CAACATGTCGAGCATGAACGAAGGAGCGAAGGGCGCTTGGGTCACGAGCGGTGTGCCGGGGGGTGGAGGTGGGGGTGGGGGGAGTGATCGACCGGCGTATCGGTACGAGGGGAATCTTGTTGCGGAGATCGAGGGGCGGTGGCAGGGGCACTGGGAGCGGCACGGGACGTTCGTGACGCTGAACCCCGGCGAGGCGGGGTTCGATGGGTCTCGCCCGAAGTTCTACTGCCTGGACATGTTCCCGTACCCGAGCGGGGCGGGGCTGCACGTGGGTCATCCGGAGGGGTACACGGCGACGGACATTCTGTGCCGCTATAAGAGGATGAACGGGCACAACGTGCTGCACCCGATGGGGTGGGACGCGTTCGGTCTGCCGGCGGAGCAGTACGCGATCCAGACGAACGTACACCCGGCGGTGACGACACGGAAGGCAATCGATACGTTCCGCGGGCAGCTCAAGCGGTTTGGTTTTTCATATGACTGGACGCGCGAGATCGCCACGATCGACCCCGAGTATTACAAGTGGACGCAGTGGATCTGGTTGCGGGCGTACGAGTCGTGGTACGACGCGGAGGCGCCGGGGGGCGGCAAGGCGCGGCCGATCAGCGAGCTGATCGCGGCGCTGGAGGGGGGCGATGCACGCATCAATATGTTCGGCGAGCTGGTGCATGCGGGGGCGGGCGCGGCGAGCGGGCTGAGCACGGTGCTGGGGACCGACCCGGTCGGGCTGCTGCGATGGCACGAGCTGACGCGCGAGGAGCAGCGAGAGTTCATTGATAGCCAGCGGCTGGCGTATCTGGACGAGGTGATGGTGAACTGGTGCCCGAAGCTGGGCACGGTGCTGGCGAACGAAGAGGTTATTGATGGGAAGAGCGAGCGGGGCGGGTACCCGGTGTATCGCCGGCCGCTGAAGCAGTGGATGTTCAAGATCACGGCGTACGCGGAGCGGCTGCTGAACGACCTCGCGCTGGTGGAGTGGCCGGCGTCGACGCGGGCGATGCAGGCGGAGTGGATCGGGCGGAGCGAGGGAGCGGAGATTGAGTTTGACCTGGAAGAGGCCCCACCCGGCAGCTTGGGCACGCTGACGGTGTTCACCACACGGCCGGACACCGTCTTCGGCGCGACGTACATGGTGGTGGCGCCGGAGCACGCGCTGGTCGAGGAGGTGCTGCGCGGTGAGCGGCGAACAAGCGGGGACTTGGCGGCGGTGCGGGCGTATGTGGAAGCGTCGAAGAACAAGTCGGATGTGGATCGCCAGGCGCAGGCGAAGGACAAGACGGGGGTGGACCTAGGTGTGCGGGCGGTGAACCCCGCGACGGGGGAGCTGATCCCGGTGTGGGTGGCGGACTACGTGCTGATGGGGTACGGGTTCGGTGCGATCATGGCGGTGCCGGCGCACGATGAACGGGATTTTGAGTTCGCGAAGAAGTTCGGATTGGAAGTGCGCGAGGTTGTCAGGGATGCGGAGGGCACGCGCGGCGCCGACGGTGAGCGGAAATGCTTCGGGGGCGAGGGTGTGGCGTTGAACTCTGCGAATGCCGAGGTGAAGCTCGACGGGATGCCTACGGAGAAGGCGAAGCGGGCGATCATCACGTGGCTCGAGAAGAAGGGGATCGGGCGCCGCAAGGTGAACTACCGGCTGCGCGACTGGCTGTTCAGTCGTCAGCGGTACTGGGGCGAGCCGTTCCCGGTGGTGTTCGACGGGGAGGGGAATCATCACCCGGTCAGCGAGCGGAGGCTGCCGGTGCGGCTGCCGGAGCTGGCGGACTTCAAGCCCGCGGAGTCGGACGATCCGGCGCCGCTGCTGGCGAAGGCGACGAAGTGGGTGAACACGACGGCGGGCGAGGCGGGGGTGAGCCCGGAGCTGCTCGACCCCGAGACGACGGTGCGGCGTGAGACCAACACGATGCCCAACTGGGCGGGGAGCTGCTGGTACTACCTGCGGTTCTGCGACGCGAAGAACAATGAACGGTTCGTCGGCGCGGCGGCGGAGAAGTACTGGATGGGGGAGAGCAGGGGGGGCGGGGGGGTTGATTTGTATATCGGAGGCGCGGAGCACGCGGTGCTGCACCTGCTGTACGCGCGGTTCTGGCACAAGATGCTGTTCGATCTGGGTGATGTGAGCACGCCGGAGCCGTTCAAGAAGCTGTTTCATCAGGGGCTGATCACGAGCTTCGCGTACCAGCGAGCCGACAAGACGTTGGTCCCGACCGATGAGGTAGAGCAGGTCGGGGAAGGGGAGAGCGCGAAGTTCATCGAGCGGGCGACCGGACAGCCGGTGACCCAGGTCATCGCCAAGATGAGCAAGTCGCTCAAGAACGTGGTGAATCCGGATGATGTGATCGCCGAGTTTGGGGCCGATACGTTCAGGCTCTACGAGATGTACATGGGCCCGCTGGAGGCGAGCAAGCCTTGGAACCCGCGCGATATCGTGGGGCCGTTCCGCTTCCTGCAGCGCGTGTGGCGCAACATGATCGACGAGCAGACGGGCGAGCCGACCGTATCGGCGCATGATCCCGAGCCGGGGACGCTCAAGCTGCTGCACAAGACGATCGCGGGCGTTCGGCGCGACATCGAGGCGATCGCGTTCAACACGGCGATCGCGAAGCTCATCGAGTTGAACAAC
>JACMLW010000013.1 GCA_014379385.1 Phycisphaerales bacterium
CTTTCCCCGCGCCGGCACTCCACGCACGTACGCACGCCGCGCTCGCCGCGGCAGGCTCCGGCGATCCAGCGCCCGTCTCGCCGCGGTACCCTGAGCGTCGAACATGCCCTTCGAGCTCGACCACATCTTCATCCTGACCGACGCCGGCGCCGACTCCTCCGCGGCACGCCTCGCCGCGCTGGGTGGCGGGGGGGGGCTCACCGAGGGCGCGACCAACACGCACCCCGGCCAGGGCACCGCCTGCCGGCGATTCTTCTTCGGCAACTTCTATATCGAGCTGCTCTGGGTGAGCGACGCGGCGGAAGCCCAGTCGGATCTCGTTCGACCCACATATCTCTTTGAGCGCTGGTCCGGGCGCGGGGACGGTCGCACGTCTCCCTTCGGCATCGCGCTCCGGCCGGGACGGGGCGCGAACGCGGCGCCGGCCCCACTCCCATTCGAGACCCGGCCGTACCGCCCTCCGTATCTACCTGCATCGTCGTCCGAGGGAAACTGCATCCATGTCGCGGCCAGCTCGCACCTCGTCACCGAGCCGCTCGTGTTCTACATCCCCTTCGCCGCGCGGCCGGATTCGCAGCCCCCCCCCTCCGCGCGCCGGCAGCCACTCGACCACGCCGCGGGTCTGCGCGAGATCGCGCCCCTCACATTGACCACTCCGCACGCGGACCCGCACTCAGATGCGCTCGGCTTCCTCGCCACGTCGGGTCTGCTCAATCTGCGCACCGGTCCGGCCCACCTCCTCGAACTCGGCTTCGACCACGAACCCCGCGGCCGCGCCACCGACCTGCGCCCCGACCTTCCCTTGGTGCTGCGGTGGTGAATAGCACGGCATCACCGCCGCTGATCCGCTGGCACGGGCGTCGCGCCTGCGCGAGCCGCACCGGTGTCGCTGCGCAAGCGGGCACCTCAAAGACCTGTTTATTAAGTTGACCCTCATCTCTTGCATGCCAACCACCGTTCCGATAGCTTCGATCGACGCGGCATGCCGCGAGAGGAGACTCCCTATGTCAAAGCTGCTCGCGCCCGTCGCGCTGCTCGTGATCGGCGCCGGAAGTGTGTGCTTGGCCCAGCCGGGAACCGGCGGCACCATTTCCAGCGGGAACACGACGTTTACTCAGGGAAACGCGCCTACCTCCTCCCTGGCGCTCGGGCCGCTGGCCAATCTCAGCGTCGGCGGCGACGCCAACCCGGACCATCTCGTGCAGAGCTGGTGGTGGGCCCGCATCGATACGCTCGACACGAGCGAGAACTGCCTCAATAGCGCGACAAGCGCGGTGTGGGCCGGGGATACCAGCACCGTTACCTACGCCTTCGCCATTCCACTGACGAGCGAGGTCGTCCAGCACTCCCGGGTCGAGGGCCTGGCGACCGGGGGTCGATTGATCGAGGAGATCACGCAGATCAACACCTCGTCGGTCACGCAACGGTGGACCGCGTTTCACTACCTCGATCTTAACTTGGCCGGCACGGCCGCCGGCGATGTCGCCGTGCTCGACGGTGACCGTATCCGCATCAGCGATGGCCCGTGGGTTGCCGAGTACGAGGGGAGCGATACCTACCAGGTCGGCTCATTCGCCTCGGTCCGAAACCTGCTGACCAACGCCGTCGTCGATACCTTCGACAACTCCGGCCTGCCGTACGCCGCGGCGAACTGGACCGGCGGGTATCAGTACACCTTCACCCTCGCGCCCGGCGAATCGATCACGCTGACGGCCCGCATCACCATCGTTCCGGCAGCGCCATCGCTAATCACCGCGCTGCTCGGATTGAGCGTGTACGCACGCCGTGCCAGACGGAAGGATTGATGGACGAGCCGCGGCCGGTCTCCTCAGCCTCCGCGCCGGGCCATCCCACCTCCTCGAACTCGGCTTCGACCATGAGACCCGCGGCCGCGGCGCCGACCTGCGCCCCGAGCTTCCCTTGGTGCTGCGATGGTGAGACCGGTTCTGGTGGCACCGGTCTCCAGACCGGTGGGCCATTCAGAACCACTTGGGCCGCTTCACCGGCAGGTTCTCGACCGCGTAGTGCTCGATAAACCCGCACTGGGTGCAGCGGAAGGCCGCGATCTGGAACCGATCCTGCGGGTCGGGGGAGAGTTTCTCGTACCCGAGCCACGAGCGCTTCATATAGCCGCGGACCCAGAGCGCGACCCGCTCGCCCGCGTGAACGCCGTCGGCGACGACGCCGCCCTCCATCGGAGACGAGCACTTCGGGCACTGGGGGTGGCCGCTCGGCGTTTCGGGTTCCATGTCGATGGGGGAGGGTACGTGCGGGGCGCTCGGCTCGCGGGCCAGCATCGTTCAGGACGTGGGCTCGCCTGTTTCGCCCGCCTCAGCTGTGTCGGCTGTCTCGCCTGCTTCGCCTGTTTCCGCCGCGCGGCGCGTGACGGCGTGGCGATACTCGAACATCCGCTCCAGCCGCCGCCGGGCCAGCGCGCCGCTGAACACGCGGCCGAGCGCCCCGAACGGGAGCTCGTAGGTGACTTCATCGCGGAGCACGCAGCGGTTGGCACCATCGGCCTCGACGATGTGCCGGTGTTCCCAGCGGTGGAAGGGGCCCTTGATCTGGACATCGGTGAACTCGCCGCCCCCGCCATCCATTCCCCCCCCCCCCCCCCGGTGGCCGCGGGGGGTTAAAGCCCCGGGGGGGGCGGCCCCACCCCGGGGGCGCCGGGCCCAGTTGAGCCGGGTAA
>JACMLW010000125.1 GCA_014379385.1 Phycisphaerales bacterium
AACAGAAGGGCTCTTTCCCGCCCCGGCGCGTGTCAATTACGAGAACCTCTCAATCCCGTGGAGAGCGGGCCGCCCTCGGCATCTGGCTCGGCCGGCGGCAGGAGCCCCAGGCCGAGCACCGCTTCACCCCGACCCTCGCCGGCGAGGAGCCGGCGCTCGCTGAGGCGAAGGTGACCGATGGCATTCCGAGTGTGCAGCACCCGTAGATCCTGGTAACCCCAACCTGAACGCTTCATGGTCAATCGTCGCGAATTTCTCGGAATCAGCCTCGGCGCCGGCGCTACGCTGGCGCTCACGCCAGAGCTGCTCCGCGCACTTCAGCAGTCGGGCGGAAAGCTCATGCAGCGGGCCATTCCGTCTTCCGGAGAGATGCTTCCGGTCATCGGCCTCGGTAGCTCCGCCACGTTCGGGAACGTCTCGCGGTCCGCGGATCACACCGCGCTCAAGGAAGTCCTCAGGACGCTGGTCGACAATGGCGCCAGAGTCCTGGACACGGCGCCCGCCTACGGTGGGGGCTCGTCGGAGCAGGTCGCCGGCACGATTGCCAACGAGCTCGGGATTCAGAACAGGATCTTCTGGGCGACGAAGGTGAACGTCGCCGGGTTTCCCCAGCCGGGCGCCCCGTCACCGAAGGCCGATCCCGCAGCGGCGAAAGCGCAGATCGAGGCGTCGTTCGCGAGAATCAAGGTGCCCAGGATCGACCTGATCCAGGTCCACAACCTCAGCGACGTGCCGACGCAGCTCGCCATCCTGAAGGAGATGAAGAAGGAGGGACGCGTCCGGTACATCGGCGTGACGGCGACGCTCGACAGTCAGTACGCCGAGCTCGAGACGATCATGCGCAACGAGCCGATCGACTTCATCGGCGTCGACTATGCCATCGACAATCGAAACGTCGAGCAGACGATCCTGCCACTCGCCCAGCAGCGGAAGATCGGCGTGCTGGTGTACCTGCCCTTCGGCCGGACGAGCCTCTTCCGGCGCGCGGGCACCACATCCCTGCCGGATTGGGCCGCCGATTTTGACGCGAAGACGTGGGGGCAGTTCTTCCTCAAGTACATCATCAGCCACCCGGCCGTCACCGTGGTCACTCCGGGGACGAGCCAGGCGAAGAACATGCTCGACAACATCGGCGGCGGCATCGGCCGGCTGCCGAATGAAGCGACCCGGAAGCGCATGGCGGAGCTGGTCGACTCGTGGCCGCAGGCTGGGCGCGGGGGCGGGCCGCCCCCCGCGTCACCCACAGCAGCGGTCGCGGCAGTCAGCGTTCCGCAGGCGGTGCTCGAGCGGTATGTGGGCGAGTACGAATTCCCGCAGTTCACCGTCGTGGTCCGCCTCAAGGGAGACACGTTGACCGGAGCGCCAGCGGGCCAGCAGGAGGCCATCCTCGTGCCTGCCTCCGAGACCCGGTTCAGGGTGGGCGGCGGGCCGACCGAAGTGGAGTTCGTGATCGACGGGGCGGGCGGGGTGACGAAGGTCATACGCCAGGGCGGCCAGGAGATGCGGGGGCGCCGCAAGCCGACACCCTGATCGAAGTGCTCCGGCTACTTCGCCAATTCAATTCATCACCGATGAACGACATGCGCCGGACGTCCAACACCGCCGGCGCTTCCAATGCGCAATTCCCCTGACCCCCAACCTGACCCTCATGATCACCTCATGATCAATCGTCGCGAATTTTTCGGAATCAGCCTCGGCGCAGGTGCATCGCTGGCGCTCACGCCGCAGCTGCTCCGCGCACTTCAGCAGCAGGGCGGGAAGCTCATTCAGCGGGCCATCCCGTCTTCCGGTGAGATGCTCCCGGTTGTCGGTCTCTCTTTCTCGAACCACCCGGCGTGCGCGGATCACGCCGCGATCAAGGAGGCCCTCAAGGCGTTTGCCGACAACGGCGGCAGAGTCTTCGACGCAATGCACGGCGCCCTTCCGGCGGAGCAGTTCCACGCCACGGTTGCCAGCGAGCTCGGGATTCAGAACAAGCTGTTCTGGTCGACGCGGGGTACACCTGGCGCCGGCGCCGGCGGCCCGACACAGCTCGGCCCGGGCTCCGTAAAAGCGCACATCGACACGTGGTT
>JACMLW010000126.1 GCA_014379385.1 Phycisphaerales bacterium
CCCACCCGCGCCGAGCGTGTCCGCGACTGGTGCGGCCGCCACCGCCGGATCGTGATCGCCGCCGCGGCGCTCCTGCTCCTCGTCGGGGGCCTTGGTGGGTACTTCCTGCTCCGGCCCACGCCCATCCCGGACTTCGAGACGGCCGGCATGGACGACGTCTTCAACTACACACTGCTCGAAGACGACTTCAACAAGCTCCCCATCGATCGCCGCCTCAGCCTCATCGGCGACCTCATCAAGCGACTCAAGTCCATGACCGCCACCGACTCGGCCATGATGGCCGCGTTCGCGGCGGGCATCCGCGACAAGGCGCGCGAGCAGCTCATGGAGAACGCCTCCAAGCTCGCGATCGACGTGTGGGACAGCTACGCGAAGGACTACGGCGATGTGCCTGCCGACGAGCGCGAGCAGTACCTCGACGATTCATACGTTGAGTTCACCAAGATGATGGAGACGCTCGCGGGCGAGACCCGCGACATCTCCGACGAGGAGCGGCTGGACGAGGCCCGCCAGCAGGCCGCCCGCGACAAGAAGGCCATCCAGTCGGGCGAGGGCCCCAGCGGCGAGCAGTTCGGCCGCATGTTCGGTTTCATGCGCGAGGACGTCGCCAAGCACGCCGCCCCCCAGCAGCGCTCACGCGGCCAGCTCATGATGCGCGACATGTCGCGCCGCTTCCGCGGCGAGAGCGTGTCAGGCGGAGGGTGAGGAGGAGGCCTCAAGCGTCTCCCGAGCCGCGCCACACTCCGGGCACGTCGTCACACCCTGACCAACCTCGTACCCGCACGCCTCGCAATGTCCGCGCCTCCGTCGTCTAGCACGCACGGCGACTCTCACGCCAGCGCGGCCTCCAAGCAGGAGCACCGCCCACCCCGCCGCCAACACGAGCACGTCGGCAGCCAGCCCCAGCCAGATCGGCGAGATCGGCAGATCTCGCGGCACACTCCCCGCGTACCAGCCCCAACTGCCCATCGATCCTGTCGCAATTGGGTTTCTCACGCTCCCGCGCAATGACATCGACGACGCTGCACCCGTTCCGTCGATCACTCGTTCATCAACCCACCGCAGCGCGCCCATCGGCCAGCCGGCCCGCACGCTCGTGATGACGGTCTGCGTATCCGTTCCGCCAACTCCGCCGTCCCAGCGCACGCCGAACCCATCTGACCACGAGACGCCCTGCACCCGCGGCCACCCCTCGGGCACCCGCAGTGGCCAGGCCAATGGAGGCGGCGCACCCTCGGGTCGTTCACCCGGCTCGGGGCCGGCGAACAAGTCCCATTGCGAGTTGATCGCCCCCAAGCCCCCGAACGTCACCGCGCCCCACCCAATCGCAACCGTCGTCACGGCGCCGAGCAGCAGGAACGCCGCCGTGACTCCGACAACAATGCGAATGCGATGGCCGCGATGCTCACTCATGGCGAACGAGCCTATCGCAGCTCGCCGCGCGACCGACCGTTCCCTGTCGATCGCACGACCGACGCGAAGCCGTCGGTCATGGCACCATCATCCACCCCTCCCTCCCTTCCGTCTCACCCCACCGGCACCAGCCCCGTCAGGTTCTCCGCGCCCCACTCGTTCGTCGCCAGCCGCCAGCGATACCGGATCACATCGCCCGAGTCGGTGCTGAACAGCAGGTTAATAGGCTCCGCTGAGGTGTTCGTCACGCCGCGGATCGGCCCGTTCGGGATCGGCGCCCCCGGGATCTGATCGCTCAGCGCCGCGACGTCCCACCGGTTACTCGCCGGCGCCCACCAGTACACCATCACCCTGCCGTCCTCCGAGCGCCCGGCGATATTCAGCCCGCCCCACGAGGTCACGTACGCGTTCACACTCGAGGCGTTCATCAGCGGCCCGCCGATCTCGTCGGTCAGGTTGTTCGTCCGCCACTCGCCGATGAACTCCGGCACCCACCACGTCACGCTCACCCGCTTGTCCGCATCGATCCCCGCGAGGTTGATCCCCCCCCAGCCCGTGAGGTACACGCTCAGCCCGCCCACCAGCGCGGGCGCGCCCGTCTGCGCACTCAGGTTGTTCGTGCTCCAGTGCGCCACCCCCGGCGCCCACCACACGCTGTGGATCTGCCCCGCGGCGTCCAGCCCCGCGATATTCAGCCCGTTCCACGAGGTCACGTACGAGATCAGATCCCCCGAATACGCCGGCATCGTCAATCCATTGGCGCGCAGCTCCTGCCCCAGGTTGTGGAACATGAACATCGGCACGCCCTGCGCGTCAATCAGTCCCGAGCTCATGTACATCCCCAGGTCGCCGTCGTTCATGATCCCCGCAATGTGGATCACCCCGTCGGTGCCGACGAACGCCGTGATCCCCGAGCGCAGCGCCCCGCCCCCGCTCGTCGCATCCGTCAGGTTCAGCGATGTCCACTCCGGCGAGCCCTGCCCGCCCGTGTTCACATACAGAATCACGCCAACGTCGCCCGAGCTCGCGCCGTACGCCCGGTTATCCCGCGGATCGACCCACGTCACCACCGGCCCCGCGCTCGCCGGACCACTGGTATCGCCGATGATCTCCGCCCTCCACGCGCCACTCGAGTCCTGCGTGAACGCCACCGGGTCGCCGTCGGCATTGACGATCGTCACCGTCAGCAGCCCCTGCGAGTCCGACGACCCCTCCGCGCTCACGCCCGTCGCCGAGCGCACATGCTCGCGCCCGTCGATCGCCGTCACGCGCAGCGTGTAGTCCCCCGTCGAGCCCTCGGGAATCCCCGCCCCGGTCAGCACGTGGTAGTCGCGCGCATCCGGGCTGTACCCGTTCACGCCGATGTAGTACGTCTGCCCCGCTGTCAGCGCGATGACCACCGAACTCGAAAGATCGCCCTGCCGGAAGTCGTCGTTGTAGCTCAGCTCGTTCCCCAGCGAATCGAAGACCCGCAGGAAGGTGTCCGCAGAGTCCTCCCCCGGCGCCGATGTGCGGAAGCGGTACTCCCGCGTCTCGGTCGGCACGAACGAGAACACATCCACATCCCGTTCGCCCACTATCAGCGCGCCGTCGGTGCCCAGCTCTCCCGTCGCGCTCGTGCCCAGCACCAGCGCCCGCACCGTCCCCTGCTGCACCGAGTTGTCCGACAGCGTCACCAGCTCCGACAGCGGCCTCAGCGTGCTCGTCAGCGTGTAACTCCCCGTGTCGCCCCCCGCGCCGGTGGCGCTGCCGAACCAACTGAAGTCCTGGTTCCCGCGCCCCGTCACCGCGACCCAGATCGTCTCGCCCGCGCCAACCTGAATGATCAGCCGCGGGCTCACGCCGTTCACCTCGCCCAGCCGCTCCGCCGATACATCGATCTCGTCGTACCGCCAGAAACTCAGCGACGAGCTCAGCGAGCCGTCACCGCTCGTAATCGTGATGTCCAGCAGCGCCGCCGCCGACGCCGTGAACTTGTAGAAGTCCACATCTTTCGTGCCGTCAGCGCCCACGGTGGTGGCGCCATCCGGCCCGATCGCCGCGCTGATCGGCGTATCGATCGCGCCCACCGTGGCTCCGAAGATCGTCCCGTTCGTATCGCCGTTGTCGAAGAAGAAGTACAGGTCGTAGAACCCGCCCGGCCCCGCCGACACGCGGTCGAACGGGTCCGCCGGGTCGTACGCCTGATTTCCGAAATCCGAGATCGCGACGTAGATGCGCTGCCCCTTCACCAGCGTCACGTCCAGCAGGCTGTCGGTGTCGGTCCCGTCGTCGTCGTTACTCGCGATCTGAACCAGCGAGCTGTTGAACACGCGCACGAAGCTGTCCACCGCGGTGCCGCCATAGATCGACAGCGCATCGATATCGATCGTCAGCACCCCGTCGTCCGGCGCCACGATCTCAAAGAAGTCCACGTCCTGCGGTCCCACCGGCCTCCCCACGTCCGACCCGATCCGACCCTCGTAGAAGTTCGGGATCCCCTCGAATGGCACCGCCCCCGTGATCGCCCCGTTCGGGTCCGGGTTCGCCGGGCTCACCGTCAGCGTGTACCCGCCCTGCTCGCTCCCGCCCGCGCCCCCCGATCCATCGGCAATCACATAACTCTCGTTCCCCACCGAACTCACGCCCAAGTAATACGTCCCCGCCTCCAGCCGCCCCGTCACCAGCACCCCCGCGCCCGCCCCCATCTGAACCCCCGCCTGATTGAACAGCCGCAGCCGCGGCGTCGTCGCGTTGTTCTCTCCCGGCGCCGTGAACGTTACCACGCCCGGCGAATCCAGTACGACCCGGTACAGGTCCACATCGTCCGCGCCGGCGCTCACCTGCCCATCCAGCCCGACGTGCCCGCCGATCGTGTAATCGCGGCTCCCATCGAGGTTCGGAACGCCGATCGCCTCCGGCACCGAGTTGTTCACATCCCCCGTCGGTTGCCCCGGCATCGGGATCGGCGAGCCCGTCACCAGCCCGCGCACCGACTGGATCGCCCGGTAGATGTTCACGCGCTTGTACGTGAACCCCGTCTCCGGCAGGTTCTCCACGTCCCCGAGGCGCGCGCCACCGAAAATATCGCGGATGATCTCCGCCCGCCCGTTGCTCGTGTGGTCCGTGTCAACGATCTCGTCCGCCGTCGTCCGGATGATCGACACCACCTCCGCCGCGCTCAGGTAACGCCCGCCGTACGTGAACGCCGCGTCCTGCATCAGCGCCACCATCCCCGTCACCAGCGGCGAGGCCATCGACGTCCCCGAGATCGTGTTGTAGTTCCGACCCCCCTGGCCGTTCCACGAACTCAAGATCGTCGTGCCCGGCGCGGCCACCTGGTTCGGCAGCGTGCTCCGCTGGCTGCTCGCCGCGAACCGATCGACCTGCGCGTTGAAGTCCACGGCCACATAGTCCTGCCCGCCGCCGGCATCCGGGAACTGGTCCCCCACCCCGTTGTCCTCCCACGTGTTGGCCACCTGGATCGTCGAGTAGATCGCCGGCGACGACGCCCCCGCCACGCCGAAGTCCGAGTACCCATTGCCCGATGCCGTCACCACCGTCACCCCCACCTGCTCCAGTTCCCCAATCAGCGTCGCCTGCATCGTCGTCCGCGGCCGCTCGTCATTGATGTTCAGCCCAGGCACCCCCAGCGACATGTTCACCACGCGGATGTTGTGCGCCGCGTGATTGTCCAGCACCCAGCGCAGCGCCTCGGCCACCGTGTCGTGGTTCGGATACGGCTCGTTGTCGTCCGGAAGCGCGCGGATGCCGATCAGCCGCGCCCGCGTCGCCACCCCGATCTCCGGATTCCGTGCCGCGGCCGTCCCGGCCACGTGCGACCCGTGCCCGTTGGGGTCAAACGGCGCATTGCCGCTGGTGCGCTGCACCGCGTCGTACCACGCCACGAAGTTCGGCGCCAGGTCCGGGTGCGATGAGAACAGGCCCGTGTCGATGATGGCGATCCCGATGTCGCTCCCGTCGATCCCCGCGTAGTTCCCGTCCCCTCGCAGCGCCGAGAGCCCGGTCACGTCGAACGCGCCGCTCAGCATCGCGCGGCACTCCAGCGGCATCAGGTCAAACGAGTCCGACGGCGGGATGCACCCCTTCGCCCCTCGGACACGCCCGGCAGCCACAAGCAGACGGGAAGACCAACCAGTCGTCGAGATGCTCATGACAAATACTCCCAGTCGGTGGCGGAAATGGTTGCCGTCTTCACGGTCTTGCACGCCAGTCCAAGGGACGGCGGCGACTTGGTGATTGTTCGCCGCAGATCCTCGCCACGACTGATTCGCACACATAGATGCCCTTTCGGGTTGCTCGGGCTTGGGACCCCGCGCCTCAACAAGGTGGCATTTGAAGGCTTCGAGTCCGACCGCTCTCAGGTGGCGCCGCGGATTCGTTCACTTCGCGCGCACACGCGCTGTTCTTCCGAATGAAGCCCATCCCCGTCAGCGATGCTCCCAGAAAGACCGACGATCTCTCTGCCTCCCCTAACGCCTCTGCGTCGGAGAGTCAGTCACACCGACCTGCCACAGGTGCGTCGCCGCTCGGGGCGGCGATCGCGGGGGCCACTCCGCCCGGAGCCGCGGATCTCATCGCCCACCCCCGCTTCGCCTGATTCCGAACTCGCGCCGGTCCAGGTGGATCAGGTTCCCAGGCAAGCCGCTCCGCCCGACTCGAAAACGCCCACCGCCTCCTACCGCCCTGTGAACACGCCAGCTTGAAAAGGTCGCGGTTTGATCTCCGACGAAACCTAGAAAAGACAAGCTAGGTAGTTTCGATACCACCGGGTGAAATACCGCCCCCGATTTGTGGCACGGGTGGTTTACCGGTAGAATAATAAACTGTGCGCCAGAATCCTGGCGACAGGGCTGGGCTCCCGTTTTCACCTACGAGGCGCTCCACCTGCACACGCCATGTCCGTTCCTCACACCGCTGTTTGGTGTGGATTGTGCTTACTTTGTGGAGGATTGTAAAGATGAGAGCTTCAACGTTTACCGCCGCGACCCTTCTGTTTGCGGCCTCCGCCGCCTTGGCCGGGCCCGTGTCCGAAACCGAGGTGGTAGGCTTCGCCACCAACAACACCATCGGCACCGCCCAGGCCATCCCCGGCGGCGCCTTCACCACGAACATCGATCCCGATGTCTTCGGCAGCCTCCCCACCGCGACCATGTCCGGTCACGGCGGGCCGAGCTCCGACGGCACCGCGGGCTCGGACGTTGATTTCTTCTCGTTCGCCACCACCGGGGGTATCGCGTACTTCGATATTGACAACGACCCCTTCGCCTTCGACACCATCCTCTCGCTCTTCGATTCGACCGGCACGCTGATCGGGTACGACGACGACAGCTTCCCCGAGGACCCCGGCACCGCCTTCGGGTTCGACTCCTTCCTCGGGTCGATCACCCTCCCGGCGGGCACCTACTTCATTACCGTGTCTACCTTCGCGAACTTCGCGAGCGCGAGTGGCACCGGGGTGAACACCTCGCTCTTCCGCCCGGATGCCGCCTTCGGCGGCGAATCCGTTGCCGGCGCCACCCCGGGCGATTCGTCGTTCCCCGTCTCCGGAACTGACGGCGGGATCGGGTACACCCTCGAGATCAGTGTTGAGGGCGCCGCCCACTTCATCCCACTCCCCAGCGCCGGCCTCATGGGCCTCGCCGGGATGGGCCTCGTCACCCTTCGTCGTCGTCGCTAATCTCTAAGCTCAGTCTTCGTTGGCACTTGCGCCGAAATAACAACGACACTCCGCCGCGGCGAGCCCTCGGGTTCGCCGCGGTTTTTGGACAATCGCGTGCTGTCAATCTGGGCAATTTACCTGACCGCAAAGCATAGGTAGGTTGAACTGCCGTCACTCCCTTGCGGGACAGGTGATTTTCTAGTAAAATGGCGAGTGAGCCAGCCATGGCCGCTGACGAGAGGGTTGCAGTCCGGTTCCTCGCCCCGCTCCCTTTCTCGCCCATTGCGAGTTGCTCCACACCAGTGTCCGGTGTGAGCTGCCAGATGCGATCAGTGTGGTTTTTGTGGAGAAGAAAAATGAGAGTATCCAAGTTTGCCGCTACGACACTGTTGTTCGCGGCCTCTGCCGCGTTCGGCCAGGTCCATGTCGAGTTTCCCGACGCCGGCGAGTCGCCCGCGACGCACCAGGCAACGACCGGCGGTAGCCCCTTGCTGAGCATCGTCGGTACGATCGGTGCGCCGGTCCCGGGCTTTGATGCCGACGTGTACTGCATCCACGTCGATGACTTCAGCCTCTTCAGCGCGACAACGCTGGCCGGCTTCGACTCCCAGATCTTCCTGTTCGACATGGCGGGCATGGCGATCGCCGCCAACGACGATGGCACGTTCCTCGGCTCTCCCGGCATTCTTCCACTCGGCGATCCGCTGTATGTAGGCCTGCCGGCTGGCGACTATCTACTCGGCATCAGCAGCTTCGACTACGACCCCGTCGACGCTGGCGGCTTCGAGGTGCTGGGCGACGCCTTCTTTGGCGTCGAGCCGCCCACGGCAGCCGGTTTGGCCGGACCATTCGTCGGCTTCGCCGGCTTTGGAGGCGGGCTGGGCGCCTATGAGGTTCGCCTCACCGGCGTGTCACCCTGCGGCGCCGTGATCCCCCTCCCCAGCGCCGGCCTCATGGGCCTCGTCGGGATGGGCCTCGTCACCCTCCGTCGTCGCCGCTAATCTCTAAGCTCAGGCTTCATCGGCACTTACGCCGAAATAACAACGACAACTCGCCGCGGCGAGCCCGAGGGCTCGCCGCGGTTTTTTGTTGACAATCGCGTGCTGTCAATCTGGGCAATTTACCTGGCAACAGAATAGGTAGGTTGAACTGCCGCCACTCCCTTGCGGGACAGGTGATTTTCTAGTAAAATATCAGTTGAGCCAGCCATGGACGCTGACGAGAGGGATGCCGTCCGGGTGCCTCACCGTCGCCCCGCGCTCCCTGTCCCGCCCCTCGCAATGTGCTCTACACCAGTGTCTGGTGTGAGCGGTCAGATGTGATCCGTGTGGTTTTTTGTGGAGGAGAAAAAATGAGAGTTTCCAAGTTTGCCGCTACGACGCTGTTGTTCGCGGCCTCCGCTGCGTTCGGCCAAGTCCATGTCGAGTCGCCCGATGCCGGCGAGACGGTGCCCACTCACCAGCCCACGACTGGCAGTAGCCCGCTCCTTCTCATTACCGGCGTGATCGACGCCCTCCCCGCCGGCTTTGACGCCGACCTGTTCTGCATCCACATCGATGATCCGTCGATCTTCAGCGCCACCGGCGTCTCCCTATTCGATACCCAGCTCTTCCTGTTCGATATGGCCGGCTTCGGCGTCGTTGCCAACGACGATGGCACGTTTATCGGCTCCCCCGGCATTCTCCCACTCGGCTCCGTGACCACTCCAGGTGATTACCTCATCGCCATCAGCAGCTTCGACTATGACCCCACCAGCGCCGGCGGGCTCATCTTCCCAAGCACACCGTTCACCGGCGTCTTCGGTCCCACCGGCCCCGGCGGCGGCGGAGCCCTGACCGGGTTCACCGGGGGCGGCGGCGGCATTGGTGCGTATGCCATCGAGCTCACCGGTGCGTCACCCTGCGGCGCCGTGATCCCCCTTCCCAGCGCCGGCCTCATGGGCCTCGCGGGCATGGGCCTCGTCGGCCTCCGTCGTCGCCGCTAATCGCTTCGCTCTACTCCCGATCGGCCCAGCGCCGATCAACAACGACACTTCGCCGCGGCGGGCCCACAAGCTCGCCGCGGTTTTTTTTCCCACTCCCCAGATCCTTCTCGAATGCCCAGTGCCTTATTCAATGCCCGAAGAGGTTCCGCTCCCCGAACATCCCCGCGCTCTCGAAGTACCCCAGCGCCTCCTCGGTCGACCTGAACACCTTGGTTGCCGTCTCGGTGATGAACGGCGACGGGCTCTTCTTGGGCTTCCACACGATGTACACCTCCTTGGTGTGCTCGAAGGCGTGCTGCAGCTCGCGCTCCACGCCGCTCGAGAGCCCCGGCGTGCCGCCCGCCAGCTCCGGGATCAGGCTCACGATCATGTCGGACTGATCGATGAGCTTGAAGTCGCGCATGTAGATCTGGCCGTCGATGTCACCCGCGATGTCGAGCACCTCGCGCACCCGCACGCGCAGCGGACGAGCGGACGGCCCGGCCGCCTTGGACCCGCCGAAGCTGTGCGGCGCGACATCCAGCCATTCCTTCCCCTCGCGCGCCGCCAGGATCGCCCGGTCCAGCAGCAGCTTCTCGTCCACATCGCCGGGGTCGAACGTGATGAAGTGCTAGGCGAGCGCGCCCCGGAACGCATCGATCTCCGCCAGCACGTCGGGCAGGTCCACAACATGGCTCATCGGGAAGCTCGGGTAGACCTTCCGCATCGTCGGCCGGCAGACCAGCCGGAAGAGCGTTCGGGTGGTCTCCTGGTGGCGGCCGCGGCTCACGATGTAGAACTTGCTGGTGGGGATCGCTTGGCTGATGAGCTCGGTGGCGAGGATCTCCTCCTCGCGCCAGACCATGCAGTCCTTCAGGCTGGCGCCGCCCCACATGTCGATCTCGTGCCCCGCGTGCAGGCGGTGATGCACGACCTCGATGTTGTCCACCAGGCAGACGAGCAGGTCGGGTCGGAGGGCGCGCACCTGGTCGAAGTCGAAGGCGCTGAAGAGGCCGTGCCGCCAGCGGAAGGTGGCGTGCGTGTTGACGACGACGTTCTGGATCTGGTCGTCGCGCCCGGAGCGGGATTCGGCGATGGCGTCCTTGAACGCCGCGCGACGGAGCGAGTTGAGGCGCGAGAGCGGGAGGTCGAGGATCTTCCCCTGTGTCACGTCACGCGCCTCGGCGTACATCATGTCGCCGATGTGGTAGAGGCTCAGGTCCTCGCCCTGCTCGCCGGCGAAGCGCCGGACGTTCTCGATGTACGGCTTCTTCTCCATCCCGACCTGGCCCGTGACGATGGCTCGCATGCGCTGGATCGCTCCGCTCCCACTCCCCTTTGGTGATTCGAGTTTATGCGATCACGAGCGATCGAACCGGCGCGGGCGCCTTGGTCGGCCCCTGCGGAACTCCTATGGTTCCGCCCCATGTCCATCCTCGTCGACGCTTCAACCAGAGTCATCTGCCAGGGCATTACCGGCTCGTTCGGCGCGGCCCACACGCGCGGATGCCTGCACTACGGCACCAGGCTCGTCGGCGGCGTGACGCCCGGCAAGGGCGGCACCAAGGACGAGAACGGCCTGCCGATCTTCGACACGGTCGAGCAGGCGGTGGAGGCGACGGGCGCCACGGCGACGATGATCTTCGTGCCGCCGGCGTTCGCCGCGGATGCGATCCTCGAGGCCGCGTACGCGGGGCTCACGCTCGTGTGCGCGATCACCGAGGGCGTGCCCGTGCAGGACATGATCCGGGTGCGGGCGGTACTGGATGAGCTCAACGGTGGAGGATCGGGGGGAGGGGGGGCGCATGGCGAGTCGAACTGGTCGAAGGTGGTGCTGGTGGGCCCGAACTGCCCGGGCGTGATCACGCCGGGGCCGAAGACCGGCGGCGGCGGCGCGGCGAACGACACCTACACGAACGCGGGTTGCAAGATCGGCATCATGCCGGGGTACATCCACACGCACATCAGCCAGGCGAAGCTCGGTAAGAGCGTGGGGATCGTCTCGCGCTCGGGCACGCTCACGTACGAGGCCGTGTGGCAAACCTCAAACCGTGGCCTGGCGCAGAGCACGTGCGTGGGGATCGGCGGCGACCCGGTGCGCGGCCTCAATCACGTTGACTGCATCAAGCTGTTCGAGGCTGATCCCAATACGCACGGCATCCTGATGATCGGAGAGATCGGCGGGAACGACGAGGTCGCCGCCGCGGAGTACATCAAGAGGCACGTGAAGAAGCCGGTGGCGGCGTTCATCGCGGGAAAGACCGCACCGCCGGGGCGGCGGATGGGACACGCGGGGGCGATCATCGGCGGGGCCGAGGACACGGCGGATGCGAAGATTACGGCGCTGCGGGGCGCGGGCGCGGAGGTGGCGTTGAGCCCGGCGGACATGGGCACGGCGATGCTGAAGGCGATGAAGCTCGGGTGAGGGCAGGCGAAGCGCCGCCGGTAGTGGTCGCAGATTGTCTGGAGGAATGCGTCGTAATGAAGCGGGTCACCGACCTGTGGCGCGGGGGCTGTTGAATCAGTCGCGCGGTGGGCAGATTGATGTTGTCGGCGTCGACAACGACGGCGCACTTGGCTTCGAGGCCGTAGCCGGTCGATCCGCCGCGGACCGCGACGCGGCGCAGCTCTTCAACACAATGTTCGACGAGTCGCAGCGGGTTCTTGTGCTCGGTTGGTGCAGGTCGGAGCGGGGATCGGAACGTTGGGGCGGCATTGATGAGCAACACGCCGCCGGCGATCGCAAGGTTGTCATAGTTGTGAACGTGCTCGTGATGGGCTTCGAGGTCGCGCTTTCGGTTTTTGGCGGCCTTGCGATGCTCGGTCATCACTGCCTTGATCTCTACTGCAACTTCGATTCGCGACGGCGCCTGGCGCGGCGTCGCCGGGCTCGCGCTGAGCGCGGGCGGCCCGAAGACCAGATCAACGTTCCACTCAGCCTGACCCGCAAGGATCGTGAAGTTGAGGTCGTACACAAGCGATCCGGCGTCGAGCTTCTCGCGGATGCGCGGACAGTGACGGCGCAGGTCCGCGACGATGGCCTCAGCCAGACAGTTGGAGTGCTTGTCGGAACGGGGGTGATATCCGCAGGCGCGAAAGTGCTCGATGAGCGCCTCGGGCGCGCCCATCAGGCCGTCGCCCCTGCGCCGATGAACTCGAGCTCGGAGTCGAGCTTGGCGGTGACCCTTCGCTTGGCGAGCTCGAAGTATCGCGGTTCGATCTCGAACCCAAGCGACGAGCGGTGCATGTCCATCGCGGCGATCGTGGTGTTGCCGGAGCCCCAGAATGGATCGAGCACGGTATCGCCCACAAAGGAGAACATGCCGATGAGGCGGCGCGCGACCTCGGCGGGAAAGGGGGCGGGGTGTCCGCGCTGCACCTCGCCGGGAACATCGGTCCAAACCTGCTGGAACCAGCGGCGATGGTCATCGCGATCGATCATCGAGAGCGCCCGTTGCTCGGGCGTGGGATGTCGATAATCACCGGGTTTGCGAAAGAGCAGGATGAACTCGATGTCGTTCTTGACAATGGCGTTCGGCTCGAAAGGCTTCCCGAGGAAGCCCACCCCGGCGCCAGCGACCTCGGTGGTCATGTTCGCGATCTTGCTCCAGATGATGGGAGCCAGGGGATCGAAACCCAACTCCTGACACTGGACTTGCAGGTATGCGTGCAAGGGCTCAACCACGTGGCGCCCCGGCGCGAACGGCACACATCACCGACCACGATGCAGAGCCGACCGCCGGGAACCAGGGCGTCAAGGCACCGGCGCCATACACGGCCGAGCTCGCGCAGGAACTCCTTGCGGTCATCGATGTGGCCGAGCTGCGCGCCGTCATGGTCGTCGCCGTATTCCTTAAGGTTCCAATAGGGCGGAGAGGTGACGACGAGATGCACGGACGAGTCGGCGATCCCCGTCATCTCGCGCGCGTCGCCGAGGGACACGCGGTGCCGAGTGCGGAGCAGATCGGGGCGCTTGGCCCATGCTCGCGCTTTCTCGGCGAACTTTGCTTCGACTGATGCTTCTCGTGGCCCGCCGAAAACCGCCGCGAGAGGAAGCATCGGGTTGAGTGGTTGGCTGGTCACGCGGAAACTGGCCCCAGTGATATCGGTGCGAAAGATTACCAAACGACGATAGCCTGGTCAAAGAGACCGGCGCTACGAGTAGGCGCCAGAAAAGAAAGCCGGCCGGGTGGTGAGCCCGGCCGGGTGCGTGGGTCTGTTGTGTTCTCGCACAGGCGGGAGGCCTGTGCCACCAGATCAGAGCCGAAGCGGTTTCACTTCGCCAGCGCTTCTTTCAGGCCGGGCACGTGCTCGGCACCGGTGGGGACGGTGATCGACGAGCCCTTGAAGTCGTCGCCGATCGGCTCGACGCGCCCGCCGAGGAACTTGGCGAAGAACGCTTCCGTCACCGCGTTGAAGCTCATGCGGTTGGGGGGACGGGCGAAGCCGTGGCCCTCGTCGGGGTAGAGCACGTAGGTCACGGGGATGTTCTTGGCCTTCATCGCATTGACGATCTGATCGGCCTCGGCCTGCTTCACGCGCGGGTCGTTGGCGCCCTGGCCGATGAGCAGGGGCTTCTTGATCTTGTCGACGTGCGTGAGGGGGGACGCCGCGGTGAGCAGGGCGCGGCCCTCCTCGGTGCGGTGATCGCCGACGTGCTTGGTCATCGTGTTGATGAAGCTCTCCCAGTAGGGCGGGATGGAGTTCAGCAGCGTGATGAGGTTGCTGGGGGCGACGACGGCGACGGAGCAGGCGAACAGGTCCGGGGTGAAGGTGACGCCGGCGAGCGCGGCGTACCCGCCGTAGCTCCCGCCGAAGATAGCGACCTTGTCCTTCTGCGCGACCTTGTTGTCAACGGCCCACTGGACCGAGTCCACTAGGTCGTCGTGCATGGTCTTGCCCCACTGGTGCATGCCGGCGTTGACGAACTCCTTGCCGAAGCCTGTGGAGGCGCGGAAGTTGGTGCTGAGCACAGCGTAGCCGCGGTTGGCGAGCCACTGGTGCGTGGGGTTGTACCCCCAGCTATCGCGCCCCCACGGGCCGCCGTGGACGAAGAGCACCAGGGGAACGGCCTTGTCGGGACGGGCGTCGCCGTCGGTATCGCTGCCGGGCGGGAGGGAGAGGTAGCTGACGAGGTTGTGCCCGTCGCGCGACTTGATGATGACGGGGTGCATGTTCACCAGCGGCAGGCCCTCGAGGCGCTTGTTGTTGGTGAAGAGGAAGGTGGCCTTGTTGGCGGTGTTGTCGTAGAGGTACGTGCGCGCCGGGCCGTTGTCCATGACGTAGGAGACGGTCCACCACTTGTCGTCCAGCGAGCGGCTGGTGATCGCGAGGTCGCCGTCGGCGACCTTGCGGAGCGCGTCGATATCGGCCTGGATGGTGGGGTCGAGCACGTTCCACGCGACGCGGTCGTAGTCGAAGCTGACCGCCTGCACGGCGCCCGTGTGCGGATGGATGATCATGCCACCGGCGTCGCTCTTGGGGTTCTCGGCCAGGATGGTTTCCTTGCCGGTGGCGGGGTCGATGGACTTGAGGACCGCGGTATCGCGCCCACGGGAATCGGTCATGTAGAGGGCGTCACCCTTGGCGGTGAGGCCGATGAGGCCGGAGGTGAGGGCGTCCTCGATGCCGACTTCCTGCCAGGGGTCGAAGGTGACGGTGGCGGTCTTGGCGTTGGCGACGAGGATGTCGCTGCCGCCGGAGGCGGTGGGGCGCGAGGCATAACGGGGCTTGAAGTCGTCGTCGAACGTGAAGCCCGCGAACCCGTCGTTCTGCTGCACGAGGGTGCGCTCGCCGGTCTCTACATTGACGCGGTAGACGTCGTGCCATCGCTCATCACGATCATTGAGGCCGATGAGGACGTCGTCGGGAAACCTCTCGGAGGCGTGAACGATCTCGGCCGCGACCTTGTCGAGGGGCGTGAGATCCTTGGTTTCGCCGGAGGCGAGGTTGACGCTGTAGACGCGCCAGTTCTCATCGCCGCCCTTGTCCTGCATGTAGAGGAGATGGGTGCCGTTCATGGCCCAGACATATCGGCGGATGCCGCGGCTGGTGTCGTTGGTGATCGCCTTGGCGGCGCTCAGGTCCGATGCGGGTGCAACGAAGACGTTGAGGACGTCGTTGACGGGAGCGATGAAGGCGAGGTGCTTGCCGTCGGGGCTGATACGGGCCTGGGACTTGTCGGGGTTGCCGAAGAGGATGTCGCGGGGTATGAGCTCGGCGTCAACGGGTTGGGCCTTGGGGGAGGGCTTGGCGGGCGCGGGCTTGGCGGCGGCCGGCTTGCTCGGTGGCGTGGTGGTGGTGGGCTGCGCGGCGGCGAACGAGGCGGTAAGGGCAAAGCCGGCGAGGAGCGCGAGACGGGCGAGGGGGGCGAGGGGTGCACGATGCGGGGACATGAGAGAATCCTCCTTTGTTGTAGGGGCAAGTGTAGTGGGGAATGGGCGGGGTGGATTACGGGGGGATATAGATATGAATGAGGCAGAGATCGCGAGCATCGGGGGAACCCTTGCAGGTCTTGCCCGGGCCCCCCTTGCGGCTGATGGGAGTCAAGGGTCGGGAGGCCGCTCACCAGCCGTTCGTGGTTCTGTCGGAATCTGCAAAGGGCCATCGCGGTTGCCGAAGAAGTGTGGTGGTGCAGGCTTGGGAGTTGGAAGGGGGAGCGCGATCAGGAGGTCCATCATGCTCGCGAGAGTGCTGGCGATGTGGGGCGTACTGGCTCTGGGCTCGGCGGGTGCGGCCGTGGCTGAGCCGCCGACTGAGACACCAACGGACGAGGGCGCGGGCGCCCGAGTTCTAAAGGAAGCGCCACTGGCGGGGCCGAGCGCGGCGACGCTCACTCGCTCGAAGTCCGGGCTCGTGGCGATCGGGTTCAAGGGCGAGGTGCAGCGGCTGGAGCTGCCGATCGAGGAGGAAGCGCTCAAGCTGCTTCGGCTGGATGACGGGGTGCGGTCGCGGATCGAGAAGATTCTGGCGGAGCGTGCGGTGCTGCTGGAGCACTTTGTCGCCGAGAACGTTGACCTGTTGGTGAAGCTGGACACGACAAAGGATGGGCTGGGGAAGGCGGCGCTGCTTGCCGAGACGCTAACGAAGCTGCGGCCGGTGCTGGAGAAGGGGTCGCTGTACGAGGTGATCCGAGGTGCGTTGCCGGCCGCGGCGGACGAGCGGGCGGCGGGCGGCGCAGCGAGCAACGCCGGCGACATGCGTGCGGGGGGGATGAGCGCGGGGGGGGCGCAGCGGGAGGGTGAATCAGCACGCGCGGCATTCGAGCGGATTGTGATCGAGTACCGCCACGCGATCGCGAGCGAGAACCAGCGGAAGGACAAGCTGGGGGCGGTGCTCGCGGAGAAGGGCGAATCTTTCGGGCGCGAGATCGCGCGGGCGTTCGAGCGGCTGGAGCAATCGGGCGAGCTGGGGTACCGCTACCTGCTGGGCGATCTCGGGCTGAGTGAGGCGCAGGAGGCACGGTTCCGCGGAATGCACGCGGAGTTCATGGATCGCATTGGAGATAGTCCGAGCGAGAAGGAGCAGGGAATGTTCTTTCTCTCGGTGTTAGCGTGGCTGTCGCCGGAGCAGCAGGTGAAGGTCGTGAAGAAGGCGATAGGGAGTGGGCGGTAGGCAATGGGAAGAGGCACTTGAGACTGGGCTGGGCACTGGGCACTGGAAAGTAACCAGGAGGCGGAGAACGGGGATCGGAAAGCGCCGGGCGCGGGCAAGCCCCGTCGCCAGTCATGGATCGGCGCCGGGGCATGGGAGAGGAGGCTGGGATTGTCGCGCGAGGCCTATGCGGCCCTGCCGATGAGCCGTTTGAGCACGCCAAGGCGAGCTTCGGGGAAGCGGTGCGGTGCGTAGCTCCTGAGCACATCTTCGCGGCACTTGGCGATGGTGAGCGCGCGATCCATCCCTGTGCTCTTAAAGAGCTCGCGCATGGTCGGACCGAGATCAAAGACGGTAAGTCGCCCGCCCTTTTTGCGGCAAAGGATACTGAGGTCGAGCAGGTCGCTGATGATCGCCGACGAGACGCCCTTGACCTGCTTGAAGCTGATGGCGATAAGGCCGGCGTTGCGGTCGGCGAGCTCGGCGAGCCGCACGCGGAGGATCGCGGCCTGTCGCTCGCGCACGGCCTCGCAATCAATGGTGACGATGGTCACGCCCTCCTCGTCCTGGTAGGCGACGATGGTGTCGGCCATCACGAGCTTGGATTTCAACGCACTCAAACGGCACACCCCTGGCTCCCACCCGCCTCCATGCTGACCCGTGGCATGGAGTCTGGGAAACGCGCGGGGGAGCGGCAACGTCGAGGGGCGGAATCGGACGGGTCAGGGACGGTCTGTGCGGGCGGGGTCCGTGCTCGGGCGGATGCAACCGAGACAAGAGAAATCGGACATGTGTGTCTGATACGGTGGCAGCAGCATTGACACGTTGAGATTGAGTCTCATTGGTATACGATCGCACGGCGCGCCCCCTCCACCCGCCCCAGGGATCTCAACGCGTTGACCTGATCGGACCCTCACGATGACCGAAGCTCCGGGACTCACCACACAGCACCAGGCGACAACCCGCCTCACGCAACTGAAGCGCGGCCAGCGTGGGATCGTCGTTGAGGCCTCGCTGGATGCGAGCGATGCGGCGCTGCTGCGGGCGATGGGGCTGTGCGCGGCGGCGAAGGTGAGGCTGTGCCGCGCGGGCGAACCGTGCATCGTGGCGGTTGACTGCGGGTGCGGGGGTCAGTGCCGGATTGGGCTGGCGCGCCCACTGGCGGAGCGGATCATGGTTCGAGTCGACAACTGACGCACGCATGGACGGCCCCTCTGATCGGAGCAGCGTCGCGGGAGTGAGGGGCACGCCTCAAGTGATCACGAACGGTGAGGCCGGCGCGGCTCACCCGGGGCGGATGCGGCGGATCGCGCTGCTGGGTAATCCCAACACGGGCAAGACGACGCTGTTCAACCGGCTGACGGGGCTGCGGCACAAGACCTCTAACTTTCCGGGGACGACGCTCGAGGCGCGGCTGGGGCGCGTCGACCTCGCGACGGCGCGGCCGACTCGCGCGCTGGGTGGAAGTGATGCGTGCTGCGGACGCGATGGCGAGGATGGGGACGGGCTCGAGAGTGCGCCTGTCGGCGAGACGGAGCTGATTGATCTGCCGGGGGTGTACTCACTGGAGCTGGATCAGCTTGAGGCGAGGGTGTGCCGCGACGTGCTGGTGGGTGTGGCGGCGCCGCGCGGGGATGTGGTGGGGGTTCCGGACGCGGCGTGCGTGGTGCTTGACGGGACCAATCTCGGGCGTAATCTGATGATGGCGGGGGAGGTGCTGCGCCGGCGGCTGCCGACGGTGGTGGCGGTGAACATGATCGACCTGGCGCATCGTCGCGGGTTTGCGATCAGCGCCGAGGTGCTGTCGGAGCGGCTGGGGTGCGAGGTGGTGCTGATCAGCGCGCGGACAGGCGAGGGGCTCGGCGAGCTGCGGCGCGCGCTTGGGCGGGCGCGGGTGTCGTCGCGCACGCCACCCGGGGATGACGCGGGGCTGCGGGCGTGGGCGGAGGAAGTGTTTGCCACGGCCGCGAGCAGGCCGGAGGGGAGCGGGGCGGAGGAGATAACGGACCGGCTGGACCGGGCGTTCACGCACCCGCTGCTGGGCGTGGTGCTGTTTGCGGTGGTGATGACGGGGCTGTTCTGGGGGCTGTTTGCGATCGCGGCGTACCCGATGGCGTGGATCGAGTGGGTGTTCACGTGGCTTGGGTCGGGCGTGCGCGCGGTGGTGCCTGAGGGGCCGGTGCAGGAGCTGCTGGCGGACGGTGTGGTGGGGGGGATCGGCGCGACGGTGGTGTTTCTTCCGCAGATCTGTCTGCTGTTTCTGCTGATCTCGCTGCTCGAGGACACGGGGTACCTGGCGCGGGCGGCGTTCGTGATGGACCGGGTGCTGCGGCCGTTTGGGCTGCCGGGGCACGCGTTCGTGCCGCTGCTTTCGAGCCACGCGTGCGCGCTGCCGGGGATCATGGCGTGCCGGGCGATCCCCGACCGGCGGCAGCGGCTGGCGACGATATTGGTGGCGCCGTTCATGACGTGCTCGGCACGCCTGCCGGTGTACGTGCTGCTGACGTCGATCTTGTTTCCCAAGCAACCGCTGCTGGCGGCGCTGGCGTTCGTGGGGTGCTACGCGCTGGGGATTGTGGCGGGGGTGCTGACGGCGCTGCTGGCGCGCCGGACGATCCTGCGCGGGAAGAGCCGGCCCATGGCGCTGGAGCTGCCGACGTACAAGGCGCCGAGCCTGCGGACGGCGCTTGTGACGACGGTGGATCGCGGGATGGTGTTCCTGAAGAACGCGGGGACAAACATATTGATGATCTGCATTGTGCTGTGGTGGCTGAGCAGCTACCCGAAGGTGGGCCCGCCGCAGGAGGCGGATGCGCTGCGTGGGCAGGTCGCGGCGATGAAGGAGGGGCTGACGCCGCTGAATGCTCCTATTCATTGGGTGCCGCGCACGCCAGGGGAGTCACGAAACGCGAGGAACGAAGCAAGCGCCGCACGCCAGGAGCTCGAGCTGAAATGGGATGAGGTGTCCCGAGTAGAAGCGGAGATCCAACGCCTCGAAACCTCGCAGGCGGCTCGAGAGAGCTTCGCCGGGCGCATTGGCCGCGCTATCCAGCCGGTGTTCGAGCCGCTGGGATACGACTGGCAACTGACGATCGGCGTGGTGACGAGCTTCGCGGCCCGCGAGGTGTTCGTGTCAACGATGAACGTGGTGCTGGCAGGGCAGGACGATCCGGAGAACGAGACGATTCGCCAGGGCGTGATGAGCGCGACTCGCGACGACGGCGTAACGCCGGTGTTCACGAGCGCGACGAGCTGGTCGCTGCTGGTGTACTACGTGCTGGCGATGCAGTGCCTGCCGACGCTGGCGGTGACGGCTCGCGAGGCGGGCGGGAAACGGTGGGCGCTCTTGCAGCTTGGCTGGATGAGCGGCGTGGCATATGTGGCGGCGCTCATCGTGTACCAGATTGCGAGGTAGCAAGTGCCCGACTGCCGAATGCGAACACGATGGGACGAGACAGCTTGATGGGAAGCCACGCTGACAATATGAGATGGGGCGTGCGACCCCTCGGGGAGTGGTTGCCCGTGAGCGATCCGCAGTTCTGGATCGTAACGGGAGTGTTTGTGATAGCAGCGGGTTGGCTGCTCAAGGGCGTGCTGCCACGGATGGGCAGGCGGAGGCGGCGCGGCCAGGCCAAGCGAGCGACGCTGACGGTGGGCGGGCAACGGATGGAGAAGCGCCCGCGGCGCAGACCGGCGAGGTAACGCCGGATCAGTGCCCGCCGCCGTGGGCGTCCTTCTTGGGCGCCTTTTTGGCAGCGGGTTTCTTCGCGGGTTTCTTGGGAGGGCCGTGGCCGGCATCCTTCTTGGGGGCGCCATGGCCGCCGGAGGGCTTGGCGGCGGCTTTCTTGGGGGCGCCGTGACCTGTGGATGCCTTGGCCGCGGCTCCGGGCTTCTTGGCGGTCGCGTGCGCGTCGGACTTTGGCGCCCCTTTGGCATGAGAAGACTTTATTTCAGCGTGCGCCGGAGCGGCCTCGTGGTCCTCGTCCGGGTCACTTTCGGAAACGTGCGCGGCGGGCTGGTGTGCGGCTCCGGCGGATGCGGGGGAGCGCATCATGACGATGGTCCAGATCGCCGCGGCGTTGCCCAGGGTAATGATGGCGCCCCAGGCCATGGACTGACAGGCCCATCGGGGGAGCGATTCGAGCTTGGTCGAAAGGATCACGAGGATGGCGATAAGGGGGCCGTGCGTGCGTGGGGGCGCGGCGGGCGCGGGAGGTCGCGCTGCTGAAAACCGTGGGGATGACCCGACGCGACGTGATCACTGTCTTCTCAATCGAGTACGCCCTGACGGGCTTCGTCGCGGCCGCCGTGGGTGTCGCTGCGGG
>JACMLW010000127.1 GCA_014379385.1 Phycisphaerales bacterium
GAGGATGCGGCACCGGTGAATCCGCGCACGGGCATGCCGAGCGGGCCGCGAGCGCAGCGACCCACAGCGCCCGCGAGCGCACCGGGAGCACCGCAACCCGCGTCGCCCGAACCCGCGTCGCCCGCGAGCACGGACCCGCAGGACACGACCTCGGGATTGATGGCTGCGAAAAAGCGGGCGCGGCAAGAGATCGACCGGCAGCGAAAGATTTAGAGGATCTTTACTACAGAGACACCGAGACACAGAGGTGCAGAGAGTGCCGGATCCAATGCGGGTGAAACACGGAGGCCACGGAGAACACGGAGTGATCAATCGGGTTCACCCAGATTCTGCTGCTGTGTCCCGTGAACTCTGTGATTGAACGCCTGGCCGCATCGCCGAAAGGACAATGCGTGGCGACGGAACAAGAGACGGGCCCGCTCCACGAGTTGGATCCCACCGGCCGGTTCAGCGATCGCGCGGGCGATTATGTGCGCTTTAGGCCCTCGTACCCGAGCGCGGCGATCAATGCGCTTCTGACGGGCCTGGGCGATCCCGGCGGGCTCACCGCGGCGGATGTCGGCGCTGGCACGGGGATCTCAACTCGCCTACTTGCCGATCGTGGCGTGCGCGTGCGGGCGGTCGAGCCGAACGCCGCGATGCGCGAGGCCGCGGCGGTGCATCCGCGGATCACGTGGATCGCCGGCACTGCGGAGGACACCACTCTGGAGAGCCGAAGTGTCGAGCTGGTGCTGTGCGCGCAGGCATTTCACTGGTTCAAGCCGGATGAGGCGCTGGCGGAGTTCGCGAGGATACTGACCCCTGGAGGACGACTGGCCCTGATGTGGAACCAGCGCGATGATCGCGATCCGCTGACGCATGGCTACATCGAGACCATCCGGCGCCACGGCGGAGAGCACCCGGCCGAGACGCGCTCGCTCGACGACGGGGCGATCGAGCGGAGCGGCGTGTTCGGATCCGTGGAGCTCTTCAAGACCCCGTACGAGCAACCGCTCGGCGAGGAGGCCCTTCTGGGGCGGGCGCGCAGCGCCTCGTACGTGCCGAAGTCGGGGCCCGCGCACGAGCGCATTATGCGAGAACTTCGGGAGCTGCACCGCTCGCACGCGGGGCCTGATGGAATCGTGATGATGAAGTACCAGACGGTGATCTATATGGCCGCGGGAGCGTGCGCCTGATCAAGCTCGCCCATGAGAGCGAGCGGGCGTGTGGACTCAATCCGCACCGGGACGATGTGGCCGATGAGCGACTCGGACTGAACTGCGGGCACATCGAAGAGGACGATCAGGTCGCCCTCGGTTCGCGCCGAGAGCTGCACGGTCTCGCCCCCGCCTTCCGCGGAGTCACCCGGCTCGGACTCGACCGCGATCGCCGATGTGATGGCTGAGAACGAATGTTGCGCCGACGCGCCGATCGCGCCGCCGCCGATAGTGAGGCCGACGATGCCGGGGGCTGAGTCGACAGCGCAGGCGCCGCTCGCGGCGGGCTGCCGGGCCGCCTTCTTGCGTTCGCGCTGGCTGAGGCCCTGCACAAAGACATCGAGCCGCTGGCCGACGTACTCCCCCCCCACTTCCTCGCTGATCTCGTTCTGCAGCGCGAGCAGGTCACTGTTGCGCGCCCGCTTCACGCTCTCGGGCACGTCGTCGTCGAGCTTGTCGTACGCGGGCGTGCCCGGTCGCGGCGAATACTTGAAGATGAAGCAGTTCTTGTAACGGGCGGTTCGCAGGAGCACCTTGGTCGCCTCGAAGTCATCGTCCGTCTCCGACGGAAAGCCCACGATGATGTCGCCGGCGATGGTGAGGGGCCGCCCGATCTCCGGCTGGTGCAGGTACGCGCGGGCGCGATCGATGAACTCGAGGTACTCCTCGACGGTGTAGCCGCGATTCATCGCCTGGAGGATTCGGTTGGACCCCGACTGCGCCGGCACGTGCAGGAAGCGGCAGATGCGCGGGTGATCGCGGATGACCTCGAGCACGTCGTCGCCAAAGTCGCGCGGGTAGCTGGTGACGAAGCGCAGCCGCTGGACAGCCGGCACTTCGTCGTGGATGCGGGCGAGCAGGTCGGCAAAGGTCGTGGTTAGCTCGCCGCGGAACGGGTCGCGCCGGTGCCCGCCATGGTAGCTGCGGCCCTTCTGCGGCTGCACGATGCCGTTGACCGTTGCCGCGGAGCCGTGCTCGAAGCGGTAGTGGTTGACCGTCTGGCCGAGCAGCGTGATCTCGAGGACGCCGGCGTCGGCGAGCCGCTTGCACTCGTCCACGATGTGGTCGGGTGGCCGATGCACCTCGGCGCCGCGCGTGAACGGGACCACGCAGTACGTGCAGAACTTGTTGCACCCGCGCGTAACGCGGACGTAGGCGGAGCCGGCATGGTCATCGGGCGAGACGGCGCGGGAAAGATCGAGCAGTTCGAGCGTGTCCTGGGCCGCGGCGAGCGTGGCGCTGCGGCGCGAGCTGTTGCCCTGGAGCGCCACCTGCCGGGCCGATCGAAGCGAACGCACCGCGGCGTACTCGTCGAACCTCTCACTGTTGTCGCCGGGCCCGGCCTCTGTCGGCTCATCGGCAAGCAGACTCGAGCGGGTGCGCACGGCGTTGTCGAGGAGCGCGGGGAGCTTGTCGAGCTCGCCCGGGCCGCAGAGCAGGTCGACCACCGGCATGCGGCGGATGAGATCCTCGCCGTCGCGCTCGGCCATACATCCAAGAACCCCCACGACGAGGTGCGGCTCGCGGGCCTTGCGGAACTTGAGTTCGCCGAGGCGCGACCAGACCTTCTGCTCGGCGTGTTCGCGAACCGAGCAGGTGTTGTAGAGCACAACGTCGGCCAACTCGGGGTGATCGCTGAAGGCATAGCCCAGTGCGCGGAGTTGACCGCAGACGAGCTGGGAGTCCAGCTCGTTCATCTGACAGCCGAAGGTCTCGATGTAGACGGTGCGTGCCATGGAAAAGGCAAGTTTAGGCCACGTGAGGATGCATCCAAGCCGGAGCGCCGGTGGTAGTCGACATCGGGGCGAAGCTGGTTTACGTTGGGGCGGCTGAGCGAGGCAACGGTTCAGGATATCCCTGCAGCGGTGCAACCTACTCGCCCATCATCTTGATCTCGTCGCGCAGAATCGCGGCGAGCTCGTAGTTCTCTTGGGAAATTGCCTGCGCCAAGCGGCGACGCAGTTCGCTCCTGGGGCTGGTGGGGAGCTTGGGGATAAGTTCTTCGCGCATGCCTCGCAGCATCTCGACCTCCGCGGATTGGTCGAACAGCTCGCCGCGCCCGGTCTCGACGAAATGCTGGCGGAGAGCGTCGAGGCCCTGGTCGATGGCGTGAAGGGCGGCCTTGGGCTCTTTGTCCTTGATGGCCTGGCTGGCGAGGGCCCGGGCACGCATCATGGTGATGTAAGGGCGGAACTGCTCGAGAATGGCGCGGTCGGCCTCGGTCTCGGCGAAGCGGGCGCAGAGGTCGAGCACGCGAAGATTTCGTGAAGTGTCCCGGACGACGCCCTCGTAGTCCTCAAGCACCATCAGGCAGACGTACCGGTGGTAATACTGCACCGCCTCTTCGCGCAGCTCGCGGCACTCATCCTCGCTGAGCACGAACCCCTGAGCGGAGCCTTCCTCGGCGCCGTGCTCGTCGAGACGGGCCTCATGGTAGTCGAGCAGGCTCTCGTGCCCCATGGGGCGAATGCCGTCCGGGCGACCGTCCACGAGCATCTGCATGATGCCGAGGTCAAGCCGGAGCTGCACGCGCGGCTCGCCGTCCTCGCCCTCAATGAGACGAACGTTGATCTGGCCGGGCTGATAGGGCCAGTCCTCGAGAAGCTTGGTCAGGTCAGATCCCACTGAAACTCCGGTCAGGACGCGTACGAGGGGCGGAATGCAAGGCCTTGCGAGGGCCAGCGTTGACTATACGGCGTGGCAATCGTTACCGCCGCCCCACAGTGCGGGCGTGCGTTGATTTCCCAAGGGGCGACCTCCCGATAACCCGGAGCGGGGACGCACACGCCGCTCAAATCCACCGTCCTCCCTAGTTTCAGCGCCCCGGGTTGCCTCTATTCTCAAGCCCGTCAAAGCGGAAGTCGATGCAACCGCCAGCGGACCGGCAGCGAAGCGCTTCCGGGTCACCGAGCCCAACGGCGACTCATTTCTCTGCTGGCGACTCCGCACAGCAAAAAAGGCAGGTTCCACAAGTGCGTTCAGCGAACCTTTCCAGGCCGACAGCCAGGTCGGAGATCCAGTCGGGTCTGCAGCTCTACCTCCGTCAGATCAACGAGACCCCGTTGCTGACGGCGGAGGAAGAGAAGATGCTCGGCTGGGCGATCATCAACGACAACTGCCCCCTGGCGCGGGAGCGGATGATCCGGGCGAACCTTCGCCTGGTCGTTTCGATCGCAAAGAACTACGCCAATCGTGGTCTTGCGCTGCAGGATCTGATCGAAGAAGGGAACGTGGGCCTGATGCGCGCCGTCGAGGGCTTCGACCCAGCGCAGGGCGCCAGGTTCTCAACCTACGCGTCGTGGTGGATCAAACAGGCCATCAAGCGAGCGCTCATCAACGCGGTGCAGCCGATCCATGTCCCCGCATACATGGTGGAACTGATCGCCCGCTGGAAACAGTCGAGCCACAAACTCGAATCGTCGCTCGGCCGCCCGCCCTCGCTACAAGAGTTGGCCGACGAGATGCAGCTTCCTCTGAAGAAACTCCGGATCATTAAGCGGGCCGTGAAGGCCTTTCGAGTGCCGGCCCAGGCGCCGCTCGACGAGGAGGGCAGGGCCCTGAACATCGGCGACATCATCGCCGACGAGAAGGCGGGCACGCCCGAAGACTTCGCCCTTCGCGACGATGAGCTGGCCACTATCCGCCAGTTGCTGGAGGCGATCGATGAGCGCGAGGCACGGATTCTTCGGCTGCGGTTCGGGCTCGACGGTCAAGAGCCCCTGACGCTCAAGCAGATCGCGGTCGAGATCGGGATTTCGCGCGAGCGCGTCCGCCAGATCGCCGATGAGGCGCTCCGCAAGCTCAACGCCCAGATCAACGACGACCGCCCGAGCCGGTTCTTCCGCGAGAACCAGGGCGAGGACGACTGCGAGCTCAATGCGGACTGCGAGCGGGCGGCGGCGATGGCGCGACCGCCGGTTCGGGCAGCGCGGGTTGCGAGCTAAGGTCGCCCGCCTCGCCGGTCTCCAAGCGACCATCCCAGACCAGCGGCCCACCAGCCTCCTTCTCTTTTGTCACGGCCCAAGGCGTTCCCGAACGGAACGCCTTGCGGCGTTTTGGGCATGATGAATCTCCGCCCATACGCTCTTTGTCCGCTGCCCCGCTGTCCCTTGATTCCTTCCTCCCATGGCCCTTCCCTTCGATCTCGCCCGACGCACCCGCACCATGACGCTCGGCAACGGCGTACCCGCCTTGCTCGCGCACCCCGACTGGGAAACTCCAGCGCCCTTCCTGCTGTGGATACACGGCCGCACGGTCGAAAAAGAGCTCGATGCCGGCCGGTACCTCCGGCTAGTGCGAGCAGGGATCGGCGCGGTCGCGATCGACCTGCCGGGGCACGGACAGCGGCCGGGTGATCGGCTGCACGACCCAAAGCACACGCTTGACGTGCTGGCCCAGATTGTGAGCGAGATCGACAGTGTGCTCGAGTCGCTGGCCGATCCGGCGGTTGCGGGCGGTGTTTTCGATCTGGACCGAGCCGCGATCGGCGGGATGTCAGCCGGCGGCATGGCCGCGCTCCGGCGGCTGTGCGATCCGCACCCGTTCGTTTGTGCCGCGGTCGAATCGACGACCGGCGATCTACGGTCGCTCTACGCCGGGGCGCCGGGGCGACCCTGGCCGGCGCAGCACCCGGCGGAAAAAATCGCAGCGCTCGACCCGATGCAGCACCTTGACGGAACCAGACCGATCCCCCTTCTGGTGCTGCACTCAGAAGCGGACGAGGTGATCCCCGCAGCGACCATGCGCGGCTTTATGCACGCGCTGCAAGCTCGCTACGAGGCAAAGGGGGCGTCGCCCGACCTGATCAAGATGGTGACCTGGCCTACGACAGGTGCTCCCAGCGAGCATGCGGGGTTCGGCCGCCACGGCAACGATGCGAAGAACCTACAGGTCGCGTTCCTCCGCGAGCACCTGCGGCCATAGAGGGGCGTCAATCAGCCGAGTTCGCCGAGGTCTTCGTCCTCTTCATCGAACACGGGCTTGCGGGGGCGAACGGCCGCCTTGGGCTCCTTCGCTGCCTGGACACACGCCTCGATAAGAGCCGCGAACAGGGCGTCGCCATCGGGGTGCGCCTGGGTACGCAGGTAGAGCGCCTCGACGCGGGCCGCCGTCGAGCCCTCGGGCTTGGCCTGCTCGATCCCCGTCTGGGCGAGCGAGTGCGCGGCCTCGACAAACCATTGCGGGGACGGAAGCGCCTGGGCGCCACCAGCGTCGGGCACGGTCGAGGGGTCCGGCTTGGCCTTGCCCTTTGCCTTGCCCGACGGCTCAGCGGCGTCGGGCGGCTCGATGCGGGTACGGATCGTCGCTGGGCCGATCGTCACCACGGGCCAGGCGCCGTCGCGCGTGGTCGGCTCGCGCACAATCACCAGGGCCGGCACGTGGTTCTCATCGGCCATCTCGCGGATTGCCCGACCATCGACGCCCACCCGCGGCGGCTGAACCAGGTAGCAACCCGGCTTCACGCCCGACGGCGACACGGGGATATCGCCGGAGATCAGGTATACATGACCCGAGGCTACCGCCTTCTCGCGGATCGCCGCGCGGGCCTGCTGCATGATCCGCAGCGGCGCCGGCATGGCACCGTAATCAAGTTCAGTGAACGCCTTCTCGGCGATCTGGGCCGCGACGCGGTACGCCTCGTGGTGATGCCCCGCCCCCAACTTGGCCTGTGCGGCCTCGTTGGATACGTCTGTCTTCTTCGTTCGCCCGACTCCCAACTCGCTCGCTCCACTCTCCCGCCCGCCGACCCGCCGTGCAATCTCAAGCCTTTGCGGCAGTGGCCGCCAAGGCGCTCAGGAGCATACGCCAGCGCTGAGCCTGCTCGTCCAAGTCGAAGGCGAGGACATCGGAAAGACCGGCCCAATCCCGAGCCTGAAGGCTGCGCTTGATCTCGCCGAGCGTGGTGACGAGCCGGGTGATCTCGTCTGCAATCTTAATTGTGCCCCCGGCCGTCTTTACTTCGAGCTCGTCGAGCGACCAGCCCATAATGGCGGTGCTGTACTCGGTAGCCCGCTGCACCTGTTCCCACACAGGCAGAAGCGCGCTCAGGAACGCCATCGCCTCGTCCAGGCGCCCCTGCTGGAGCGCCTCCGCCGCGGCGGTCTGGTCTTGCTTCACCTTTTCAATCGCCTCGGCGACGTCGTGGAGCGTGGAGCGAACCAAAGCCGCGGGCCGTACCGACGTGAGCTTGAGCTCGGCCTCGCCGAGCGGAGCCTCGGAGCGCCGACGAAGTTCGTCGGGGTCGATCGCCGCTTGATCGAGGAAGATCTCTACCACGATTCGGCCGTTTCCCTCGGCCGCGGCGCGGCCGGCCTGCAGGGCATCGCCCAAGGTGAGGCCGGTCGGGTTAACGGGAACATTGTCGAGAAGAAGGGGCATGGGTGACTCAATCGGGCAGATACTTGAAGGGGACCACCGGAACTGCGGAATTATCGGACAAGTCCGCGCGTGGCGCCGATCGTGTTAGGCCCGCTAGGTGCGAACGATTTCAACAGGACTCGGGATGTGCGGCCTTGCGGGCTTGGGTTCGGCCGCGGCCGCTGGTTCCAAGGGAGAATCACCGCCACCCAGGTCGACTGTGTCGCCGTTTTCCAAACGCTGGGCGGCCCGAGCCGCTCGCCGGCGCTGCTTGTGAATGAGCCTGATGTTGCGAGCATAAATCACGACGCCCGAGGTCTGCCCAAGCACCGCGATCAGATCCTGCCGCCATGCAAAGTAGCTGAAAAGAGAGATGCCCCCGACCAGGCTCAGCCACCAGAACGCCTCTGGTATCACGCTCTGCTTCTGCTTCTCGCTGACCACCCACTGAATAGCCATGCGGCCGAACATCGCGGCCTGACCCGCGAACCCGATCGCCACCCACAGCAGACTTCCCCACGACGTGATATTGAGGAGCCGGAAAAGCGGGGTGCTGGGCCGGGCCGCCACGCGATCGAGCGAGACCCCGAATGTGCGCTCGAACTCCGCGGCGGATATCGGCTGCGAGGCCGACCCATCGCGGTAGAGCACGCGCGCGCGCGCGGGGCCACCTTCTTCAGCTCGCGAAACCTCGACGACGCCCTTGATCGGCCCCAACTGGAGGGTCTGTACCTGGGTACCCGGGTCGGGTTTGATCGCCGGGTTGGGGTTCCAGACCAGCCAGAGGCCCAGCCCAAACAAGAGCACCATGGCCAGCAGGGGTTCCCACTTCACGCGCCGGCTCCAGAGGTGGCGGGGGGGCGAGCGACGGTGACCGGCTGGGCCGGCGACGACAACGCTTCACCCGGGTGCGTCGGCGAGCCCACATCAACAGCCCTTGAGGGCATCTCGACCGATCCGACCGGCCGGCGGCGTCCTCGCATGTAGCGAACAGCGAGCAGATCGATCAGGCCGGGAATCGCCCGCTTAGTGATACCCCTGCCGTACTTGGTTTCGCCGGCGGTGCGAGGGCGGTGGTTCACTCGCATCTCGACCACCTTGAAGCCCAGATGCCGCGCCGTGACGGGGATGAAGCGGTGCATCCCCTTGAACTCGAGGGGGAGCCCAAGCGCGATTTCGCGTCGCATAACCCGGAGCGAGCAGCCAGTGTCGCGGATCGAGTCGCCCAGCAGCCAGAGGCGGACCTTGCGACCGACGACCGAGCCCGCGCGTCGGACCAGCGAATCCCGTCGCGCGTGCGAGCGGTCGCCCTGCACCATGTCGGCGCCAGCCGCGCGCATGTGCTCGAGCATGGCGGGGAGGTCACCCGGGTCATTCTGAAGGTCGGCGTCGAGCGTGGCGATGTGTGCTCCGCGCGCGGCACGAAAGCCCGCGTGGAACGCCGCGGACTGGCCGTTGCCCTTGCCGGGCGGGGTCCGCTGCATGGCGATGCAGCGGAGCCAGGGGCGGGTCGCCATTAGCTCTTCGATGCGGGCGCGAGTGCGGTCGGTGGAGCCGTCGTCGACGATCACGAACTCATGGGAGAGGCCGGTGCGGGCGAGGGCCGCTCCGACTTGATCAACGAGCTCCTCGATATTCTCCTGCTCATTGTGAGCCGGCGCAACGACGGAGATCGCGATATCGTGGAGGATTCGGGGGAGGTGGGGAGCGGATGCGTCGGCGTGGGGCATCAGGCCCAAGTCTATGAGGTGCTTGGGCGTGGTTCCCTCTTGGGCGAGCGGAGTCGAAGGATCGGGTGGTTCCTACACTGCCGCCATGCATGTCCGCCCCGTTGATCCCACCACTCTGACGATTCCGGTGACGTTCCTCTCCGACGACCCGGATTCGCTGGGCATGGAAGGGCCGGAAAGAGTTGTCATGGCCGCGAAGGGGCAGAATCTGCTCGAGGTGGCGCTGGGGAATGAGATCAACGTCGAGCACGCCTGCGGCGGCGTGTGCGCCTGCTCGACCTGTCATATCTATGTGCAGGAAGGGATGAGCCTGCTGAGCGAGCCGACCGAACCCGAGGAAGACCGGGTAGAAGAGGCCCCCGGACTGGCGCGCAATAGCCGGCTCTCCTGCCAGTGCGAGATCCTGTGCGAGGGGAAGATCCTGGTGCGCGTGCCGGCGTGGAACCGCAATGCGGTGAAGGAAGTGCCGCACTAGGGGGAGAGGGGTTAGGGCTTTGGGTGATGGGTTTAGGGAAGAGACTCGAGAGGGCAGTTGTGGCGGGGAAGACCTTTGGATGGCTGGATGTTCAGCGGATCAGCGAAGAGCTTGCCGCGGCGTACCCGGGAATGCAGCCGTACACGGTGCGCTTTATCGAGCTGCGCAAGCTGGTTGAGTCGCTGCCGGGCTTTGAGGAAGAAGCCGGTCACCCGGTGAACGAGAAGATCCTCGAGACAATCCAGTCACACTGGGCGGGGGAAGTGGAAGAGGATGACTGAGCCGACAGCCTGCGTGCTCTTGCCACCAGATATCTGCTACTTCAGCATCACAAGCACCAGCGCGTCGTAGAGCGCGTGCGTGGCGACGACGATCCCCAGGCCACGGATGAAATACACGGTTCCGAGATACCCGCCGGCCATGAGCAGGAACGCGAACTGCGGCCAGTTGGTTCCGCCGCCGGCGAGGGAGGTGTCGTGATAGAGGGCGAAGGCCAGAGCCGCACCGGCGACCGAGATAATGTCGGCGACATTCTTCGGAGTCCGCAGCAAGTCTGCAAAGATAAAGTGCAGGAGCGTGATGCCGACGAGGCGGAAGAGCATCTCCTCGTACAGGCCGGCGCCGATCGAGATCGTGAGCCTCGCCTGCCACGTCAGCGTTTCTAGCCCGCCCTCTCCACCCGCCCCGCCCCCCACTCCCGCCGCTCCTCCGTTCTGCATCTGGCTCAAGGCGCCCGCCAGGTGCGATCCCCCCCCTCCCGGCCACATCTCCGCCGCGGCACGCAGATGGATCGCGCCCATCACGACCAGCGGCAGCGTCCAGCCCGCTGATTCCACGAACATTCCGACGAGCACAGGCAGATGAACTCGCCACTTCTGGTTCAGCAGCACCTGCCACACGATCAGCACGGTAACGAGCGCGATGCCGGGCAAGAATAGCCCCGCCAGGCCAAATACCTCAAAGAAATCGCTGAGTAGACGGTGCGCTTCGATGGTCCGATGCACGCCCTCACCGCCCCCGTCTCCGGCGGCGCCTGCGCCGCCGCCGGCACCCGGTCTCGGGCCCGCGAGATACATCGCCGATCCCACCTCATAGAGGAGAATCAGCGGAGCCAAAAAGCAGAGAATGTGCAGCGGCGTGGAGGAGAGCTTGATGTACCCCTCGTCCGCCAAATACCCTGCGGGGCCAGTCATTGATCGGCCCGATGCTCCCCCAGCCGATCGACCAGTTCGGCCCCCACTTCCGCTCCCCCCACCCCCCCGACTCCCCACCCACCCGCCGCCGCGCGCTGAACCGCCAGTGCGCGGCGCCGGTCCGGTTCGAGGCCTTCGTGCGGGTGGTCGAGCCATGGAGGGTCAAACGGTAGCAGGAATCGCGACGTCATAGACATGGCGATGCGGGGATCGGACAGGTGCCGTGACGGTCCAGGCAGCGCATGAAAAAAGCCCACCACGCGGCGAGCCTTTTATGGTTTGTAATGACCGTCGCGGCTCGGCCGCTGCCTCAGGCCTTCTGCTTGGTCTTGAGCTTCGCATGCAGCCGCGACTTGCGGCGCGATGCCTGGTTCTTATGGATGATGCCCTTGGAGGCGGACTTATCGATCACGCTCGCGGCGGCGCTGAAAGCTTCCTGCGCCTCCGTGGCTGTGCCGTGGGCGATCTTTTCCAGATAGGCCTTGATGGCCTCGCGCATGCGGATCATGCGCCACTTATTGCGGGCGCGCTCTTTTTCGTTCTGACGGACGCGCTTTTGTGCGGAGAGGGAGTGAGCCATGGGAGGGGAGAGATCCTGAGGGTTGGACGCCCGGCACCGGCCGACACGCCGCGGAAGAGAAGTATTGCACCCCCGGGGGCTCAATCAAGCCCAGAGGCACGGATGCGCGGGCGGGGCACTTGCCGGTCGGGCGGGGCGTGCTTACGCTTGAGTTCCCGTGAAAGCGGGCACTGCGGGCGTAGCTCAATTGGATAGAGCACCTGACTACGGATCAGGAGGTTAGGGGTTCGACTCCCTTCGCCCGTATTGACGCATGGTGCCGCACGATTTCGCACCGCGGCGTCTAAACCCGCAACAACCAGAGGCTTACGGCGAGGCGCCCGGACCGGTCACCGGGCGGCTTCGTCGCACCCTGATGCAGGCGGACGCACCACGCGGTGCGGCGTGCGCTGGAGTTTGCGCTGGAGGTGAGGGGGGCCTCAGTGCGGCACTCGGCCCCGCCTGACCCGCTCCTCGTACGCCGCCCACAGGGGTGGGTCGATCTTCCCGGACGGCCAGAGCAAGTTCCGCTCGCGGGCGAGCGCCGTCGAATCTCCCACGAAGATCACTCGGGCGCCGGCCACCGGCCAAAGCTCTGTCACACCGTCACCGTCGCCCTCGCTCCACCACGGGTATGCGTGCGGCAAGGCCCACCCCGTGGGGCGCTGGAAAAGAACATCGGGTTGACTCTCGTCCGGCCGGACGCGGAGTGTCAATTCGGATTCCGGCCCAAGACGGTACTCCTGCACAACTTCAGAGTCGCTGCGAGCTGTTTGAGTAAGACGCACGTACCCGGCATAGTCGTCGGGAAGCGTGACCACATGAACTGGCGTGGTTCGGGGGATCAGACGGACTTCAAACTCCAGCGGCGTCCCTGACGTGGCTGCCCGCTCGAGTCCCTCCATTAACGATTTGACTGTCGATCTCCATGTCTCAAAGCCCTGCCTTTCCGCGCTCACCCACACCTGCGGGAACACGAAGTCCTCGTACCTAGCGACCTTCACCTCAGCCACACCGTTCGCGTTCGTCAACGCGCTCGATCTCTCGGGTAAGGTCTCGAAGGAGAGCGCATGGGCGTACCCAGAGCCCCAGACCTCCGCTCCTGCGATCGGTGCACCCGTGACCTCGTCTACGACTCGAACGCGCGTGTCGATGTACTCGAAGTCGCTACATCCAGCGATCAGAACGAGCAACAGCGTCGCGATTGGCCTTCGGATTGCCATGCGGACAGCCTACTGAACGAGCCAGTAATTGGGAATCTAAATCGGCCGTGATTACGCCGACTTCGCCTCGCTCCGGAGTGGCCGCTGCCCGAAGGCCCGCTCGACGGCGTTGCGGCCATCGTTGATGCCTAGCTGCGTGTAGATGTTGAACGTCAAACGCGGGTCGGAGTGGCGGGCAAGGGTCTGGGCCTCTTTGAAGCTCGCGCCACTCTGCACCAGGCCGGTCACGTAGCCTCGGCGGAATGAGTGGAAATCCACGACCGCCTCACCGGCGCGCCAGTTACCCGGGTCGATTCCGGCGCGCTGAAGGTCGGGGATCAACACCCGGAGACGCGGCTTGTCTGGCAGCGGCCAC
>JACMLW010000128.1 GCA_014379385.1 Phycisphaerales bacterium
CAGCCGCCCTCCCGCTGCTCCCCCGCCCGCCCCACCAGCTCCAGCGCTCACGTTCTGTTCTCGACCGCTGCGCCCTTCGATCACTTCATTGAGCGTGGGGCTTGGCGCCATGATCGCCCGGGCAATTCGCAGGCTGTCGAGCAGGCTCCCCGCGAGCCCCAGCGTGAACAGAGCCGAGCCCAGCCCAACCAGCACCAGCCCCACCAGCCACGCCACCTCGCCCACATGCCCGTCGCCCGACATGGCCGCCAGCCAGACCGCGTATCCACTACCCGCCACGGCCGATGCCAGCGCCATCGCCAGCAGCGTCTGCCGATCAACTCGCCCGGATCGCAGCGCCAACGAGCGCGCCACGAGCACCCGCACCGTCGGCCGAAGGGCCAGCACGATCCCGACAACGAACCCGGCCACCACAACCCGTAGCCCCACGGCTCTGGGAACCGACTCAACGTAATCGGCCCCAAGAAAAATCCGCAGTTCCTCCTCCCCACCGCCTCCAGTGCGAAACACCAGCCACGCCACCGGGAAGTACGCCAGAACGCCTATCAGCCCGGCGAGCCGAGCCCCAGAGCCTATTCCCTTATGCGGATTGAGAAGCATTGTGGCGCCGATCGCCGACAGCACAACACATACGACAGCGACGACGTTCGCCTCGATCACCATGCCACGCCGCGCCGTCGGCCGCGCCGATCCATACAGGTAATCAAAGACGTGCGGCCACCAGCACGCCAGCACCGCCACCAATCCGAACCCGGTCCACAACAGCAAACCCGCCGCGACCGCCCATCTGTTTCGGATTGGCGCCAACTCACGCGCCAACGGGTCAACCACCGCCAGGATCGTCCCACGCACCGCCGTCCCGCACTCGGGGCACGCCGCAAGAATTGATAGCCCACGCAGGTTGTACCCGCACACCACACAGGGCAAGTCGCCACCTAGCTCGCGACCGAGCGAGCCGACCGCACCCTTGCCCTGCACATCCGGATTGTCAGGTTCCTGGGCTCCTGTACCCATGAACATCAAATCCTAGCAAAAAATGCGTTGCCCCCGCTGCGGACCCCGCCCGTTTCGATCGAAAGAATCACTCCCACCCCGTACGGCGTTACCGATTACCAAACCCCTCTCCGCGTATAGTCGGCGGCTTGCACGCTCTCCACCAAGCCTCCATTCCCGAGTACCCAATGGCCGATGCCATCCACCGCCTCCGTTCCAGCATCGCCCGCGTCTTCCTGGGCAACACCAGCGCCATTGACCGCCTCATCTGCTGTCTGCTCGCCCGCGGCCACATCCTCATTGAAGATGTCCCTGGCGTCGGCAAGACCGTCCTCGCCCACGCCCTTGCACGGTCGATCGACTGCTCCTTCTCCCGAATCCAGCTCACCCCTGACCTCCTCCCCTCCGACATCACCGGCGTCAGCATCTACGACCGCACAACCCAAGCCTTCCGCTTCAACCACGGCCCCATTTTCGCCAATATCGTCCTCGCAGACGAGATTAACCGAACCCCCCCCCGCACCCAGACCGCCCTGCTCGAGGCCATGAACGAAGCCTCCGTCACCATCGACGGCAAGCCCCATCGGCTCGAGCCGCCCTTCATGGTCGTGGCTACTCAGAACCCCTACGACTTCGAGGGCACCTACCTGCTCCCCGAGAACCAGCTCGACCGCTTCCTTATGCGCGTCAGCCTCGGTTATCCGGACGCCAAGGATGAGGCCCGTGTCCTTGATCTCCGCCCCGCCGACCACGCCCTCCACGAACTCAAGCCTGTTATGACCGCTGCCGACGTTGTCGTCCTCCAGACACAAGCCGACAGCGTGAAACTCGACAGCTCGCTGGTGGAGTACATCATCACCCTCGCCAACGCCACCCGACGCCACGACGAGCTCCAACTTGGCCTCTCACCCCGCGGCTCGCTCGCCCTCGCCCAGGCCGCCCGCGCCACCGCCTCGATCGCCGGGCGCGACTACTGCATCCCCGAGGACATCCTGGCGAATGTGATCGCCGTCTGCGCCCACCGCATCATCACCCGCTCATACGCCTCATCGGTCGAATCCCACGATTCCTCCGCAGCCGTGCTCGAGCGAATCATGCAGTCAATCCCCAGCCCAGCCTGACGTATCAGGAGGACTCGAGCGTCCCTCGTTGCAATGAAAGCCTCCAATGGCCCGACTCGTCCGTCGCGAACACAGCGGCCCCATCAAGATCGACCCCAAGACGCTCGACCCGGAGAAGCTGATCTCGATCTGCGCCTGCGGGCTGAGCAAAAACTTCCCCTTTTGCGACGGCGCTCACAAGGGGTGCCGCAGCGAACAACCGGGCACCCTGTACGTGTACGATGCTCAGAACCAGCAGGTAGTAGAGACCCGGCCCGACCAGTTCCCCACCGCAACCCCGCCAGAGCCTCCGAACCCACAGGCATGAGTCGCCGGCTGGCTGTCGGGAGGATCTCGGAACTGCAAGCGATCGGGCACCGACCCCGCTCTCCGGCCATGAATGCCCCAGTAATGTGATTGACGCCCACCCAATACCAAGAGCCGGGCTCAACATGGCGCACCGAAACAGACTCTCGCCACTCATCCTGCTCGTCGTCCTGCTCTTCGGCCTCAGCATCGCACCGAGCCGCTCGCTCGCGCAAGCCGATTACGGCGGCTACCAGCACCCGCTCTCCGAGGCCGACCTCACGCAGTACGCCGAGATCGTCGCGTTCGACGAAGCCCAGAGGGCCGCCGCCCTCGACCTGCACGCCGCCTCAATGGCCGAGTTCAAGCGGATCGCCGGCGACGCCGCTCGCCGGCAGCGCGCCATCGCCGAGAAGCACCGCAACGATTGGACTCGCGACGCCTACCGCGAGTACTACGCCGTCTCGCGCGAAACGCAGTCCCAGCTCGCCCGCATCGAGCGATCTCTGCTCTCCGAGGTCCAGATGCTCCTCTCCTCGGAGCAACTCGATCGCTGGCCCAAGGCCGAGCGCAAGCGCCGCCGCGAGCGCAGCGGCGACTTCGCGAACCTCTCCAGCGAGCGCGTCGACCTCACGAAGCTCGTGAAGACCGCCGAACTCACCCCCGACGAACTCGCCAAGGCCGCCATCCTGCTCGATCAGTACGAGATCGAGCTCGACTCAGCCATCATCCGCCGCAACTCACTCCGCGAAGGCTTCAACACCTTCACACAGGACATGTACGACCGATACGACCACTCCCTCGCGGCCGAGCGCTTCGAGCCCGTCCGCTCCGCCGGCCTGCGCGTCCGCGACATCAACCGCCGCTACGCCCGCCTCATCGCCGCCGAGCTCCCCGATGAGCGCGCCGCCAAGTTCATGCAGGCCTTCAAGCGCGAGTGCTTCCCCAACGTCTACTGGGAGGCCCAAGCCCACGAGTCCATGAAGGCCGCCGCCGCGCTCGAGAATCTCGACGATTCACAGAAAGAGCTCCTCGCCGCCCTCGACGAAACCTTCAAGCGCGAGCTCAAATCGGCCAACGATGCGCTCGAGACCGCCACCGACCGCTACGAATCCACCACCCCCATCGCCCGCATGTGGAACGGTGAAGACGACCCGGCGCTCGCCGCCGCCCGCAAACGCCGCTACGACCTCGAGCAGACTATCACCTCGCGCCTCAGCCGAATCCTCACCCCCGAGCAGTTCGACAAACTCCCGCGCAACGAGTGACCGCGGCACAACTCCTCTCCCCCAGCTCGAAATCGGCCGCGCCGCCATCCCCAGCCAGCTTCGGATATCGTGTCTCCCTCAGCCACACCGGGAGCACGCATGATCCTTCGCCACTCTGGGACCGCACTCCTCACCGCCGCGCTCCTGTCCGCGTGCGCACCGCGCGCCGTAACTTCTTCGTCCGCCGCGCAACAAGACGACCCCGCCCAGCCCGAAGCCGCGCCCCACCAGCAAGACGCCCCCTCCGATCGCCTCGATTGGTGGCGCGACGCCCGCTTCGGCATGTTCATTCACTGGGGGCTCTACTCCATCCCCGCCGGCGAGCGGGACGGCCGCACCGACCACGCCGAGTGGATCCGCACCACTGCCGAGATCCCGTTGGGTGAGTACGAGCAGTTCCGCCACCGGTTCAACCCAATCGACTTCGACGCCGACTCTTGGTGCAAGCTCGCCCACGACGCCGGCATGCGCTACATCGTCATCACCACCAAGCACCACGACGGCTTTGCGCTCTTTGCCTCCGCGCACACCGACTTCGACGTCATGTCCACGCCCTTCCAGCGCGACATCATGAAGGAGCTCGCCGACGCCGCACGCCGCCATGGCCTCGCCATCTGCTGGTACCACTCCATCATGGATTGGCATCACCCCGACTACCTGCCGCGCCGCGACTGGGAAACCGCGCGAATAACCAAAGACGCGAACTTCGAACGCTACGTCGCCTTCCTCCACGCCCAGGTCCGCGAGCTCCTCACCAACTACGGCCCCATCGGCGTCATGTGGTTCGACGGCGAATGGGAGAGCACCTGGACGCACGCCCACGGCCAGCCCCTCTACGACCTCTGCCGCCAGCTCCAACCCGCCGTCATCGTCAACAACCGCGCCGACAAAGGGCGCGGCCACCTCAGCATGACCGAGTCCGGCTTCGCCGGCGACTACGGAACCCCCGAGCAGGAGATCCCCCCCGAAGGCGTCCCGGGCGTTGACTGGGAAACCTGCATGACCCTCAACGACCACTGGGGCTACAACGCGGCCGACCACAACTACAAGTCCTCACGCCAGGTCATCCGCTCGCTCGTCGATGTCGCCTCCAAGGGCGGCAACTTCCTCTTGAACGTCGGCCCCGATGCAATGGGCCGCATCCCGACCGAGAACGCCGACCGTCTCCGCGCCGTCGGCCGCTGGATGTCCGTCAACGGCGAGTCCATCTACGACACCGCGGCCGGCCCGCTCGAGCCGCTCGCATGGGGCCGCTCCACCACCAAACCCACCGAACGCGGCGTCACCACGCTCTACCTCCACGTCTTCGACTGGCCCTCCTCGGGCGTCGTCTCGTTTGACGGCCTGACCAACCGCGTCCGCCGCGCCCGCCTCCTCGCCGAACCGCAGCGCGAGCTCGCGGTCGATCGCGATGGCGCCGCGACACGAGTGCTCGTCCCCGCGCAGGCGCCCGATGCCGACTGCTCCGTCATCGCTGTCGAAATCGAGGGCGAGCCCGAAGTCGTTCGCGCCCCCCGCTTCGTGAACTCCATTGTTCAGTTCATCTCCTCCCGCGTCGTTGCCATCGAACCCGCGCCGGGCGCGAAAGATCCAAGCAAGGCCCCGGCCATCCGCTACACCCTCGACGGCGCTGCGCCCACGGCAGCCTCGCCCCTCTACACCGGGCCCTTCACCATCGACCACTCCTGCACCGTCACCGCCCAATCGTTCGTGAACGACAAGCCCGTCAGCGGTCCCGCGTCCCTCCAGTTCTCACAGGTCACCCCTATGCCGGCGTCGGCCCCCGAGACCACCCGCCGCGGCCTCTACTGCGACTGGTACGAGGGCGAGTGGGACTCGCTTCCCGACTTTGAATCCATCCGGCAACGCGGCCGCGCCATCGTGAACGACGTCTCGCTCCCCGCAGCCCCCACGCCCGCCGAGCGCATCGCCCGCCGCTACATCGGCTTCATCCGCGTCCCCGCCGACGATGTCTACGAGTTCGAGCTCACCTCCGACGACGGTTCGCGCCTCCTCATCGACGACCAGGTGATCGTGAACAACGACGGCCTCCACACCGCCGTCCCAAAGCGCGGCACCGCCGCACTCGCCGCGGGCCTCCACCCCATCGTCGTCGAGTACTTCAACAAGACCGGCGGCACCGCCCTCTCTCTCACCTACGGACCCGCCGGCGGACCGCTCAAGCCACTCAGCGCCGGCTCGCTCCTGCGCGAGCTGGTGCCGGCGGAGTGAAGTAGGCCAGTCCTTCGCCGCCATCGCCGCTCGCTCCTAAGTACGTCGTCGTGAGCAGCGCTCTCAAACCGCTCCGAAGTCCCGGTGCTGGCGCGCCCACGCGGCGCCGGGTGAGATCCCTAAAATCAAACTCGCGTTGCCTACTTCCGTGACCATGATTGACCCCGACGCCGTTCGGGAGTCATCATCTATCTCGCCCGGGAACTCCATCACTTCGATGTATCACGCACTGCGAGCTGGTCACTGTTCGTCCGTCGGGATGTGATCCGTCGCCGCGCCCGCGCCCGTGAAAGGCGACATGCCATGAACAGTCGTGTACGTCTTTCTTTCGTAGCCGCCGTTCTGGCCGCACTCTCGCTTGCCCCATTCGCTGCGGCTCAAGCACAGTACTTCGAGGGCTTCAACGACACCGGGACAACGTACGAGTACGACGGCGGGCCGACGAACCTGGTGAGCGCCGGATGGATCTTCCGCAACCAGAGCCAGCCGGTCGGCTCCGGCGAGTGGGTGGGCCAGCAGTTCTGTCCATTAGGACTCTGTGCCCAGGAGGGGGAGGCGTACCTTCGGGTCACCGCCGACCTGACGACCGGTCTTGCCGGTGACGTCAGCGGTTGGGCCCTCCTGCCGTCCATTCCGAACCAGGCGGCTAACGACGCGCTCTCCATCTACGTCGGCTGCAACTGGCAGTCTCAGGAACTTGATGCGCTCGAGATCCGCTACTCGCCCACCGGCGGCATCAGCACCAGCTCAGGACCCAGCGGCGTCGGCGATTTCACGATCGTGCTCGCGGAGTTCAATCCCCTCCCATCAACCAGCGGCTGGCACCTGCTCTCCGCCGTTCTCCCCGGGCCCGGCCGCATCGCCCTTCGCTACCGGGTGCAGGATACGTGCTGGTACGGCTGCGCCGAGTCATACCTGGCCCTGGACGCCCTGACCATCAACGCGCCGCCCCCCTGCGACATGCCGCCGCTCCCATCGCCGGGCGAGACCATCGTCTGGTCCGCCGCCGCGAGCCCGCACCACATCGAGTGTTCCGACGCCGTCATCCCCGACGGCGCCACCGTCATCATCGAGGCCGGCGCCACCGTCAACATCGCGCCGGATCGGGCGCTGATTGTCAACGGCACGCTCCTCGCCCAAGGCAACCAGGCGGCCCCCGTCACCCTGACCGGCAACGACGAGTTCGACGCCTTCGCCTGGGTCCAGGTGCGCGGCGGCACGGCCGAGTTCAACCACACCGTCATCAACTGCCCGATCATCTGGCCCCTCCCGCACGACCGGTCCGCCACGATCATCGTGCGCGACAGCTCCATCCGGGCCGACCTGCAGGGCGCCCTCGGGTTCACCAGCCCCATCATCACCGCCTTCCCCCCCACCGTCATCGTCGAACGCACCCAGGTCATCGGCAACGGCAACGCGGCCGACACCGCCTATCGCTTCATCATGTCCCTCTGCCACACGAGGCTGAAGGACGTCACCGTTACCGGCTGCGTCACGATGGTCGATGGGTACGCGCTCCTCGACAACGTCGTCTCCGCGGGCGCCCCCGGCGAGGGCATCTCCGGCGGCGACCGTCTCCGCAACTTCTACGTCAACAACGTTGCCGTCACCAATGCCTCCCTCGCGGCCCTCGGCCTGGCGTCGGTCCGCCACTCGTTCCTCGGGCCGGACAACCTCCTTGAAGGGTGCCTCTACCCCGTCCTCGTCAGCAGCCTCCTCCCCGGCAGCGTCGTGCCCTCCACCGGCAACACCTTCAACCACATCCTCGCCCGCGGTGGCAGCCAGCTCGAAAGCGATCACCTCTGGACCGACGCCGGAGTCCCCTGGGGTTGGGATGCGCCCAACTACGGCATGGGCGACCTCACCATCTCCCCGGGCGTCACCGTCCTGATGTACCCCGATATGTTCCTCACCAACCAGGGCGGCCGCATCAGCGCCGAGGGCCGCCCCGACGCCCCGATTCTCTTTACCCCGCTCTACCCCGGCCAGCCCTGGCACGCGATCGTGGAGGCGGCCCCCCGCGGCTCGCGCTACGACCACTGCATCCTCGAAGGCTCCGAAAGCTTCGCCATCGGCGTCAGCGAGGGCATCGTTCACATCGATAGCTCAACCATCAGCGGCAACACGCTGGGCCTCTACACGGCCGACGCCGGCACCCTCAAGCTCCGCAAGACGCAGCTCACGGCCAACCAGACCGCCGTGCAGGGAAACTCCCTCAACGGCGTGCTGAACCTGTCCACGCCCGATGCCCCCAACTCCATCGCCGGCAACGGCGTGGGCATCTATGTCCCGGGGCTCGAACAGTTCCTCCCCGTCTACGACGCCCGCAACACCTGGTGGGGGCACCCCTCCGGCCCCACCGTGCCGCAGAACCCGGGCGGCCAGGGCGATTCCATCGCGAGCGACTACAACAACCTCAACACCGACATTGTCCAGTTCAACCCGTTCCTGACGCAGTCGCCCGACTTCACGAACCACCCGCCCGTCGTGCGCACCCCGACCATGCCGACTCCCACCAACGCGCTGCTGCTCGAAACGGGCCAGAAGGTCATCCTGCGGTGGACCGCCGAGGACGACGACCAGATCGTCTCCCAGCGAATCCTCTTCTCCGACTTCGACGACTACGACTCCCTCTTCGTCGTCGTCGCCGGCGGCCTCCCGCCGGACCAGCGCTCCTTCGAGTTCACCGTCCCGAACCTGCCGCTGATCTTCACCAGCCCCTTCATCCGCATCGAAGCCATCGACTCGCTCGGGCAGATCGGCTGGGACCATTTCCAAGTCTTTATCCCCGAAGGCAGCCTCGACGATGTTGAGCTGACCATTACCTCCGACTACGGCGGCACGGTCGTCCGCGCCGGCACCGACCTCCCGCTCCTCACCTGGACGCCCGTCACCAACCCCTTCGGCCTCGGCGCCAACTTCACCATCCAGCTCGACGCCGACGAGCAGGCCATCTCCATCGGCGGCTGGTTCGCCGACCGCGGCTACTGGAGCGCCACCCGCACCCCCTTCGCCTCCACCGACCTCGCCCGCATCGCCATCTCCATCGTTGACAACGGGAACAACCACAAGACCTTTTTCGGCGAGTACTTCTCCATCCGCCCCGACCCGCTCCTCGGCGATGCCCCGCCCACCGTGCGGCTCCTGTCGCCGCAAGGCGGCGCGTTCGAGGGCGGCGGGGTCATCCCCATCTCCTGGACCGCTTCCGACGATGAGTCCGTCCGCTCCTTCCAGATCCAGGCCTCCTACGACGCCGGCCGCACCTGGCACACCATCGTCAAAGACCTCCCCGGCAGCGCTGCCTCGTACGACTGGCTCCTCCCACCCAGCACGGGCATCGCCGATGTCCGCGTCCGCGTCATCGCCCGCGACCTCCGTTTCCAGAGCTCCTCCTCCACCAGCGATCCCTTCGCCATCCTCCCCGGCGACAACGCCCCCTGCCCCGCCGACTTCAATGGCGACTCCCTCATCTCCAGCTCCGACATCACCGCCTTCCTCGCCGCCTGGTTCTCCGACCTCGCCTCCGGAACCCTCACCGCCGACTTCAACGCCTCCGGCTCCACCGGCTCATCCGACATCACCGCATTCCTCAGCGCCTGGTTCGAGGCCCTCGCAAGCGGCTGCTGAGGCGCCCCGTCATCAGCGAGTCGGCCCGTCGCACCACGCCCCAAAAACACAAACGCCGCCGGCCTCTCGCCCGCGGCGTTGTTCTTCAAGTGGAGCGGAGGAGAGTCGAACTCCCGACCTCATCATTGCGAACGATGCGCTCTACCAACTGAGCTACCGCCCCATCGCTGTGTTGTCCGCCGCGCCACGTTTCACCGTGCCGCGTCGAGCGGAAAGTATAGCGGGGACTTCCCCGTCGTCTGCGCCCGACGTTCCCGCAAGCGCCCGCCGCCGTGACGCCAATCGCTGCCGCGATCCTTGATTTCCGCCGATGCCGGGTGGCCGCGAGACCCCGCGGGGTGTCTATTATCTACTGAGAATCAATTCTCGTTTCCGGGAGGGACCGTGTTTCGAACCATCCTCATCGCCCCGCTCCTCGCGGCCTGCCTCGCCCTGAGCGCACTGTCGCTGCCGGCCCCGCCGTACCCTGAAAAGATCGCCGCGGCACCCACACCCTCGCACTTCAAGCCCATCCGCGTCGTCGTCTCGATCCCCCCGCTCGAAGGCCTCGTCGAGCCCCTGCTCGCCGCCTGCCCGCAGCCGGCACCCGAAGCGAACGCCGCACCGAAGGGCGTCACCGTCCTCATCCCCCCCGGCGCCAGCGAGCACGGCTACGAGATCCCACCCGCCAAGCTCGCCGAGCTCGCGCGCGCCGACCTTGTCCTCATCGTCGGGCTCGGCCTCGAGCCGCAGATCGAGAAGTTCCTCGCCTCCGCACCCTCCAGCCGCTCCGACCGCCGCGTCGTACGCTTCGCCGACGAAGCCGGCATCGCCGCGCTCGACGACGACCACGAGCACGCCGACGGCGATGATCACCAGCACGACCACGGCGCCGCCGACCCCCACCTCTGGCTTGATCCCGTCATGTGTGTGAGGTTCGTCGCGGCCGCGCACCGCGAGTTGTGCATCATCATCAAGGAACGCGGCGGCACCGCCGAGGACCAGCGTGCCCTCGATCGCGCGCGCGACGAACTCGTCAAGCGCCTCAAGGAAGAGGACGCCGCGTACCGCCGGGTCGCCGACGCGGCGCCGGGGGAGGGGGGGCGGGGGGGGGGCGGAACCCGCGTGGTCTCGCACGATGCCTACGGCTGGCTCTGC
>JACMLW010000129.1 GCA_014379385.1 Phycisphaerales bacterium
CCCGGATCGCCCTCGTACTGGATCGGCCACCCCTCCGCCAGCCGCTCCGCAAGGTTGTACGCCCCCGCCTTGCCGCGCCACCCGCCGCTCGCCGCGTACGCACGGATCCGCTCCGCGCCGACCTCGCCCACGCTCACGCGCGCCCGGTCCGACCACAGCGAACGCCGGCCCGTCGCGGCATCGATCAGCGCGATGCCCGTGATGACCTCGTGCTCGCCGTTCTCGAGGAGCTCGATCATGCGCTCGGCATCAGGCTCGTTGTACGCCTGGCCCACGATCCGCCCTCGCTTCACCACGATCGTGTCCGCGCCCAGCACCGTCGCCCCACCAAGGCACACGCCGTCAAACTCGGCCCGTTGCCGCGCACCCGCCGCCTTGAGATACGCGAGCGCCGCTGCCCACTGTCCCGGCGTCACACCGCCGGGCTCCATCACGGCGTCGTCAACACCCGATTCGAGAACCTCAAAGTCAAACCCGTGCTGCGCCAAGAGCTCGCGCCGCCGGGGAGACTTGCTCGCAAGGTAAAGCTTCGACACGCGGCCCCCTTCTGACCTTCTCCACCCGACCCCGTCCTTCTTCTTCGGCAACCAATCTTGGGGGCCGACACCATTTGTACCGTCGCGGTCTGCGCCGGGTTCATCGCTGAACGCGGCGAGCCGCCCCCCGATTGCTATCTTTCACCCTCCCTTTGCACCGGCCCCCCCCTTCCTCGAGCACCCCATTTCATGCACGCACACCTTGTCCAGTTCGAGATCGCCTGGGAAGACCCCGAGGCGAACTACAGGCACGTCGAGTCGCTCCTCGAGCAAACCCGCCCCGAGGCTGGTGACCTCGTTGTTCTCCCGGAGATGTTCGACACCGGCTTCTCCTTTAACCTCGAGAAAACCGTCGCCGCTTCCACCAGGACGATCGAGTGGCTCCGTTCCGTCGCTACCTCGCGGGGAATCACTATTCATGGCTCCTGCACGCTCCGTGGCGAGGATGGGCGCGGCCGCAACATGGCGATGATTATCAATCAGCGAGGAGACCTCGTCGGCCAGTACGCCAAGATCCACCCTTTCTCATTCGGAAAGGAGCATGAGTATTTCACCGCCGGCACCGGCACCCTTCAGTACCGCTGGTCGTACCTCAGCGTCTGCCCCGCCATCTGCTACGACCTGCGGTTCCCCGAACTCTTCCGGCGCGGCATGCTCCAGGGCGCCGAGATGTTCGTGGTAGGGGCCAACTGGCCGGGGGTGCGGGCCCACCAATGGCGGGCCCTGCTTATCGCGCGCGCCATTGAGAACCAGGCATATGTCCTTGGCGTCAACCGCGTGGGCAACGACCCGACCGTCTCGTACCTTGGCGGAAGCATCGCCGTCAGCCCCAAAGGGTCCATCCTCGGCGAACTCGGGTACGCCGAGGAAGTGCTGAGCATCGAGGTCGATTCCAACGCCGTGTGGGACTGGCGCAAGGCCTTCCCCGCCTGGCGCGACATCAAGATGATGAAGCTGTAGAGGGCGTAGATGAGGAGAGAAAGGAGCACAGACGGAAGAGCAGGTGACGCGGTCGCCCGCTTCCATTGTGTGTTTTCTGTGATAGAAGCTCTTCGGTGAATACGGCCGATCCGCGCCGAGCTACTCGAGCGCCGCAGCACCCGAGATGATCTCAGTCAACTCCGTCGTGATCTGAGCCTGCCGAGCCCGGTTGTACGCCCGCGTCAGACGCTTGCCCATCTTGCCCGCGTTGTCTGTCGCCGACTTCATGGCCACCATCCGGGCCACGTGCTCGCTCACGATTGCATCGTTAAACGCCTGGAAGAGGGTCGCCTTCACGGCCGCGGGGATCAGATCGCCCAGCAACTCCTCGGCGGGCGGTGTGAACTCGTACAGCACGGCCTGCTTCTTCGCGGCGGGCTGGTCTTTCACCGGCGGCGGCTTGAGCGGCAAGAGCTGCATGACCTCGGGCTTCTGGCGCCCGGCGCTGAAATACCGCATGTAGATCACGCGAACAGCCGTCACCTCGCCCGAGATAAACCGGTCCATGAACCCGTGCGCCAACCGCTCGATCGCCTCGAACGTGGGCTTGTCGCCCGTCGTGTGCTGCGTCGCCACCGGCACGCCGTTGAACTTCAGGAAGCTCACGCCCTTCTTCCCCACCAGTTCGATCACCCCATCGCGCGTCCCCGGCGTTCCCTTGAGGTGCGCCATCGCGGTCCGCAGGATCGAGCCGTTGTACGGCCCCGCCAGCCCGCGGTCCGACGTGATGATCAGGGTCAGCTCGTGCGGCTTGGCACCCTCGCGAACGTTCAGCAGCGGGTGCTCAAGATTGCCGCCCGTCGCGGCCAGCTCGCGCACCAACTCGAACACCCCGACCGTGTACGGCTTGGTCGCCGTCGCACGCTGCTGCGCCCGAGCGAACTTGCTCGTGGCAATCATCTGCATGGTCTTGGTGATGCGGCGGATGTTGCCGACCGCCTTGATCCGCTTCTTGATCTCGCGCGTTTTGCCCATGGTGAATAGCGAACAGGGTCAGGGGACAGGTGTCAGCAAGAGTTACGAAAGATTGGGCCGAAGCATAGGGAGCCGGGTCGAACGAATCAGCCGCCGAGCAGGGCAATCAACCCCTCCGGCGCCGCCCGGTTTGATGCGTTACGGTTCACTCAGCTCAGCCCGCCCTTGAAGCCGGACTTGCCGAACTTCTCCCGGAGTCGCCGCAGCGCGGGCGTTTCTTTCATGATCTCTTCGGCGGTTCGGCCCGGACGGTCCTTGCCCTTCGGGCCGGCCTTCCCGCCCGGACCCGCCATCGGCTCCGGCGCCGGCTGAAGAGCCTTGATGCTCAGCGAGATCTTCCGACTGTCCGGGTCGATCTTGAGCACCTTTACCTTCACCACCTCGTCGGTCTTCAGCACGTCCGCGGGCTTGCCGATCCGCCGCCACGCGATCTCCGACACATGCACCAGGCCCTCGACGCCCGACGTGATCTCGATAAACGCGCCAAAGTCCGTCAGGCGCGTCACCCGACCCGTCAACTCGGCCCCCTCTTTCACGTCGCTCATTGCCGTCTGGAACGGGTCGGCCGCGAGCTGCTTCATGCCCAGCGAGAGCCGGCCGGCCTCCCAGTCGGCCTTGAGCACCTTCACCCTGACCTGCTGTCCCTCCTTGACGTGCTTCGCGACGGCCTGCTCGCCGTAGTTGATCCGGTCGTACGTCAGGTCCGACATGTGTACGAGGCCGTCGATCCCGCCGAGGTCCACGAACACGCCAAACGGCATGATCTTGCGGACCGTCCCCTCGAGCACGTCCCCCTCTTTAATCGCCTCGCGCAGCTTCTTGGCCTGCTCCTCGCGCTCCGCCTCCAGCACGTCCCGCCGCGAGAGCACGATGTTGCCCCGGCCACGCTTGTCGAGCTGCGAAACCTTGCACGCCCACTTCTGCCCCACGAACACGCTCGGGTCCGCCACCCGCTCCAGCGACGCCTGGCTCGCCGGCATAAACGCCCGGTGCCCCGCCACCTCGAGATCAAGCCCGCCCTTATTCACCCCAGTCACCCGCGCCTCGACCGTCTGCCCAACCTCAAGGAACTCCCACGCTGCCTTCTGCACCACACCCGGGCGCGAGCAGACGAACAGGCTCTCCCCAGGCTCGAACCGCTCGACGACCACCTCCAACTGCGACCCGACCTTGGGCAGCTCCTCGTCCGACCACTGAAGCCGTGGCGCCACGCCCAGCTCCTTGGGACCGAACTCCAAGAACACGTCCGACGGGCCCACCGACACCACCGTCGCCGTCCGGTGCTCACGCCCCGCCTGCACCACCCGCGGCCCGCGGATCGCCGGCTTGTGCGATCCGCCACCCGCTGCCAATGCACCCTTATCTTGCCGTCCGCCGCGACCCACTTCCGGGGCCGCGCTCATAGCCGTCTCCATGGCCGCTTTCATCTGCGCGTCCATGTGGCCCTCCAGATGCGGATCGTGCGCTTCGCCGGCCGCCGAGCCGTGCCCGGAACCCGCGGCCCCATTGGTGGGGCGCGGCGCGCTACCACTATCACCTCCCTGCGGCGCGCGGGCGGGGCCTGCGGCGGCGGCTGGGCGAGACTCGGAAGAAGCGGTTGGCGACGAGGGAGGGGTCGGGTCCATGGGTGCGGCAGGCTCGGAATGGTCGCGTCCGGCGGTGTGAAGGGCGCAGCGCCGGGCGCGAAGGCGTCGGGAAGGGTTTTCGATCGGTGCCGATCCCACCACGGATCGACAGTGCCACCTCAAGCCGCTTTCAGGGGCCGAAGATGGGAGCCATGAGTGTACCCGCGCGGGAAGGCGAAAGGGGGTGCCGCGAACGCGCCCGGCGCGCCCGGCAGCGGGGCTGAAATCTCCGAACCAACGGGACGATAGCGGCGGGCTAAAGAGGAAGGGAATGATGTCCATCCGGCGTGACCAAGCGCGGTCGGCCACAACCGGCGGGTCCATGCGAAGGCGACGCCCAGCACCAAACCGATGAAAAAGAGCGAGAACACGCCCCAGCCCCGTAATACACGTGGTACGTCGCGAACGCGAGTGTAGAGAGAAGCACCGCCTTGGTGGTCGATCCAAGCAGCGTCTCGAGGCGAGATCAGGTAGGCTCGCACCGACAACTCCTCGGCCAGGCCGTTGAACAGGGCGCACACGACAATGAACGACCAGTCAACCCCGCTGGAGGGATATGCGAAGATCTCGTCCGGCGGGGTTCCGGTCCCCAGCACCGCGTCCATCTGGAGCCCCGCGTACAGCCGCCAGGCGATGAGCGGCGCCGCGAGAAGCGCCGCGATGAGCACCGTGCTCCGCCACAGATCCGACCTGCGGAACGGCGCGATGCTGGGTGTCCTCTGCAAATCGGACCGGAGTATGCCAGAGCGGCCTCTGCACGCGCTCGCGACTGTCGTGTCACTACTCCCGCTACCCACGCTCGGCGTGGATAATGGCATGAGAACAAAATCCGATCGATGAACCGGCTTGGCCCCGCTTTCGTGTCCTCGCCCCTTCCTCCACAGGCCTCTTCCGTCGAATCCGCCGATTTACCACTTCCCACTCCCCCCTCTGTGGTGCATACTTAGGCCGCGTTGGCCACCAGTGCGGTGGTTCGCTGCAAAGCTGGCTAACCGAGCCACGTTTCTCGGACCTTGCCTAGCCTTTTCCCTTACCCAGATTCACACTTAGCCCCAGCCCACCAGGGACAGGAGATAGTTTGATGAACCGGATTCAACCGGCCGCGATCCATCCCTCGCTGTTCGAGATGCTCGAGGGACGCCGGCTCCTCGGCGCCGACTTGCCGTTTACCTACTACTACCCCGAGGGCTTCGCCAACGACGGCATCAATGAGTTCGTCCCCATCACAAACCCCAACAACACCGCCGTCACCTTTGAGCTGCACGCCCGCTATGAGACCGGTGAGCGCGACGCCTTGATCGCGTCGGGCACGATCGACGCTCACAGCCGCGGAGGCGTAACGGTCACTCGCGGTTCATCGGAGCGGATCGTCCGCCCCGACACGCCGTACGCGCTGGTGCTCAAGACCTCGGGTGAGGTCGGCGCCACCATGGCGCACTACGACTTCGGCACGGCCATCGGCGAGTCGTTCACCGAGGTCACGGCCACCGAGTGGAGCTTTGGCGAGGGCTTCAAGGATCCCAACTGGACTCGTGACTTCGTGCTCTTCTACAACCCCAACGATACCGCTGTTAACGTCGTGATGACCGTCTACACCAGCGGCGGCCAGCAGGTGATTCTCAGCTCCACCGTCGAGGGTCAGCGCCGCTCCGGCTACTCGCTCAACGACGACTCTCGCATCCCCGACGGCGTCTTCGGCATGCGGCTCGTTGCCTCGGGCCCAATCGTCGCCGCCCTCTCGCACTACGAGATCGTTACGCAGCGCGGCTTCGGGGCCATCGGCACCCCGGGCGGCGGCGCGGTCTCCGGCGTGGTGCAGGGCATCGAGTTCGACAACGACGGCGACCCCACCAACGGTAATGGCGGCAACGTCACCGATGGGCCCTTCTCGTCCCCCTTCCCCTCCAACTCCTACCTCACCGTCCTGAACACGTCGAACCAGGCGGCCAATGTCCGCTTCACCTTCGGTAACCAGGACAACGACACCCTTCCCAACCCCGTCCGCGACATCGTCGTGCAGCCCGGCACCCGCGGCGGCCTCACCATCCGCGACCTGGACTTCCCCATCACCTCCGAGTTTCACGTCATCTACACCAGCGACGTGCCCGTGACCGTCACGGCCGGCGTGTACGAGGGGCGCGACGCCATCGGCATGCAGGCCGTTACGACCGCCGCGACGGTGTGGACGTTCGGCGAGGGGTTCATCAGCGACGATCGCGCGGGCGCGGCCATCACCGAGGATCTCTACGTCTTCAACCCGAGCGGCATCGAGATGACCTACACGATCGAGGTGTTCTTCAATGATGGCACCGTGGTGACGGTGCCGCCGCAGGCCCCGAACCTGCACCCGAATATCCACCCGGTTGAGTTCCGAAACATCAACCTGCACACGGTGAGTGAGATCATCAGCCGCGCGGGCAACGACGCGTTCTTTGGCATCCGCGTGACGCTCGGCACCCCGGGCGTGGCGATGTTCGAGCACTGGGACCGCGACCTGGGCGGCGGGTTCTCGACGCCGGGGACCCCGAGCGGAACGATCGTTGTGCTCGACGACGTCCTGGTGCTTAACTCCAACGGGGGTTGATCGACCGAGCCTCCTCGGGAAACACCACTCGGCGCAGCATGAAATCCACGAAGCCCGGCCCCGCGGCCGGGCTTTTTTTTATTAGCTCTACGGGCCGGTAACGACAAGCCCGTCATCAAGCCTCACGATGCGGTCGGCCCGCGCGGCCACCTCGGCGTCGTGGGTGACGAGCACCATGGTGCGGCCGGTGGCGCGCCGGTGCTCGAGGAGCGCATCGAGAATCGAGGCTCCGGTCTTGCGGTCGAGGTTGCCGGTCGGCTCGTCGGCGAGGAGCACCGGCGGGTCGTTCACGAGCGCGCGGGCGATGGCGACGCGCTGGCGCTCGCCGCCCGAGAGCTCGGCCGGACGGTGGCGGAGGCGGTGACCAAGCCCGAAGGAGGCGAGCAGCTCGCGCGCCCACGCTTCCACCTTGGGCTTGTTCACCCGGTACCCAACCAGCCCGTGCCGGATCATCGCGCCCGAGGCGACGTTCTGCAGCACCGTCAGCTCAGGGAGCAGGTGGTAGAACTGGAAGACAAACCCCACCTCGCGACTGCGGTACGCATCAAGCCCGCTCGCCCCAAGCTCGCTCAGCGGCTTGCCGTTGTACACCACGGCGCCACCGCTCCCCCCTTCAACTCCCGACCCCTTATCCGGCCGGTCAAGCCCGCCCAGCAGATGCAGCAGCGTGGACTTGCCCGAGCCCGATGATCCCAGCACCGCCACGAACTCCGACCGCTGGACCCGCAGGGTCGCGCCGCGCAGCACGGGGACATCCACGCGCCCCAGGCGGTAGGTCTTGAACACGTTGTGGGCGCTGAGGAGTGTCATATTCGATGGCCGCTGGATCACTCGAACCGGAGCGAGCGGACCGGGTCCATGTTCGCGGCCCGCACCGCCGGGATCAGCGCGCCCAGCACGCTGAAGCCCACGCCCGCCGCGAACACGATCGCCGCGTGGTCCGGGCGCACGCGGCTGGGGATGAGCGTGAAGTAGTAGATCTCCGGGTTCCAGATCTGCACGTTGAGCGCCCGGCCCATCCATTCGTGGATGGGGTTGATGTTCCAGACGATGGCGTGCGCCACGCCCAGGCCGAGGGCCGACCCGATGAGGCCGATGACCAATCCGTAGATCAACCAGAGGCCCGCGATGCCGCCCTTGCTGGCGCCCATGGAGCGGAGGATGCCGATGTCCTTGGTCTTCTCGCTGATCATGGCCCAGAAGATGGCGAGGATCAGGACGCTGGCGACCAGCGAGATGAACCAGAGGATGAACAGGACGAGCAGGGTTTCCTTCTCGACGGCGGCGACCATGACGCCCTGGGCCTCGCGCCAGGTCTGGATGTGGATGCCGCCGCGATCGGCGTGCGGAACCTGGCCCTTGTGATCGCGCTCGAAAGCAACATAGACGGCGCGGACCTGGTCCTTGAGCGCCTCGGGGGAGACCCCGTCCTTGGCGCGTACGAGCACCGAGGTAACGCGGGCGGGGGCGATGGCGGTCGGCTCGGCCTCGATGAAGGTCTCTTCGCCGTCCTCGCCGATCTCGAGCTCGTACGGATCGATCGGCGGGGCGACACGCCCGGCCTGGTCCATCTTGAGCATCTCCTGGAGCGTGGCGAGCGGGATGAACATCTTCTTGGCGTCGATGTCGAAGACGCCGGACTTGAACTCGTTTGCGACAGGGAGCACGCGCGCGACGGAGTTCACGCTGCGGCCCTGGCGCGTGAGCGGGATGACGTTGAGCGTCACGGTGCGCTTGAGGATGAACGTCGGCCCGGTCTCGAGCCGGATGCTCCCGTCCTCGGCCCGGACGTCCCAGTGCAACGGCTGGTACCACCCGCCCGGGTCGCGCCGGTTGAAGCTCGAGAGCTCGATGCCGAGCACCGCGGCGGGGCGCGAGACGCCGGTCGCCTCATCTTGCTTGGAGAGGGCAAGACCGTCTTGGTACGCCCGTTTCCAGAAGCCGGCGTCGCCGTCCGGATCCTCAAGCCGCCAGTCGCGGCGGTCCTTGTCCTTGGGGAGCGGGGCCGCGAGGGGCTTCCACCACAGGGAGTCTTCGTAGCCGGTGACCCGCGCGTAGCCCGGGCCGTCGATCCCGTTCACCAGCACCATCGAGATCCGTCCGTCCGGGAGCGAGAGGCTCCCGATCGTCTCGACGATGGGCGTCGCGGCCGCGACCATCGGGTCGGCCTCCAGGCGATCGATAAGTTCCCCGTAATGGCCAAAGCCAATGACCGGCCACGTGATGCTCACATCGCCCATGAGGGTGCGGCCCGAGCCGAGCAGCATCACAAGGAATCCGCCCATGACGGACCAGACGATGAGGACCATCGCGGTGCAGAGCATGACGGCGGCCGCCGCGAGCAGCGGCATGACCTTGGACGTCAGATACTTGAAGATGAGCAGGGCCTGGTACACGCGGGGAGCCAAGTGTATCGGCTGATAACCGCGGGACCGGACCAGAGGTGCTGGTGCAACTCAAACATTGATTCGTGACGGAGGAGGAGGCCGTCCGCATCTGGTGAAGAGCGATGGTGCGGCTGCTTCCAACCAACTTGTGTGCCGGACGACCCCGATCCACGGGGGGCTCGGACGCCGCCCGACGCAGCCTGCTGAAGGGGCGGGCCGGGTCGCTACGATTCGCCCCCATGCTCCGGATCGGCAATGTACAGCTCGCGAGTAATCTTTTTCTGGCGCCGATCGCGGGCTACTGCGACCTGGCGTTCCGGTTGGTCTGCCGGTCGCAGGGGGGCCTTGGGCTCGCGTGTACCGACCTTCTGAGTCCGCAGGGGTTGCTGAGGGGGACGGCAACCTCGCTCGACCTTGCCCAGACCAATGACGTGGATCGACCCGTGGGGATGCAGCTCTACGGGGGCGACCCGGAGACGATGGCGCAGGGCGCGGCGTGGGCCGCGGAGCACGGGGCGACGATCATCGATGTCAATATGGGGTGCCCGGTTGACAAGGTGACGAAGAAGGACGGGGGCTCGAAGCTGCTGTGCATCCCGGAGACGGCGGAGGCGATTGTGCGCGCCGTGGTAAAGGAAGTGGGCGACCGGGTGCCGGTCACGTGCAAGATGCGGCTGGGGTGGCACGACTGCCAGCCGGTGGCGGAGTGGCTGGCGCCGCGCCTGGTGGATGCGGGAGTGAGCGCCGTGACGATTCACGGGCGGACCACGGAACAGAAGTTTAGCGGCGAGGTGAGCCTTGATGGAATCGCGCGGGTGGTGGAGGCGGTTGGCGGGCGGGTTCCGGTGATCGGGAACGGGGACGTCCGAGAACCCCAGGACGCGGCTGAGATGATCCGGGGGACTGGGTGCGACGGGGTGATGATCGGTCGCGGGGCGCTGAGCACGCCGTGGCTGTTCCGGGATGCGTGGGCGCTGCAAACGAGCGGCGTGGTCCCGCCAGCGCCGAGCGTGGAAGACCGCATTCTGCTGGTCAGACGCTATTTCGACCTTATGCTTGAGTTCCGCGATGAGCGGTACGCGATGTACCAGATCCGGCGGCGGATCACGTGGTTCGCCAAGCGGCTGCCGCCGTGCAAGCCTCTGAAGGAGGCGATCCGAACGGCGGCGGGACCAGGGGAAGTTTGGAGCGTGCTGGAGGCATTCGCCTCCGGCGAGCTGCGTTCACGTCCTGGGTACGGTGATGATGCCGAGAACCAGGCGGATGCTGCGGATACGAACCCCTCGAGGACCCTTTCAGCGGCGTGAACGGGAGTGACCGCCGCGGAGTAGATCGTTGTCAAAGGTGTGGGCCGCCGGGCATGAGTGGCCGGGTGGCGAAAGACGGCATTCATGGTTGGCGGCCGATCGCGAATAGTCGCGGGGGCTCGCCGGAACTACAGGAGCGGAGCAGTCATGAAGATTCATTCGACGAGCGGCGTGCTACAGGCGGTTGGGTTGGCGGCGTGCCTGGCCATGGCGGGGGTAGCCACGGCGCAGCCGGCGGCGAAGCCCCAGCCGACGCAGGAGGTCAAGCCTCAGCCGGGCCTTACGACAGGAAGAACAGCGCCGGCGGGGCAGCCCGCAGCGCCGGCCACGAGCAAGGTGGCGCCAGTGCCCCAGCCGACGGAGCCGGCGCCGCTCAAGTTTACCGATGAGAACTTCGACTTCGGGAAGATCTCGGACACGGCCCCGGTGACGCACGAGTTCGCGTTCGAGAACATCTCGGGCAAGCGGATCGTGATCAAGGCGGCGAACGCCGGGTGCGGATGCACCACGCCGAAGTTCAAGGACGACAAGAAGGTGTTCGAGGCGGGTGAGTCGGGAACGATCAGCGTGACGTTCGACCCCAAGGGCCGCAAGGGCGCCCAACCGAAGAACGTGACGGTGATGTTCGAGGACACGGCGTACCCGAACCAGGTCATCAACTTCAGCGCCAACGTGGTGCCGCTGGTGTTCCTCGACCCCAGCAAGGTTCACTTCACCGAGGTGATGAAGGCGACCGGCGCGGTGCAGACGATCCATGTGATCGGACGCAAGGAGGGGTTTAAGGTGACGGGGGTCGAGGGCGCGAACGAGATCCTGAGCGTGCGGCTGCTCGAGCCGATCGCCGGGGAGGACAACGGCGACCCGGTGACGAAGTACCCGCTGGAGGTGACCCTGGCGAAGGACGCTCCCGTCGGCAACCACAACACGACGCTGATCATCCGCACGAACGACGAGAAGTCGCCCGAGGCACGGGTGATGGCTCTGGCGCAGGTGGTCGGCGAGCTCAAGGCCAACCCGCCCGGCTTCATCGTCCGTGTGACCGACCCGGCCAAGCCGTTCACCACAGAGGTGCAGCTCGAGACCCGCTCGCACATCCCGTTCGAGATCGCGTCGGTCGAGGTGGATAGCAAGCAGGATCTGGCCCTCGTGGCCGACTACGAGGCCACGACCGTCAACGGCAACCCGGGCTACATCATCCGCGTGAGCGGCGTGACCCCCGCGGCGCCGGGCGCCATGAACGGCTCGGTGATCATCAAGAGCAGCATCGAGGGCGAGGAACTCACGGTGAACCTGTTCGGCGCGGTGCGCAACCCCAACGCCGCGGCCAAGCCGGGCGTCCCGGTCACCACCAGCCCGAGCGGCAAGAAGATCGAGTTGACGCCGTCGCTCCCGCCGGGCGTGACGCCGCAGAACACGACGGACACCCCGATGGGTCCGGCCAAGCAATCGCCGACGAAAGACGCGACGTCCAAGACGGAGCCCGCGAAGCAGGCGCCTGCCACGACGAAGGAGACTCCCGCGAAGGAAGCTCCCGCGAAGAAGTAAGCTGATGCAGTAAACGAGACCGGCGGCCCGTGAAAGCGGGCCGCTCGGCTTTATGGGCAACCCCCCCCTTGGTTCGTGCGGACGGCGATGCGGGTGCGGCATTCTCTGGAAGGCCGCGGTGATCCTGATCGCCGGCGGCGCGATCGGCTTCGCCGATTCGCAGCGGCGCCCGGTGCAGCTCGGGCTCAGCGAAACGAAGGCATCCGAGAAAGCGGGGGCGGGGAACCCGACGCCGGTCGGGCCCACCGATGTCATCCCGGACCCGAAGCCGCCCCTACCCCCCCCGGTGATCCCCGCGGCACGGACTCCCGGCCTCGGACAGCCCGCGGCGAACCAAGGCGAGAACGGCGCCACGTCGCCAGCGGGGGGCGCGTTCGTGCCCACCCCGGCGGAGAATCTGAAGCCCGGTCACATCACGTTGGTCGATGCGTTCGAGCGGCATCAGTACATGGGCGCTGTTTTCCTCGATGCGCGGACCGAGGACGAGTACGCCACGGGTCACATCGCGGGCGCACACTACACGCCGATGTCGGCGTTCCGCGGCAGCGAGCCGCCTGAGTACCTGGCGTCGCTTGCGAAGGACCAGATGATCGTGGTGTACTGCGGGGGGGGCGATGAGTGCCACGCCTCCGAGCAGGTCGCTATCGCGCTGCAGCTCGCTGGGTTCACGGATGTGAGCGTGCTGCACGACGGGTACATCGGGTGGAGCGCGATGGGGCACCCGATCGAGACAGGAGCCGCGAAGTGACGGGCACGCAAGGAAGCTGCTGCAAGACGGGCGAGGGCGGGGCCGCTGCCGACAATGGCGGGTGCGGGTGCAAGGGCGGTGGCGCTGGTGTGCAGGTCACCACCTCGTGTGGGACGGGCTCGTGTGGCGCGATGAGCGGCGCGGGGTTGGTGTGGGGTGTGGTCGCGCTGGCGCTACGGCTCGGTGTGGCGGCGGTCTTTCTCACAGCGGCCTATATGAAACTCCGGCCGGCGCCGGGACCGATGGCGATGTCGGGCCCGCAGGATTTCTCGGGAGCGATCAAGGCGTTCCGTCTTGGGCTGCCGGACGAGATGATCCGGCTGACAACCTCGGCGGTGCCGTGGACGGAGGCGATCTGCGGCGTGCTGCTGCTCATCGGGCTGTGGACGCGGGCCGCGGCGACGGTGGCGGCGCTGCTGCTGACGGGGTTCACGGCGCTGATCGCCTCGGCGCTGGCGCGGGACCTGAGCATCAAATGCGGGTGCTTCGGCGAGGCGGGGCTGATCTGTCACGGGCCGATCAGCGCGTGCAAGTACCTTGAGAACGGCATCTTCATCGCCGCGGCGGTGGCGGTGATGCTGACGCCCCGGCACCTGGTGTCGGTCGACGATGGTGTGCTGGGGCGGAGGCGCTGGTGAAGCTTGGCGGGGCGAGCGCCCTCGGTTATGGTCGGGGGCCTGGCGCGAGGCCGTATCAGCCTGAGATCACTCGCGAATGAGCCGCGCAGATCTCTTCAACCGAGGAGGCGGCGTCCTCGGTAAAGCCGATCTTGGGGTAGGCACAGAAGAGCGAGAACTGATTGGTTCGGCAGAGGGAGTGCCAGAGGTGCTCGAGCCGCACGGTGGCGCCGTGCTGCCCGCGGGCCCACATGACGGCGACCATCTCGCCGAAGGCCCTGACGCGCCGGGACTCGCCGCGGGCACGTTCGAGGACGCCGGTGACGACCTCCTCGAACAGTTCGCTGTCGGGCCAGCCGTTGACCATGAACTTCGAGAGGGTCTGCTCCGCATCGAGCGCGATGAACCGGTCATCGGCGCGGGCCGCGGCGAGGTCGAGTTTCTGGGCCTCGAGGCGGTCTTCGAGCGCCTCGATGTGGGCGGGCGAGGCGATGACAATGACGCCCTCGCCGGCGCGCAGGCCTCCGGCGACGAATCCCTCAAGCGTGTCGAGGAGGACCGCGTCGTTCTGATAGATCTGGACGAGGTGCTCGCAGGGGGACATCTCGCCCCAGAAGACGTCGCTCGGCTCGCGGTGAGACTCATTGAATTTCATGGCGAAACGCTCCGGTCGATACGTGGTTAGGGCTTTGGATCGGGCTCGCTCGAAGAGTGTAACTCACGCACGCTGCCGCGATACCGGTCGAGACGAACGCGAGGATAAGTTTCGCTGGGTTCCGAAATGTCGACGCCACCGAAACAGGGGGCAGTGTGAAGAAAATAGACGCGGCGACCCCTGGCTTTCCAAACGTGAACCCCCATTCCCCCAGTTTGCCCCAATATGTCGCGCCATGACGCTTGCTACCCAACGTTCCGAGGTCGCGGCGTCGGCCCTCCCGAAAAACTGTGGCATACTGATTGACGGACCCCGTGTTCGTCGGACACAATGTAAACGGTTACGGAGCCTTGAGAAGCCCGCGTGGCGCGCCCGTGAGGGGATAGACGTGCGGCGGCGTGGTGATTCTCACGAGCGACCGCCGGGACATGTGTCGGCCTGCGCGATCGAAGGCTGTTGCAGGGTGGCCAACTACAAAGGTGAGGTGCGTGATGAATAGAACCGTGCTGGCGGCGCTCGTCGGCGTAATCGGGATCGGGGCCATGGGATCAGAGTCGCATGGGCAGAGCAACCTGCTGTACAACCCGGGCTTCGAGGAGCTGGGCGGGTCGCCGGGCGGTCAGGGGCCGCGCGGCTGGCGGTTCTTTGATGGGGCGTCGCGGTATCGCCGCGATGGGGATGGGCTGGGGCCGTTCTTCGCGCACGAGGGTTTGGCTTCGGTGGAGATCCGGGGGAACGCGGGGTTCGCGACTGAGGGCGTGCATAACGACGTGTTCAACCCGCAGACGCTGGAGTACTTCTGGGCCGACTATACCTGGGAGGGCGGGGACGTGACGTTCACGGGTTGGTATCTGATTCCGGCCGATTCGCCGATCCTCGGGGATGCGAACGGCGGCGCCAATGCGGGCATCAAGCTCGAGTTCAAGCGTCCCAACCTGTCGGTGTTCGAGGCATACGAGAACCGGCCGATCTTTGGGCACACCAGCGGGGAGTGGGTGCAGTTCAGCTTCACGGTGACACAGGCGAACCTGAACGTGGTCTGCGAGAACGGGCCCCAGCACTGCGACGATCCGGCGGACCTGCCGATCGGGGTGGTGGTGATCCCGCTGCTCTTCCCGGCCAACGTCGAGACCGGTGTGATCTTCTGGGACGACCTGGTGCTCACGCAGGGCGGGATCCCGGAGGAGTGCCCGGCGGACTTCAACGGGGACACGCTGATCACCAGCGCGGACATCACCTCGTTCCTGAGCGCGTGGTTCAGCGACATCGCCAACGGGACGATCGTGGCCGACTACAACGACAGCGGCACGACGACCAGCGCGGACATCACGGCGTTCCTGGCCGGGTGGTTCGAGGGGCTGGTGACGGGTTGCCAGTGAGAGGAGGGGATCGGGGATTCGGCACTGGGCACTGGGTAAACAGTGAATTTCACCACGGAGAGCACAGAGGGAACTCAGAGTTGGACTTTCAAGTAGAGCGGCGACACAGGCCTTCGCACTCTATGAGATCTCTGTGCGCTCTGTGGCCACTGTGGTGAAGGGAATTATGCGCGAGTCCGGGGTCGATCGATTGCGAGGGTGTTCGTGGATAGGCGCGTGTGCCGCGATGGTGGCGCTCGCGGGGACGGCGCGCGCTGATTTCACGTTCTACTGGGACGCGGAGTTTTCACTGCGGGCCGTGACGAACGCGGGCGTGCAGGAGCCGTCGGTGCCGGTGTACCTGAACGGAGCGAGGATCGACGATGGCGGGACACCTGGCAGCGAGCTGTACGACATCGTGGAGATGTTCGACCGCGTTCCCGGCACCTCGAGCTATCCGCTGACGGTCGCGGACATCGTCGCCAACGGGTATGTGCGGCCCGTGGTGCAGCGGACGAATGGGACGACGGGGTCGTTCGGAACCTCGGTGGTGACTCACGCGGCGTTTCGAGCGGCCGGTCAGCCGCTGGACTTGGTGCCCGACATGACGCGGGCTGACGTTGCAGCGCCGCTGGCGGCGGGGCCGGAGCGACACGCGGTGCAGGGGACAGGCGCGTTCGGGGCGAGGGCGTCGATCGTGAGCACGCGGCGGTACCCGGACCCGGAAGTCGGGCGGACGGAGTTCGAGATCCAGTACACCTGGACGGCGCTGCAGAACATCGCGCTGCCGCCGGCGCCCGGCGGGCGCGGGTTTGACTGCTTCCGGCTGGTGATGCTCAGCAGCATGCTCGCGGACCTGAACGCGGGCGTGTACGACGCGAACTACCTGGCGGTGACCAGCGCGCAGGGCACGCGGCGGACGATCCGTCTGCGGGATGACCTCCCGACGGGGCATGTGTTCTCGGTGCCGCGGGCAACGGGGTTGGGTGGCGGGTTCGAGCTGCTGAAAGACAATGGGGCGACGTGGAATCCTGGGAGCCCGAGCATCCGCGTGGAGATCGTCGAGGTATCGGGCCCGGTGGGGATCGCGGGGTCGCTGGGGGTGCAGGGGTTCCTGCTGGCGAGCGAGAACCCAAATGACGACTCGCTCTCGGTGTGGCTGGAGTGGACGGGCGCGCCGGCGGTGGTGAACGCGGGGACGGTGATCACGGCGCGCCTGCGGATCTTGGCGAAGATGCCGACCGATCCGGGGGATCTGAACCGAGACGGGGCGTTCACATGCGATGACTACTCGCTCGCGACGGCACTGCTGGGGCGGGTGGAGGCGGACGCCGACTTTGATGCGTATGCGGACCTTGATGCGGACGGGGAAATCGACGGGGCGGACCTGACGCTCCTCGCGGAACTGGCGGGGCTGAGCGGGGCGGACTTCGATGGAAACGGGGCGATCGGGAGCGCGGACATCACGGCGTTTCTGGTGGCGTGGTTCGCGGATCTTGCAGGGGGGACGCTGGCGGCGGATTTCAACCAGAGCGGGGTGACCAGCAGCGTGGACATCACCGCGTTTCTGGCGGCGTGGTTCGAGGGGCTGGAGACGGGGTGCTAGGCGGCAAGGGCAATGGGGAGTAGGGAGTGGGCAGGGGGAAGAGCAGCAGGGCGCTTCGGGCGCCGCGAACCCAGCCGGTTGGGGGACGTATGATGGGTCGCTCTCTGGAGCGCTTGGAAGCTCTTTGATAAACTGGGGCCGATCCGGAAATCGACCGGGCAGGTCAGGTATGTCGTTGCGCGTCGAGGAGCATGCCGGCCTCGTAAAAAGCATGCACAACAATAATTGCCAATAACAGCAATTACGCTCTCGCTGCCTAATTTTTAGGTAGCACGTCCCCCGTTTGAACGCCCGGTAGGGCGGGGGCGAATGCATCGGGCTTGGTCCGCAAGTGCCGCACGCAGGCGAAGCGGGCGAGATGAGCTGGGTGCTGGACCCCATTGGGAAGACTGCCGCTGGCCGTCCCGGGGTCGAGATTAAAATAGCGGAGACACGCGTGGACGTGACATGCTCTGCTGTCTGGCACGGGGGTTCGAATCCCCCCGGCTCCACTTTCTTTGCACTGCACGGACCCCTTTGTGAGGGGGCGTTCCCGTGGTAGGCTCTTTGATCCATGACGTCCGAACACGGCGCTTTTTCGCGGCGGTGTCGGAACGGCGACCTCTTCGAAGGAGAATCACTTGAATCTGAAGGCACTTCTGGCGGCGGTGGTGTTGGCGGCCCCTGCGGCGTTCGTAATGGCCCAGCCGGGGACCGGCACGCAGCCTCCAAAGGAGAGCGACAAGAAGCAGGCTCCCAGCACGAAGACCCAGCCCGAAAAAGAGGCGGTGAAGGAGGGCATCAAGCGACCGGCACCCGCGAAGGGTGGGGCTCCCGCAGTGGGTGATACCGCGCCGGACTGGACGCTCAATGACGCTGAGGGGAGCCCGCACAAGCTGAGCGACTACAAGGGGAAGGTGGTGGTGCTGGACTTCTGGGCGACGTGGTGCGGCCCATGCGTGAAAGCGATGCCGAGTGTTCAGAGGCTGCACGAGAAGTACAAGGACAAGGGCGTGAAGGTGTTCGGGGTAAATACGTGGGAGAAGGGTGATGCCCCGAAGTTTATGAAAGACAAGGGGTTCACGTACGGCCTGCTGATGAAGGGCGACGACGTGGCCAAGGCCTACGGCGTGAACGGCATCCCGACGTTCTACGTGATCGGGCACGACGGTAAGGTCGTGTTCCACGAGGTTGGCAAGCCCGAGGATGCAAAGATCACCAAGGCGATTGATGATGCCGTCGCCGCGGCGGAGAAGACGAAGAAGTAAGGAAGGCCCAGAGGCACCTAGGCACTAGAGGCTATCCGTAAACCTGCTTGAGCAGGATGATTGAACAGCCCAGGTGCAGGAAGCCTTGGAAGAGCATCGTCGACTTCTCGTAGCGAATGCACAAGCGTCGGAAGTTCTGGAACCACGAGATCGTGCGTTCCAC
>JACMLW010000130.1 GCA_014379385.1 Phycisphaerales bacterium
GCCGCCACCGCCCATCATCATGCGCTGGCCGCCCCCCCCCCCCGCACCACCACCACGTCGCGCACCATCGCCGCGCCCCCCCCCACCCGCCGGCTGGCCCGGGGCCAAGACCGGTGTCGCGACAAGAGCGATTGTTGAGGCGGCGAGCAGACTCGTGACGAGACGACGGCGGATCTGTGAGGACATGAGGCGACTCCAAGGGACCATAGACGGCGGGCCCGCCCAGACGAACGACGATCAGCCGCGATGTATTGCAGCAACATGGCGAAGAACCATCCGGAGGTGATTGGTACCGGTCGGCCCCGCTGCGGTTGGGTTTCTTCAGGCCAGTCCATGGCCACAGTTCAGAGCTGCTGTAAGAACCGCAAGTCGTTCTGGTAGAGCATGCGGATGTCGGGGATGCCGTACCGCCCCATCGCGATCCGCTCGATCCCGAAGCCGAAGGCGTACCCGGTGTAGACTTCCGGGTCGATGCCGCACGCCTCGAGCACCGCGGGGTTCACCATGCCGCACCCGCCAAGCTCTACCCACCGGGCCGGCTGGTCGGGGCGGAAGGCGATCTTCATGTCCAGTTCCGCCGAGGGCTCCGTGAAAGGGAAGTAGCTGGGGCGGAGGCGGATCTCAGCGCCGGGGCCAAAGAACGCCCGCGCGAAGCTAAGCAATGTCGTCTTCAGGTCGGCCATCGTGACGCCTTGGTCCACGCACAGGCCCTCGATCTGGTGGAACATGAACGAGTGCGTGGCATCAACGGTGTCGGGTCGATAGACGCGGCCGGGCGCAATGACCTTGATAGGCGGGCGCTGGGTCTCCATCACGCGGATCTGGACCGTGCTCGTCTGCGAGCGGAGCATGCGGGGGCGCACCGTGGTGCGCGGGTCATCCACGTAGAAGTTGTCGCTCTCCTCGCGCGCCGGGTGGTGCGGCGGGATGTTGAGCTTCACGAAGTTGTGCTCGTCGTCCTCGAGCTCGGGCCCCTCGGCGACCACGAACCCCATCCGAGCGAATACCTCGACCAGATCCTCGCGCACGCGCGACAGGATGTGGCGTTTGCCCAGGGTCCACGAGGCGACGAGGCCGGGTTCGGTCACGTCGATCTGCGGGCCGACCACGTGTTTCGTGCTCGCCGAGGCGCCGAGCGATTCCTGTCGCTGCTTAAACGCCTCCTCGAGCGCCACCTTCACTTGATTGAGCCTGGCCCCCACCGCAGGCTTCTCCGCGGGCGCGATATCCTTGAGCCCGCCCATCATCGACTTGAGCTCTCCCTTCGGACCGAGGAAGGCGATGCGCCACTGCTCGAGGGCGGCGGCGTCGGCGGCCGCGGCGAGCTGGGCGAGTGCGTCGGATTGAACGGCATCGAGCTGGGCGAGCATTGGCGGTGAGTGTAGGGATTGAAGGAACGACATGAGCAGAGCGCGGCGTGGACAAAACGACAAGGGGCCCGCTCTCGCGAGCGGGCCCCTTCGTGTTGTGGTGACCTCTTGAATGCAGGTCGTTGAATCAGTCAACGCGAGTTAGTTCGCGTTGGCGGCGGGAGCGGCCGTCCCGGCGGCCTTGGACTTGCAGCACTCGGTGGCCTTGGAGCAGGTCTCGGCCGACTTGTCGGAGCAGGCGGCCTCGCCCGAGCAGGTGTCGGTCGTGGCCTTGTCCTTGGCGCAGCCGGTGAGACAGAGACCGGCGACAGCAACGCAGCAGAGACCGAGGATCTTCTTCATGTGACATCTCCTTGTTTTCGCCGCGGGGTGTGTGCGGCACTTCGCTGGAAACCAACGCCGCACACGCGGCGACCGGGGACATTGGGTCTACCGGCCTCAACAACGCCGGTGGCAAGGCTTGGGTTCAGCCCAAGCTATATATAGCCGGTTCATGGTAGCAAGCGACCCCGCGGAGATTCCACGGGGGTCGCCATTGGCAATGGTTATAGGTCGCTCGCACCGAGAAGCGTCAGGGCTTGGCCTCAGCCTTGGCCTCGGGCTTGCCGGCCGCCTCTTTACGGACCTTGGCAAGGTAGGCGGTGCGGCGGTCGGCCTGACGGCGGCGGGTGCTGGGTTTGCCGCCGATCTCGGGACCTTCCTCGGCGCCCACGAACTGGATGATGCAGAGCTCAGCGGCGTCGCCGATGCGGTGCCGGCCGAGCTTCACGATGCGGGTGTAGCCGCCGGTGCGGTCTTTGTAGCGGGGCGCGATATTCGTAAAGATGTGGTCTACGAGCTTAGGGCTCTTGCGCAGCTCGCCATATCGGTTGCGCTCGACCTCGGACGACTCGGGGACATTGAAGAACGCCTTGGCGCGCGAGCGGAGGCCGTCAACCGCCTTGCGCTCTGACTCGGTCGCCTGCTTGGCCTGGTAGAGCCAGTCAAAGCCGCGCCGGTCCCCGCCAAGCTTGGCGATGACGAGCCGCTTGGCGTGCTCGTCGCCGCGCTTGGCGAGGGTAACGATCTTCTCGACCATCGGCCGGACGGCCTTGGCCTTGGTGACGGTCGTGGTGACCTGCCCGTGCTCGAAGAGGCCCGCCGCGATGTTGCGGAGAGTCGAGGCGCGGTGGGCGGTGGTACGGCCGAGTCGGTAGCCGGCTCGCATGTGACGCATGGGGGGAACTCCGGAGCGGGAAAGCGGCGGACGGAGCCGGGTCGGCCCCGTCGCCGGGGAACGCGGGAGAGGATATTAGGCCTGGGTGACGTTGACGCCCTCTGGGAGGGGTGTGCCAAGATCGAGGCCGATATCGATGAGCTTCTTCTTGACCTCACGCAGGCTGGTGCGGCCGAACGAGCGGAGCTTGAGCAGGTCGCCCTCGCTCTTGGAGACCAGGTCAGCGACGGTATTGATCCGGGCCGATTCGAGGCAGTTGCTCGCGCGGACCGAGAGATCGAGCTGCGAGATCGGCATATTGAGCTTGCGGATGAACTCCTCGTCCACGCTCGCGGCGGCCGCGGCCTCCTCGGAAACGAGCTCCTGGCCGACGTCGAACATCTGGACGAAGGGATTGAGGTGCTTGCGGAGGATCTTGGCGGCCTCGACCAGAGCCATTTCCGGGGTGACGGTGCCGTTGGTCCAGATGTCGAGGATGAGGCGGTCGTAGTTGGTCTTCTGACCGACGCGGGTCTCCTCGACCTTGTAGCGGACGCGCTGCACGGGGGAGTAGATGGCGTCGATCGGGATGAGCCCGACCTCCTGCTCCTCGTTGCTGTTGTACTGCTCGCTGGCGGGGACGTAGCCGCGCCCCTTGCCAACGCGGAGCTCCATCTCGAAATCGACCTTCGCGGTGAGGGTGGCGATGACGAGGTCGCGGTTGAGGATGGTGACCGAGGGATCGGCCTCGATGAGCTCGGCGGCGACCTCACCGGGGCCGGTGGCGGCCAGGCGCATGACGCTGGGGGCGTCGGCGTCCATCTGAACAACGAGCGACTTGACGTTCAGGACGATGTCGGTGACGTCTTCGGTGACACCAATGAGGGAGCTGAACTCGTGCGTGGCGCCCTTGATCTTGATGGCGGTGACCGCGGCACCCTCGAGCGAGGAGAGCAGGATGCGGCGGAGGGAGTTGCCGATGGTGGTGCCGAAACCGCGCTCGAACGGCTCGACCACGAAGCGGCCGAAGGTGTCGGAGCGGAACTTATTGTCGGAGACGACGCGCGTGGGGAGTTCAAGACCGCGCCAGCGGATGCGCATGCTGAGAACCTCGTTGTTGCGGCGGGTGATGGGACATCACGAAGAGGGTCTGGCTATCGGAACGCCCGCGGTGCCGCGGCCGCGGGGCGCCTGCTCTCCAAAGACCCTGTTGTCCGGCGGGCCTGGAAAATCAGGGCACGCGGGACGATGATTGGAACGGTAATGGGCCGCGACCCCACGAAGAAATCGCGGCCCTGTGGGCTAGCTGATCAGACGCGGCGCCGCTTGGTGGGGCGGCATCCGTTGTGAGGGACGGGGGTGTGGTCCTCGACCGCGGTCACGCGCATGCCGGTGGAGACCAGGCCGTTGACGGCCGACTCGCGCCCGGCGCCGGTGCCCTTGATGTGAACCTCGACCTCAGACATGCCGATCTTGCGAGCCTTCTGGCCCGCGGATTCACCGGCGCGTGTTGCCGCGAACGGGGTGGACTTGCGGGCGCCCTTGAAACCCATCGTACCTGCCGAATCCCAGCAGACGGTCTCGCCGTCGGCATCGGTGATGGTGACGATGGTGTTGTTCTGTGTCGCCTTGATATGCACGACGCCGCGGACAACGTTCTTTCGGACTTTCTTTGCCTTCTTCGCCATGAACACTCCTCGGATCGACCGACTCTTGCGAGTCGTACCCGATTTCGAAAGGCACTAGGCACAGGGCACTAGCCGCCGAGAACAGGAAAACACCAGACTGGGAACATACCGGCTGCTTACTTGGCCTTGACACCCTTCTTGCCGGCGACCGTCTTCTTGCGGCCCTTGCGGGTGCGGGCGTTGCAACGGGTGCGCTGCCCGCGGACCGGGAGGCCGCGACGATGACGCTCGCCACGATACGAACGGATGTCTTTGAGGCGCTGGATGTTCTGGGAGACTTGGCGTCGAAGCGCACCCTCGACGAGGAAGCCGCTGTCGATAATCGAGTTGATGTGCGCGAGATCCTGCTCGCTGAGCTCGTTGGAGCGGCGGTTGGGATCGATCTTGGCCTCGGCCAGGATGTTGGCGGAGAACTTCGGCCCGATCCCGTGGATGTACTGGAGGGCGAAGTAGATCTTCTTCTTGTCGGGGACGTCAATACCGGCAATACGCGGCACGTGGAAACTCCTGCGGGGTCCGGACGGAACTGAACCGACTCAACGAACCTCAAAGAACCGACCCTCAGCGAAGCGAGAATCGAGCAGTCGAAAGCGAAACCAAGGAACGCTAGCCCTGGACCTGCTTGTGCTTGGGATCGGCCTTGCAGATCACACGGACTTTGCCCTTGCGGCGAACGATCTGGCACGAGCCGCACATTTTTTTGACGCTTGCCTTGACCTTCACGACGTACTCCCTGTTCGGAAGTCGGCCCCGGATCACCGACGCCGAACCTCATCGCTCTCTCGCCACCAAATCGTCACCAAACAAACTTCACGGGAACGCTTGGCCACTGCCCACCTAATGGTTCCCAAGCTCATTCCGGCCGGGGCGCAGAGCCTCTGGCACGCTCCGATGGGCCCCCATATTAGCCCTCTGCAATCGGTGAAATCCACAATTCAAGAAATCGTGATGCGCGGAGCGGTTGACGAGCCTTCCCCTGACGGTGACCGTGTTCCGAAGCATCAGGCTCGCGAGCTCCGGAGGCGATGGCCGGAGGGCTTGCCCTCAGCATCGGAACCCAGGAACCCGGCGTAGTTTCGCATCAATAGGTTTGCCTCGACTCGCTGCACGAAATCGAGCACGACCGAGACGACGATGAGCAGCCCGGTGCCGCCCAGGAACTGGGTGACGGCGTAGTCAACGTTCAGGCTTCGGTTCACAACCATCGGAAGGACGGCGATGACCGCGAGGAACGCCGCACCCACAAACGTAATGCGCTCCATCACCGTTTCGAGGTACTCGGCGGTTCGCGGGCCGGGACGGAGGCCCGGGATGAACGACCCGTGCTCCTTGAGCTGCTTGGACATCTCCTCGGGATTGAACTGAACCGTGATCCAGAAGTAGCTGAAGAAGTAGACCATCAGGATGTAGAGCAGCACGTAGGGGAACTGGCCCGGCGAGAACGAATCGGCGAGCCATCGTGTGGCGCCGAGCCACCAATCGGGGGCCTGAGAGGCGCGGGCGCTCTGATTGAGGAAGCCGAAGATCGCCGCGGGGAAGATCAGCAGCGAGGAGGCGAATACAACCGGCATGACACCGCCGTGATTCACTCGCAGCGGCAGGTACGACTTCTGGCCGCCGAAGACCTTGCGGCCGCGGGTGTGCTTGGCCTGCTGGATGGGGATGCGTCGCTGGGCGACGGTCATCAGGACCGAACCGGCGACAACGACCGTGAAGCCGGCCAGGAGCATGATGAGGCCGGGATAGCCCATCTTGTTGGGCTCGCTGGGGTCAAAGTTGTTGTAGACCCACATCACGGCGCCGGGCATGCTCGTGAGGATGCCGGCCATGATGAGCATGCTGACACCGTTGCCGATGCCGTGCTTATCGATCTGCTCGCCGAGCCACATCAGGAAGACGGTGCCGGTGGTGAGGGCCATCGTGGCGCTGATCCACCAGAGCGGGTTGTTGGCCCACCCCGGGTAGACAAGGTTCTGGGATTTGATGTACCCGAGCCACGACACGCCCTGGATGATGCATAGCGCCACAGTGGCGAGGCGCGTCCACTCCATGACCTTCTGGCGACCGGTCGGACCCTCTTCCTGGAGTTTCTTGAGCGGCTTGTAAACCGTTCCGAGAAGCTGGAAAATGATCGAGGCCGAGATGTAGGGCATGATGCCCAGGCCGAAGATCGTGGATTGGCTGAACGAGCCGCCGGAGAAAATAGCGATCTGATCCGCGATCTGGCGGGCCACGCTCCCGGTAGCGCCGGTCTGGAACGATTCCTGCAGCTTACCCTGATCAACTCCCGGCAGCGGGATCCAGAACCCGATCCGGTAGACCGCGAGCATTGCCAGCGTGAAGAGAACCTTGGTCCTCAGTTCGGGAACGCGAAAGACACCGAGCAAAGCCTGGATCATGAGTCCGTCCGTTAAGGAGCGACCCGCGGAAAGTACCGACGACGCTCGCCCCTACCCCCAGCCACCCTCCCCGTCCACATCCCGCGTCCGGATCATTCCCGTGTCCAGGGAGCCTAGCCCGTCCTCGGGAGATGGCGCGCCGATTATTCCGCGCTTGGTGGAGCGGGCTTGGACTTCTTGCCCTCAGCGGACGGCTTGCCTTCACCATCGCCCTTGCCCTTTGGGGCCGGGCTCTTGACGCCCGCAGACTCGCCCGCCGCCGCGGCAGCGACCGCGGCCTTGCCCTTGGACTTGCTGCCGCGATTGAGCTTCTTGGTGAGATTCTTGGGAGACTTGTCGTCGGAGTTGCGATCAATGCCGCGGACTCGGTCGCGGCGCGAGCCGGTCTCGGTGACCTTGCCGCCGGCCTCCTCAACGAGGATGCGAGCCTTGGCAGAGACGCGGGCGGCGTTGATGGTGAACTTGACGCCAAGCTTCTGGATCTCACCGGTGTCACCAAGGATCTTGAGGTCTCGCGAGGTATCGCGGATGAGGCCGGCCTTGATCAGGGTCTCGGCGCTGATCTCGCCGCCCTTCTTCAAGCTCTCGTGCGCGAGGATGTCGCGGAGATTCACGATCCAGAAGTGCGTGGTGAACTTGGCGTTGGAGAAGCCAAACTTCCGGATACGGCGGAAGTAGGGCATCTGGCCACCCTCAAAGGCGGTCTTACGGGCCGTGCCCGAGCGGCTACCAGCGCCCTTGTACCCGCGGCCGGCGGTCTTGCCGCTGCCGGATCCGAGGCCGCGACCGACGCGCTTGCGGGCTTTGTACTTGCCGGCCATCGAGGTGATGTCATGAATCATCATGGCAGAGAATCCTGGGAGCGAGCCGCTGCGGAGCGGCGATGCGTGGTGCGGGAACAGAGAGTAGGGGGCAGATAAGTTCGTTAAAGGCTTAGACCTTGGCGCCGCCCTGGGCCTCGGTTGCGGGGCCCTGCTCGGAGGGTGTGCTTTCCGGGGCGCGACGGCTGCGACCACCGCCGCCGCCGCGTTGGCCGCCACGACCCTTGCGGTCCTGACCGATCGTGTTCACGGGGCCGCGGGCTCGCTTCTCGCCGGCGCGGGTAACGGGCATGTTGGCCTTCCCGCGCTCGATCTTGGTGGCGATCTCGGTCTGGTCGAGCTCGATACCGCGGAGCTCGGCCACCTGCTCGGGCGTCCGGAGCTGCTCGAGGCCCTCGAAGACCGCCTTGACAACGTTGCGTGCATTGGTGGAGCCAAAGCACTTGCTGAGGCAATCCGACACGCCAGCCATATCCAGAATGGCGCGGACGGTGCCGCCAGCGACCACGCCCGTTCCGGGCGCGGCAGGGATGAGCCGGACCTTCGAGGCGGAGAAGTGACCCTCGACCTGATGGTTGATCGTTCCGCCGATGCGCGGGATCTTGACCATCTGGCGGCGGGCGTACTTCTGCGCCTTCTCGATCGCCAGCGGCACCTCGTTGGCCTTGGCGTATCCGTAGCCCACCTGGCCGTTGCGATTGCCGACGACCACCAGCGCGCCGAAGCTGAATCGCCGGCCGCCCTTGACGGTCGAAGCGGTGCGGTACACGCCGACGGTGTGGGATTCAAGAGAACTGGATTCGTCGAGGATCTCAGGCATGGGGAGCAACCTTGGTCAGCGGTCGAGAGCAGCGGGGACGATCGTGCGGTCGTGCTGGTGCGATCGGAGGGGCGGAGTGCGGCGGGGGGGCTTCAGAACTGCAGACCGCCCTCGCGGGCCGCGTCGGCGAGGGCCTTGACGCGCCCGTGGAAGCGGAAGCCGCCGCGATCGAACGCGACGGCGGTGACACCGGCCTTCTTGGCACGCTCAGCGATGAGCTTGCCGACGGCGGCGGCCCCCTCCTTATTCCCGCCCTTGTCGATCGCCTTCTCGACGGACGATGCGGCGGTGATGGTGGTGCCGGCCAGGTCGTCGATCACCTGCACATGGATGTGCTTGAGCGACTTGTAGACGGCGAGGCGCGGGCGGTCGGGCGTGCCGGAGAGACGCTTGCGCAGGCCACCGTGGCGGCGGGTGCGGCGGAGGTCTTTGTTGACGTTCTTGTTCATGGGAACCTTCGAGCAACGGAGCGGGAACGAACACGGACACCGGGAGCGAGAGGCCGGGATTAGCTGCCGAACTGCTTGCCGGCCTTCTTCTTGATGACCTCTTCGGCGTACTTCACACCCTTGCCGTTGTATGGCTCGGGCTTGCGCTTGGCGCGCATGTCGGCGGCGAACTGGCCGACCATGCGCTTGTCGGGACCGGCGATCTTGACAAACGTTTTTTCAACGCTGACCTTCAGGCCGGTGGGGATATCCATCATGATGGGATTGGCGTAGCCGACGACGAGCTTGAGCTTGGTGCCCTGGACGGCAGCCGTCCAGCCGACGCCGACGACTTCCATTGTCTTCTCATAGCCCTTGGTGACGCCGACGATCATGTTCTGGATGAGGGCGCGGGCGGTGCCCCAGTCGGCCCGGACCTGGCGCTCCTCGGCGCGGGATTCGTCGATGGCGACGAAGACGCCCTTCTCAGCCTCGTCCCAGCGCACCACGACACCATCGGGGTAGCTCATGGTGAGCGTGCCCATAGGGCCCTGGATGCTGACCGTCCGCTCCTTGAGGGAGAACTTGACGTTCCCGGGCACATCGATTTTTTTCTTGCCGATTCTGGACATGGGTCTTGCCGTTCCCGGGGCCGATGCCGCGCGCCCCGTAAGTAGATTCTTTCTTCGCCTCAAAGGCCTTGCTCAGGGAACTTTCTTAGGAACACCGCTCAGGAAACCGTGCAGAGCAACTCGCCGCCGATTCGATCGGTCCGGCACTTGCGATCCGAGAGTACACCACGGGACGTGGAGATGATGCCGATGCCGAGTCCCTGGAGGGGGCGGGGCAGTTCCTCGACTCCGGCGTAGACGCGCCGGCCGGGCTTGGACTCCCGGTCGATCGAGTGCAGGATGACCTCCCCGCGCGGTCCGTACTTCAGCTTGACCTTGATCCGGCCCTGACGGCCGTCCTCTTCGACGGTGTAGCTATCGATATAGCCCTCGTCGCGCAGGACGTCCGCGATGCCGCGGCAGACCTTGGTGTTCATGCACACCACGAGCTTGGACTTGTTCCGCGCGGCGTTGCGGATCCGGGTCAGCATGTCGGAGATAGGGTCGTTGATCGCCATCGAGGAGACTCTTCTGTGCTGAGGGGCCCAGCCCCGTGGTACGTTCGGACAGGACTCGTGGATCGTGCGGTCGGGTGCGTGCGATCGGCCTACCGGCCGATCACCAGCAGATCGGATTACCAGCTGGCCTTGCGCATGCCGGGGATCTTGCCCTCGAGCGCGAGCTTGCGGAGCATGATGCGGCTGATGCGGAACTTGCGGTACACGCCCCGGGCGCGACCGGTAAGCTCGCAGCGACGCACGATGCGGCTGGAGAACTTGGGGGTTCGTTTGGACTTTGCGACCTGTGCTTTGGTTGCCATGTGTGTGCCTTGCTCCGAAGCCGTGCTGGCTTACGCCGCGTCGCCCGCCTTGCGGAAGGGCATGCCGAGCTGCTCGAGGATGTAGCGGCTGACCTCGGGGGTTGATCGCGAGAAATGGAAGTTGATGTTCATGCCGTGGGTGAACGTGACCTGCGTCATATCGATCTCGGGGAAGACGCCCTGCTCGGAGAGACCGACCGAGTAGTTCCCCTGGCGATCAAACGCGGTGGTCTTGAGCCCGCGGAAGTCCTTGATACGGGGGGTCGCAAGGTTGATGAAGCGGTCAAGGAAGTGCCACATGTGCTCGCGACGAAGCGTGACCATCGCGGAGGTCTCGGCCCCCTCGCGCACCTTGAAGTTCGAGACCGACTTCTTGGCCTTGATAACCACCGGCCGCTGGCCCGAGATCTGCGTAATGGTGTCGAGGACCGTGCTCTTGACGTTGGGCGGCAGCTTGTTGTTCTCGAGATGCTTGCCCATGTTGACGTTGATCACGATGCACTCGAGGCGCGGGTGTTGCATCGGGTTTGAAAGCCCGAACTGCTCGCCCAGCTTGGGCGAAACCTGCTCCTGGTACATCGTGCGGAGGCGCGGCTTGGGCTTGGGGCCGGTGGAGACCGGAGCCTCTGTCGCTTGTGCTTTCTTGCCCTTGGCCATCTCGACTCTCCCGGCTCCCGGATGGGCGGCCGCGTCTTGCTGCTTGCTTGGAACTGTCTGGCGCCAGACCTGTCTTACTTGCTGCCCTTGCTTGCGGCTTTCTTCTCGGTCTTCTTACTGGACTTGGCCGACTTGGACCCGCCCGCCTTGGAACTATCCGTCTTGGAACTATCCGTCTTAGAACTAGCCGTCTTAGAACTAGCTGTCTTAGAACTAGCCGTCTTGGAACTAGCCACCTTGGAGCCGGCTGCCTTCGCGACCTTCTTGGCGGGGATCGCCCTGCGTGGGGCCACGGGCATACCAGCGCCACCGGCGGTAGATGTCCTGGGGCCGTGGATGACGCCGAGTTCCTGCCCATTGCGAACCGCGACTCGGATCTTCGAGCCGTCCTCGCGGGTCTCGAAGCGCACGCGGGTGGGTTTGCCGTCAACCACCGGGCTGACCTTCGAGATGTGGATCGGCTCTTCGCGGGTGATGATGCCGCCCTGGCCGACGCGACTGGGCTTGATGTGCTTGGTGCGCATGTTCACGCCCTTGACGACCACTCGGTCGTCTTCGGGTATGACACGCATCACCGAGCCGATCTCGCCCTTGAACGAGCCGCTGGTCACGATCACCATATCGCCTTTACGAACGTGCTTTGGCATAGGTCAGACCACCTCCGGCGCGAGGGACACGATCTTCATGTAGTTCTTCTCGCGCAGCTCACGTGCCACGGCGCCGAAGATGCGGGTGCCCTTGGGGTTCCCATCGTCCTGGATCAGCACCACGGCGTTCGCGTCGAACTTCACGTACGAGCCGTCGGCCCGGCGCGTCGCCTTCGTGGTGCGGACCACCACCGCCTTGGACTTGTCGCCCGCCTTGATGTCCGCGCCGGGGAGAGCTTTCTTGACGCTCACCAGCACACGGTCGCCGATCCCCGCGATCCGGCGCGTGAACCGGCCGCTCTTGGTCGAGCCGCCGTACACGCGGATGATGTAGGCGATCTTCGCCCCCGAGTTGTCAGCGACCTCGCACCTTGTTTCTTGCTGAAGCATAACGCCTTACCAACCTTTCAGACCCGGCCGCGGCCGGCCCGGAAGAAAATACCTGTCCACTAACTCAGGCCGGATTCACTCAGACCCGATTCATTCAGGCCCGATTCATTCAGGCTTGAATCGCCTCAACCGAAGTGCCCTTGCGCACAACTCGCACGAGTTTCCACCGCTTGGTCTTGCTGATGGGACGGCACTGGATGATCTCGACGGTGTCGCCGTTGCGCGACTCGTTGCCCTCGTCATGCACGTGCAGCACCGTCCGCCGGCGCATGTACTTGCCGTACTTGGGGTGCTTGACCGACCAGCGGATCACGACCTTGCGGGTCTTGTCGCGCGTGTCGGACTCAACAACCCCGACCTGCGTGCTCTGGATTGCGTCGTTCGTGCTGCTTGTTGTCTTCTCGGCCATAGTCGCTTCGTCTCGCAATGCTTGCCTTGCTCGGATCAATCGTCGTTACTCGTCGCCTGTCGCCGGCGCCCGTTCGCCCCGGCGAACACCCGCCTCAGCGTGCGACCGTCGCCTTGCGACGAACGGTCTGCTCGGTGAGGAGCCGGGCGATGTGCCGGCGGATGTTCGTGGTCTGGGAAGTGTTCTCAATCTTCTCGGAGACCGCCTTGGTGCGGCGCGCGAGCGTTTCCCCGCGCAGCCGGGCGAGCTCCACGCCGATCTCCTCGTCATTGAGCTTCCTGATGTCATCGCCCTTCATCGCGTACTCCTGACTACCTGAGCCCTGAGCCGATCCGCTCGGAACTGCTGCTTCTATTGTCTGCTCTCTACTCTCTTGCATCACACCGTCACGCGGCGCTTCACGAAGCGGCACCGCACCGGCATCTTCGAGGCCACACGGGCCAGCGTGCTGCGGGCCGTCGCCTCCGACACGCCCGCGATCTCGAAGAGCATGGTGCCGGGCTTCACGCGCGCCGCCCAGTAATCCACGTCGGCCTTGCCCGTGCCCATCCGGGTCTCGAGCGGCTTCTTGGAGATAGGCTTGTTCGGGAACACGCGGATGAACAGCTTGCCCTCGCGCTTGAGGAAGTGCTGCGCACCGACGCGCCCGGCCTCGATCACCCGCGCGGGGAGCCAAGTGCCCTCGAGCGCCTGCAGGCCGTAATCGCCGTAGGCAACGTAGTTGCCCTTGGTCGCCTTGCGGTCCCGCACGCGACGGAACTCCTTGCGGAACTTCACCCTCTTTGGCATCAGCGCCATCGATCACACTCCCGGACAGGCACTAGCCACTTGGCGCTAGGCACTGGGAAAATCTGACTTCAAACACTCCGGCCACAATCCTCACCAAAGAACTCAGCCAACAACCTCGGTCCAGCAAACTCAGCGGCGTCCACGGGCGCGAGCCCGGCCGCCAGCCGCGTTGCTCTCGGCCTCGTCAACCTGCTTCGCGTCGTACATGCCCTTGTAGACCCAGGCCTTCACGCCCAGGGCCCCGTACGTTGTGAACGTCTCGGCAAACCCGTAGTCGATGTTCGCCTGGAGCGTCGAGAGCGGGAGCGACCCGAGCCTCACGTCGAGCGAGCGGCTCATCTCGGCCCCGCCCAGGCGGCCGGAGATCTGGATCTTCACCCCCTTGGCGCCCGCCTGCATGCAGGCCTCCGCACGCATCTTGATCGCGCGCCGGAAGCTCGCCCGCTTGCGGAGCTGCTCCGACACGCTCTCGGCGACGAGCTGCGCATCCAGGTCGGGGTTCTTGATCTCGAGGATCGAGATCGCGACCTTCCGGCCCGTCATGAACTGCAGCTCCTCGGTCATCCGGTCAACCTCGGCGCCCTTGGGGCCGATCACCAGGCCCGGACGCGCCGTCTTAATGATGACCTTCAGCTCCTCACGCGTGCGCTCGATGTGGATGTCCGACACCCCAGCGTGCGGCGGGTTTCGGTTCAGACGCCGATCGAGGAACCGGCGGATCTTGTAGTCCTCCACCAGCAGCTCGCCGTACAGCGCCTTGGGGGCGTACCAGCGGCTCTTGTGCGCCTCGGTGATGCCGACGCGGAAACCAAATGGATGCGTCTTCTGGCCCATTTACTTCTGCTCCCCGTCGTTGTCCGCCACCTGCAGCCCGATCGTGATGTGGCTCGTCCGCTTCAGAATCCGGTGCGCTCGGCCGCGGTCCTTCGGCTGGAACCGCTTGATCTGCGGGCCGTCGTCCACGCGGCTCTCCGCCACCACCAGGTTCTCGATGTCCGCCTGCGCGAGCTCCGCGTCGCTCCGAGCCGCGAGCAGCGCCTTTTTCACATCAACGGCCGCGCGCTTCGTCGTGAACGTCAGCATGTTCTCGGCGGTGATCGCGTTCTTGCCGCGGATGAGGTCCACCAGCAGGCCAACCTTGCGGGGGCTGCCGCGATGGTACTTGAGCACGCAGGTGAAGCGAGCCAAGTCCGGCACCTCGACCCCCAGGGCCGAGGCGAGGGTCCGGATGTCCTCGGCCTTGCAGCGGGGATGGTCGCTGCCGCGCATCCAGCTCTTCACCGCCGACACCGCGCGCTCGGAATCAAGGCCCTTGCGAGCAACGGCCTGGCCGAGCGCCTCAGGGGTAAGCCCCTTCGCCGCGGCCAGTTGTTTGAGTTTGTCGCCTCGAATCCTCACGGGTGTTCCTCGCTTCCGGGGCACGGGGCCCCCCGGCATCACTACTCGTTCTGACTTCTCACCGGCCCATCAGATCGCGAACTCAGATCACCGACCCGGCCCTCGCGCCCATGCCGGACGCTTACGCGCCCTTGGCGCCCTGAACGATGCCTTCCTTCTTGTTCGTATGGCCGCGGAAGGTGCGGGTGCTCGAGAACTCGCCGAGCTTGTGGCCGACCATGTCCTCGGTCACATAAACATCCATGAACAGACGGCCGTTATGCACCTTGAACGTGTACCCGACGAACTCGGGGACGATGGTGCAGCGACGCGCCCAAGTCTTAATGGGCTCGCGCTTGCCCTGCTGCATGAGCTTCTCCACCTTGCGGTAGAGATTCTCATCGACATACGGACCCTTCTTCAGACTGCGGCCCATTGGTGTGCCCTTCCTGACTTCTGCGCCGACCTTCGTGCCTGAAACCCGTCGTCCACCGAACCGTTTCCGTCGCGCTGCTCGACCGCACCGTGTCGTCTTACCTCAGCTGCCCGTGCCGCTTGGTCATACGCCGGCGAATGATCAGATCCTCGGAATGCTTCTTGCGATTGCGGGTCGCGCCACCCTTCGAGAGCACGCCCGTCGGACCGACCGGCGGCCGGCCACCCTTCGATCGACCAGAACCGCCGCCCAGGGGGTGGGCGTTGTGACTCTTGGCGACGCCGCGGGTGATCGGCCTGATTCCCAAGTGACGCGACAGACCGGCCTTGCCCAGCATGCGGTTCTGGTGATCGGCGTTGCCGACCTGACCGATCGTCGCGCGGCAGTCAATCGGAACCCTTCGCTGCTCACCGGAGGGGAGGACCAGCGTGGCGTACCCACCCTCCTTGTTCGTCAGCCTGGCCGACATGCCTGCCGACCGGCACAGCTTCGCGCCGCCGCCGGCGACCAGCTCGATGCAGTGAACATCCAGACCCGTTGGAATATTCCGCAGCCGCATGCAGTTGCCCGCCTTGGGCTCCACAGGGCCAGTGCAGGAGCCGATCACGGTGTCACCATCCGTCAGCCCCTTGGGCGAGGGGATGTATCGCTTCACGCCGTCGGTGTACTCGATCAGCGCGATGTGGCAGGACCGGTTGGGGTCGTACTCAATGCCGATGACCTTCCCCTCGATCCCGTCGCGATCTGCGCGCCGGAAGTCGATCGAGCGGAGCATCCGCTTGGCGCCGCCGCCCACGCCGCGGACCGTGATCTTGCCGGAGTGGTTGCGGCCGCCCTTCTTAGGGAGCGGACGGAGCAGCGACTTCTCGGGCGACTTCTTCGTCACCTCGGAGTGCATGTTCACCGAGGCGTTGCGGCGCCCGGCGGAGGTCGGCTTGTAGATGCGGATCGGCATGACGTTCCCGTGACTTTCTTCTTCGTTCCTAGCGCCTGCTTCTTCGTTCGTCTAGGCTCGGTGCCCAGCGTCTTCTCTTAGAACAGCTCGATCGTGCTGCCCTCGGCCAGCCTGACAATCGCCCGCTTCTGCAAGGGCTCGGTCACCACGCCGTACTTCAGCCGGCGATGCTTGCCCTTGCGGAGCTGCGTGTTCACACCCACAACCTTCACGTTGTAGAGCTCCTCCACCGCCTTCTTGATCTCGGTCTTGCTCGCGCGAGGATCGACCTCGAACGCGTACTGGTTGTGTTCGTTCATCCCGTAGGTGATCTTCTCGGTCACCAGCGGCTTCTTGACGATGTACAAGGCGTGCATCAGGCGGCCTCCTCAGCAGCAGCGCGGCCGAGTGGATTGGTCTTCGCTTCCTTGCCGGTCTGCGAGGCGGGGCCGCTGAGCCACGCCTGAAGGTCCGACTTAGAAATCACCAGGTAGCGGTGGTTGAGCAGCTCGAAGCAGGTCAGTTGCTCCGGTCCGATCAGCGTTACCCCGTCGGCGTTGCGGGCCGACAAGCGGATGTTCTCGTTCTCCGGTGCGACCGCGACGATCGCGGAGCGATCGACGTTGATGGCGCCGAGGAAATCGATGAACGCACGGGTCCGCGGGGCCTCGAAGCTCAGCGAGTCGATCACCCGAACCTCGTTGTCCATCAGCTTCGCGAGCAGCGCGTTGCGGTTGGCCTTGCGGCGCATCTTCTTCGGCATGTCCGGGCGGAAGTCCTCGCGGGTCCGCTTCTTGGAGTGCCCGTGCCCACCGCCGCGAAACAGATTGGCCTTGCGGTCGCCGTGTCGGGCGTTGCCCGTGCCCTTCTGTTTGTACAGCTTGCGCGTCGAGCCCTCGACCTCGTGACGATTCTTCGTCCGGGCCGAGCCCTGCCGCTGGTTCGTGTGGTAACGAACGTACGCCTGCTTGATCAGCGCAGCGTTGATCGTGCCACCGAGCGACTGCTCGTCAATTGAAAATGTGCCTACCTCGGCACCCAGAATATTAAAGACGGGGACATCCATCTGTCTTACCTCGTCCGACGCCTCGAAACACCGTTGGGTGCGCTCTTGCGAACGTACCCGCGGCTCCTCGCCTATCCGGCCCCGCACCTGTTATTCAGCGGTGCGTGCCGGAATCGACTCGGCTGTCCTCGCCCGCCTCGGCACAGCCGAAACGGGCACGTTTGCTGTTTGTGTCCGGTGGTTTCCGCGAACGGACCTTTCGGACCCATCGGACGCTCGGCTGAGCGGTCAGACGGAACACCGACCTACTCGCACTCTTGAAGGTGCGCTCTTTACATCACCAAACTCAGGCCTTCGCAGCCTCCGCCGCACGCTTCGTCTTGCTCCGGTTAAGCCGGACCGCGGCGCGGACGGTGACAATAGCCCGGTTCGGGCCGGGAATCGGCCCCTTGACCAACAAAATCCCATTTTCTACATCGATCCGCACCAGATCGGCCGATCGCTGCGTGATCTGCTCGGCACCCATGTGCCCCGACATTTTCTTGCCCTTCTTGAGCCCGCCGCCAAAGCCGCGGTTCGAGCAGTGCCCGCCGATCGAACCCGGCGCCCGATGCTTCCGCTCGGTGCCGTGACTGGCGAACATACCCTTGAATCGGTGGCGCTTCATCGTGCCCTGAAACCCCTTACCCTTGGAGATCCCGGTCACGTCCACAAACTTGTTCCCCGCCAGGCTCTCGAGCGTCAGTGTCTGTCCAAGGGCGTAGTTCGCGACCTCCTCCGAGGTGACCCGGAACTCCTGATGAACCCGCTTCGGGGTCGTCCCGGCCTTGAAGTCATGCCCGATGAGCGGGATGGTCGAGTTGCGCGCCTTCATCTCGCCAAACCCCACCTGCACCGCGCTGTAACCGTCCTTCTCTACCGTCCGGATCTGCGTAACCACGCACGGGCCGCATTGGATAACTGTCACAGGAATGCTCGCGCCGCCCTCATCGAAGACGCGCGTCATGCCAACTTTGGTGCCGAGAATCGCGATCGACATATGTTCCACCTTTCAGCCCCGCCGGCCGCCGCGTAGGCGACTCGGATCAGGTCCGGCTTCGTGCCTCTCACCGCCAACCCATTGGGGCCGCCGATCGGGCAGAGGAAGACTTGTCCCCTTGGAAAGCACAAGCCCCCATGCACTGCACGGGGGCCTCGTCAAACTACGCCTTGATCTTAATGAACACGCCCGCAGGGACGACGAGCCGGTTCAGGGCCTCGACGGTGCGGGCGTTTGGCTCGATAATATCGATAATCCGCTTGTGGGTCCGGATCTCAAACTGCTCGCGCGATTTCTTATCAATGAACGGCGAGCGGAGAACCGTGTAGCGCTCGATCCGCGTCGGCAATGGCACCGGCCCCGCCACCTTCGCGTTCGTGCGCTTGGCGTGATCGACGATCTCCTTCGCGGAGGCGTCCAGGGCGAGGTGGTCGTACGCCTCCATTCGAATGCGGATCTTTCCACCGGTCATGTGTGCTCTTTCCCTTCAGACCAACCCTGCTGTCGCCGCTATCGTCGGCAATCATCCCACTCGCGTTCCCACGACCGGGCACGATCGTCTCATCACGCCACTTGCCAACCCCGGGGCACCGACTTCCCATCGCGGCGGCCCCAGGACCTTCGCTACGACAGACCTTTCCGAACCCGCCCGCATGAGCACGGGATGGCGCGGAAGTCTCGATCAGACCGACCAAACCGTTACTCTCCACCTTCACCGCCCGGCACCTTGCGCCAACGCCAACCGACGGCCGACCTCCCGGTCGCGAGCCGAGTAGGGTACGACCCTCACCGCCCGTGTCAACCCTTCTTTGCGCTCCCGCAACACTTTCTCACCACCCCCTACCGGCCCGTCCGATCATTCGCGAGCCGCGTACCTCTTCGAGTCGCTCAGCCACTCTTATAGATGCTTCGTCCAAGGATTGCTCCTATGTCGCTCGTCAGATCGCTCGCCGCCGTCCTTGCTCTCTCCCTGCGAAGCGCCGCCGCAGCTCAGCCTGCCAACGTCGTAACACCCCCCTCCTCACAGGCGGTGGAGCTCGCCGAGGAGCCTTCCCGGCTCGATAACGTTGGACTCTCCATGCGCGTCCCGGTCGGCGCGGTGTTCCAGGGCACCCGCGTGGGCGATCAACAGACCGCCCAGATCATGCCCAGTGACCGAACCTGGCTCATCAATATCCAGACACCCCAGACATCCAAGGCGACGGCCACCATCCAGGAGGCCGCCGAAAGCACCGTCGCCCTGATTCAGGGCTCCTTCGGCGTAATGAATCCTTCCTCCACCGAGATTCTCTCCACCAAAGCCAAGCTCCTGGGACGCGACTCCCTCCAGCTCAAGCACCCCGCCGAGCGAATCTACTTCTCGGTTCCCCACACCGACGGCAAGCGCATCGTCAAGGGCTACACGATCTTCAAGCCCTCGGCCCTCCAGTTCGTCGTCTTCGAGCTCATCACCGCCGAGAGCGAGTTCGCACGCGTCCGCCCCCTCTACGAGACTGTCGTCGCCAATGCCTCCTTCGCCGATGCCGAGCAGCTCAACCTCGATCGCGGCGCCGCCGTCCGCGCCGGTGTGCACCTCCTCGCCACCCTCAGCGCTCCCGACTACGAAGCCGTCCTCGATGGCAAGGAGCGCTGGCACCGCCTGTACCGCCCCGCCCCCGGCGGCGCCGCCAGCGATGCCGAGGAACTCGGCTACCGCGGCATTAAGTTCTGGAAAGGCAAGCGCGGCGAGACCAACCCCGAGCGCCCCCGCAACCGCTGGAACCAGCCAGACAACGACGACGGCTACCTCGCGCAGGTCCGCGTCCGCGTGCTCGACAAGGACTGCGCCGTCGATTCAACCGCCATCTATTTCATGACCACCGACCGCAAGGAAGAAACCTGGAGCGTCCGCATGACGCGCCGTCACCTCGAATCCGGCAACGACCTCGGCACCTGGAACGAGATCGGCGCCCGCGTTGACAAGGATCTCACCGTCCTCGTCTCCGCCAAGGGCGCCCCTCCCCGCGAGGTCAAGCCCGTCGTCGAGGGCGATGGATACCTCACTCAGGTCGAGGCCTACCTCCTTCCCCAACTCCTCATCCGCGGCGGAGCCGAGGCCAAGTACGGCTTCTACACCTATCGCACCGACACCTCAGCCGTCTCCTTTCGCCGGGAATCCTTGACCAAGACGCCAGCGGATGGCTGGGTAATTACCACCGAGCTGCGCGAAGACTTCCAGCCCCAGGTCGCCTACTACACCGAGCAGGGCGAGTTCATCCGCTCAGAGCGCTCCAGCGAGTCCGACCCGTTCGTCGCCAAGCCCATCGAGCTTGACGATCTTCTCAAACTCTGGCAGCGGAAGAAGCTCCCGACCGGCCCCACCCGCTAGGCCCCGCATATTTCGCTCCCTCGCGTCAGGCCTCGCCCCCCGTCGCCGCAACCGTCCGCCAGCCACCCGGTTTGTGAAGTTTCGGTTATGCTGCGCGACGCGTGGTCATTCTCGCCGCGCGCTTGACCCACCCCGGCCACTCAGGCCGACCGGCGATCCGTTTCAGCAGGAGCATCTCAATGTCATCCGTGCCCTCGCGCCTCTCCCCCTCCGTCCGTCTCCGGGCTCTTCCTGCAACGCTCCTCACGGCCGTGGCGCTGCTCACAGCTTGCGCCGGCCACCCCGAAGGTAACTCGGCCCCCGCGCGCGCCAGCACCGCAGGCACGCCGATCGACGCCAGGCCCACCGCGGTCGCGATCATCAACGGCGAAGAAGTTCCCGCCCCAGCCATCGCGATGGGCGATCCAGCCGTCATCGCCCGCATCCTTGATGAGGGCAAGAACCGCAACCAGGTGATGAACCACCTGACGCACATCTGCACCCACATCGGCCCACGCCTCACCGGTTCATCCAACGCCGAGGCCGCCAACCGCTGGGCCATGCAGCAGTTCCAAACCTGGGGCCTCGCCAACGCCCATCTCGATGAATGGGGCACCATCCCCGTCCGCTTTGATCGCGGCCCCTCCACCGGCAAAATCTCCCTCGCCGTCGAACGCGATGTCGAAGGCGAAGAGGGCAAGAAGACCACCGAATGGCGGCATCTGCGCGACCTCGAGTTCACCACCCACGCCTGGGCCGCCGGCACGACCGGCCCGGTTCGCGGGCGCGTTATCAAGATGCCCGAGACCGACGCCGAGTTCGAGGCCGAGAAGGACAATCTCAAGGGAGCGTGGGTTCTCATCCCGCCGGCCCCCATGGCCCGCGGCAGCGGCATGCGCTCCGCCGGCGGCATCGGCGCTCGCTACTCCCACCGCAAGGAGCTGGCCGAGCAGGCCAAGGCCGAGGGGTTCGATGCCTCCACGCTCCCCATCGACGACAAGGTCGCTCTCGCCGAGCCCGCCGGCTTCCTCTCCACCTCGCGCGACGAGCGCGTCTGGACCAGCTCGGTCCCCGGCTGGCGCGAGCTCGATCCCGCGAATATCCCCGATGATGTCGAGGTCTCCATCCGCCTCAGCGATTACGACTACCTCAACTCTCGCTGGTCCGACGGCGACGAGGTCTACGCCGAGTTCGACCTGCCGCACACCTTCACCCCCGGCCCCATCCCCGTGTACAACACCGTCGCCGAGATCACCGGCACCCAGTGGCCCGACCAGGTCGTCATCGTCTCGGCCCACCTTGATTCATGGAACGGCGTCGGCTCACTGGGCACCACCGACAACGGCACCGGCTCCTCCGTCACCATCGAGGCCGCCCGCCTGCTCATGGCCGCCGGCGCCAAGCCCAAGCGCACCATCCGCTTCATCCTGTGGACCGGCGAAGAACAGGGACTCCTCGGCTCCCGCTCATACGTCGAGCGTCACGCGGCAGACCTCGCCAACATCTCCGCCGTCTTCGTTGACGACGGCGGCACCAACTACGAGGGCGGCCTCCAGTGCACCGACGAGATGGCCCCCATGCTCGCCGCCGCCACCGCCCCGGTCAACAACCAGTTCTTCGACGACACCGATCAGAAATACCTCAACGTCAACATCCAGCCCCGCGGCAAGCGCATGCCCCGCACGGGCGGCTCCGACCACGCCTCCTTCGTCGCCAAGGGAATTCCCGGCTTCTTCTGGGATGAAGAGGGCCGCGCCGAGTACGGCTACGGCTGGCACACCCAGAACGACAAACTCACCCTCGCCATCCCCACCTACCTCCAGCAGTCCGCCACCTGCGCGGCCATCACCGCCTACAACCTCGCCTGCGCCGAGCAGATGCTCCCACGCGAAGTGCGCGATGAGGCCGCCGAGGCCGCCGCCAACGAGGAGCGCGAGGCCCGCCGCCGCCGCCGCGAGGAGGCCCAGCGCC